>JBCDDQ010000291.1:0-6333 GCA_039180225.1 Pseudomonadota bacterium
GCCGGGCTTACCCTGATTGGCCGGGCGCGGGGCAAGCGCTTCATGGCTCTGTCCGGTCAAGAGCGGATTGTCTTTGACGCCGATGCCGACGCAGTTGGCGATGAAGCGCCGAAGCACCGGCGCAAAGCGGCCGTAGATGTGTGATGGCTGACGTCTCTTCTTGCGCAGGGGTGATCCTGGCCGGCGGTTTGGCACGCCGCATGGGCGCGCTTGGCCAGAACGACAAGGCGCTTCTGGAGCTGGATGGCCGCCCCATCCTCTCCCACGTGATCGAGAGGTTGCGCCCGCAAGTGGGCTCCGTGGTGATCAATGCCAATGGCGATCCGGCGCGGTTTGAGCGATTTGCGCTGCCGGTGGCGCCCGACAGTGTTGAAGGCTTTGCGGGACCGCTGGCAGGTGTTTTGGCCGGTCTTGACTGGGCTGGCGAACATGCTCCGGATGCGCAGTGGGTGGTGAGCATTGCCTGTGATACGCCGTTCTTTCCCACCGACCTGGTGAGCCGGCTGATGGCGGCTGTGGCGCGTGACGGCGCGGATCTGGCCTGCGCAGCGTCGGGCGGGCGGCATCATCCTGTGTTCGGCTTGTGGCCGGTGCGGCTGAGGGCCGATTTGCGGGCCGCTCTGGTCGAGGAAGGTTTGCGCAAGGTGGACATCTGGACCGGGCGCTATGGGCTGGCTGTTGCCGAATTTGAAGCCACCCCTTATGACCCCTTCTTCAACGCCAACCGGCCTGAAGATTTGGCCGAGGCGGAACGTATGGTGAAGGAGGGTGCCCGGTGACGCAGAAGGTTTTGGGGATTGCCGGCTACAAAAACGCTGGCAAGACCACGCTGACCGCCAGTCTGGTGGCTGAACTCACCGGACGCGGGCACAAAGTGTCCACCATCAAGCATGCCCACCATCATTTCGATCTGGATCATCCCGGCCGCGACAGTTACCGCCACCGTGAAGCCGGCGCCCATGAGGTGGCCATTGTCTCGCGCAACCGATGGGCCCTGATCCACGAGCTGCGGGCCGAAGACGAACCGCCCATGGACGAGATGCTGGCCAAACTCGCCCCGTGCGACCTTGTGATCATCGAGGGTTACCGGCATGGGCAGATACCGAAGATTGAAGCGGTGAATGAGGAGATGGATCATCCCCGCCTGGCGGGCGCTGATGAGAATGTGGTGGCAGTGGCCACCAACGGAGATCTGGACGCAGAGCCGGTCCCAGCCTTCCACCGGGATGACATTGGGGCCATTGCTGACTTCGTCAGCGGTCTGACCGGACTTGGCTCATGAGCACGGCCCGCCGATTGCTGGATGATTGTTTTTTGCACGACAAGGACCGCTTGCGCCACGACGAGGTGCTGACGCTGCTGGACGAGCGGTTGGCGCCGGTTGCGAAGGTTCAGACGGTGCCGCTTGAGGTAGCCCATGGGTTGGTGTTGGCGCAAGATGTGCGTGCGCCGCGCAACATCCCGGCCCACACCAATGCGGCTGTGGATGGCTATGCGGTGCGGGCGGCCGACCTGAACACGGACGGTATGACCCGGCTCAATGTCGCTCAGCGTGTTGCTGCGGGCGATACGCGGGACCTGGACCTGAAAGCTGGCGCAGCGGCGCGGATCTTCACCGGCGCCCGCATGCCGGAGGGGGCCGATACGGTGTTCATGCAGGAAGACTGTGAGAGCGATGGGCAATCGGTTGAGCTGCCGGCGGGCATCAAGCCGGGAGCCAATGTGCGCGCAGCGGGTGAGGATTTCTCAGAAGGCGCCGCTGTGGCTGCTGCCGGCAGCCGGCTTAGGCCTCAGGATCTTGCAGCAATCGCCGCCACGGGCCAAAGCGATGTGGCGTGTTATGCACCTTTGTCCGTGGCCCTTATGTCGACGGGCGATGAAGTGCTGCAGCCCGGGGCGCCGTTTCGGAAGGGCCAGGTTTATGATTCAAACCGGTTCCTGTTGAACGGGCTGCTTGAGACCGTGAACGTGACGGTGACCGATCTGGGGATTGTGCCGGACGATGAGGAGACCGTGCGACGCACGATCCTGGAGGCGAGCCGGGAGCATGATGTGATCTTGACCACCGGGGGCGCCAGCCGCGGCGAGGAAGATCACATTGTCAGTGTGGTGGCGGACGAAGGACGATTGCATGCCTGGCAGCTGGCGGTGAAGCCAGGCCGTCCTTTAGCCTTTGGCCAGATTGGCGATACGGTGTTTCTTGGGCTCCCGGGCAACCCCGTGGCAGCGTTCGTCTGCTTTCTCTTCTACGCTCAGCCCATGTTTGCCCATCTGCAGGGCGCGCGATGGACGCCGCCCAAGCGGTTTGCTTTGCCGGCCGCCTTCTCTATTGCGAAGAAGAAGCCGGACCGCCGTGAGTTCTGGCGGGGCTGGGTTGAGGACGGCATGGCTCATAAGTTTCAACGGGATGGTTCGGGTCTTATCTCCGGACTGACGGCGGCGGACGGGTTGATTGAGGTGCCCGAAGAGGCAACGGCGCTCGCCGAAGGTGGGTTGGTGTCGTTCATCCCGTTTTCCGAATTTGGCATAAGAGGATGATATGAGCGCAGCACTGGAGCCTCGGGACGTTTTGGATTTTTGGTTTGCGGCCGGCAAGAAGAAGTGGTTCGCAAAGGACGATGAATTCGATGCGGAGATCACCCACCGCTTCAAGGCAGACCATGAGGCGGCCCGCGACGGCGCCCATGATGGATGGGCAGACAGCGCGGAGGGCTTGCTGGCGCTGATCATTTTGCTCGATCAATTCCCGCGCAATATGTATCGCGGTTTACCGGACATGTTTGCTGCAGACCAAAAGGCGGCGGAGATGACCAAGCTGGCGCTGGAGCGCAAGATTGACGCCGAGGTGCCGCAAGCCGTGCGCCAGTTCATCTATATGCCGTTGATGCATTCTGAGGATCTGGCCGACCAGGAGCTGTGCGTGAAGCTGTTCAAAGCAGACCCGACCCTGGAGGAGAATGTGCCCTTCGCTGAGGATCACCACGATATCATCGCGCGTTTTGGCCGGTTTCCGCACCGCAACGAGGTTTTGGGCCGGGAGACCACGCCGGAAGAGCAGAAGTTTCTCGATGATGGCGGCTTCGCCGGATAAGGAAAAATTATCGCTTATCCCTTAGCGTGAGCGCCATCGCGCGTTAGGGACTAAGGGAAGATGCAGGCGGCATCGGGCACAGGTTTTCTGGGCGGCATGCTCAGCGGTCTTATGGACCGTGAGTGCGAGGATGCACGGGCGCGGCGTGGCGCGTTGTTTGCTTTTTCGATCCGGGTGGTGAGCGCCGGCCTTGCGTTCGGCTCGCAAATTCTGCTCGCCCGCTGGATGGGAATCCACGACTTCGGGATCATCACCTACTGCATTGTGCTGATGAGCGTTTTGTCGGTGCTGACCTCGTTTGGCCTGCCCTGGGCTTCAGTTCGGTTTCTGTCGGAGTACGGTGCCAAAGGGGAATGGGACAAGTTCCGCGGCTTTCTCACCAGCGCCAGAATAGGCGCCGTGTGGGCCGGCACGGTGTGCTGTGTGGTGGCCATCACCGTTGTCAGTCTGCTGGGCGGGCGGATCTCCGATGATCTGGCTGCGCCCTTGATTCTGGTGTTGGCGTGTCTGCCCCTGCAGAGCCTCAACGAGATGCAGGAGGGGGCGGGGAAATCTCAAGGCTGGATCGGATTGGCGCTGGTGCCCGCATTCGTGCTCCGCCCGCTGATCATGATTGCGCTCATTGGGGCGGCCAAGCTGGCGGGGCTGGAGACCAATGCCGTTACGGCGGCGCTTGCTTTGCTGGCCTCGCTTTTCATCATCACGGCCGGACAATACGTGATGCAGGTCAGACGGTTCGCGCAGAAGGTTCCCGCCGGTCCCAAAACCTATGAACCGCGCACATGGGTGAGCGTTGCCTTTGCGTTGTTCTTTCTGGAAGGTTTTTCCATGCTGCTTCTGCACTCGGACGTACTGGTGCTGAAGCTTTTCGTTCCCGCCGATCAGATCTCGCTTTACTACGCCGCCGTGCGCACCATCAGCCTGACCTCGTTCGTCTATTTTGCCATCGCATCGGCGTTCGGCCCGCGCTTTTCCGCCTCCTGCGCCACGAATGACCGGGAGGGCTTGCTGGATCTCTATCGCAAAGCGTGCGTTCTGACTTTCTGGCCATCTCTTCTCACCGCGGCAGGCGTGCTGGCCCTGGGCAAGCCCTTATTGTGGCTGTTCGGTCCGGAGTTTGTGGTTGGCTATCCATTGATGTTCGTGATTGCGGTTGGGCTTCTGGTTCGTGCCGCCATCGGTCCCATGCAGGTGTTGTTGTCCATGTGCGGCTGCCAGAAGCACTGCGCCAGTATCCTGCTGGTGATTCTGGTGTTCAATGTGTGTCTCAACGCGCTGCTGATCCCGCTTTATGGGCTCATGGGAACCGCGATTGCCACAATGGCGTCGATGATGCTGGAAAGCGGGCTGTTGGCCTGGGTTGCGCGGCGCCGGTTTGATCTTCCGCTGATTGCGCTTCTGCCGGCGCGGGCGGCTCGTTAAGCCTTGTCGCGCAGGAGGCGCCGGATCACCTTGCCGGTGGTGGTCAACGGCAGATCCTTCTCAAAGGCAATCTCGCGGGGGTACTCGTGCGCCGCGAGGCGCTCGCGTACGTAGGTCTGGATTTCTCCGGCCAATTCCTTAGTGCCTTGAAAGCCCTCGTTGAGCACGATGAAGGCTTTGACGATCTCCGTTCTCAACTCATCCGGCTTGCCCACCGCGGCTGCCAGCTTTACGGCGGGATGGCCGATCAGGCAGTCCTCAATTTCGCCAGGGCCGATGCGGTAGCCAGACGACGTGATCACGTCATCGTCGCGGCCCACAAAGTAGACATAGCCATCCTCATCGCTGAGGCCCTGATCGCCGGTGATCAGCCAATCGCCAATATACTTCTGTTGTGTGGCCTCCGGCTGCCCCCAGTATTCCAGGAACATCACCGGGTCGGGCTGGCGTACGGCGATGGCACCGGCCTCGCCCGCAGGGAGCGGGGTGCCGTCGCCATCCACAATGGCCACCACGTGGCCGGGGACAGGCTTGCCAATGGCGCCCTTTCGGTAGATGCCTGCCGCCCCGCAGGTTGCCAACACCAAGTTGCACTCGGTCTGCCCAAACACCTCGTTGATCGATTGCCCCAACCGATCCACGGACCAGTCCTGAAGCTCCCGGCCGACCGCCTCTCCGCCTGAGAACAAGGTGCGGACGTTCAGGTTGTACCTGCTCGTTGGATTGGGCACGGCCCGCATCATTTTGAGTGCCGTGGGCGGCAGGAATGTGTTTCGAACCTGATGTTCAGCCATAAGCGCGAAGGCCCGTTCGGGATCGAACTTCTCAAACCGATGGCCAACCACCGGCACACCGAAATAGAGCCCGGGCAGCAAGATGTTCAAAAGACCGCCAGCCCAGGCCCAATCGGCGGGCGTCCAGATGCAGTCGCCAGGCTGAGGGAAGAAGTCATGGGCAAACTGGATGCCTGGCAGGTGCCCCGCCAGCACCCGGTGGCCATGGAGCGCGCCCTTGGGCGGACCCGTGGTGCCTGATGTGTAGATCATCAAGGCGGGATCGTCAGGTGCTTGATCCACGGTTTCGAAAGCATCGCGGGCTTCAGCCATAGCCTCATGCAATCCGGCGGCACCTTCTCCTGGACCATCGATGGACCACACATGGACAAGTTCGGGAATGGTGTCACGGATCTCTGAAATCTTTTCAAGTGAGACGTGGGAGGTGATCAGGGCTTTTGCTCCTGAATTGTTGAAGCGGTACTCCAAGGCTTCCACGCCGAAGAGATCTGCCAGCGGCAGGGCGATGGCGCCCAGCTTGTAGATCGCAATGTGAGCAATTGCCGTCTCTGGAGTTTGCGGCAGCAGGATGGCGACCCGGTCTCCCGCTTCAATGCCGCTTGCCTTTAGGAGATTGGCCAACCGGTTTGCGGCGCGTTGAAGCTCCAGATAGGTGAGAGGCCGCGCGGCCCCGTCTGCGTCCACATGCACGAGAGCAACCTGCTCAGGCGCGCGGGCTGCCCAGTCGTCGCACACCACTCTTGCAATGTTGAAGCTCTCAGGAATTGTCCAGCGGAACGCGTCTCTCAGCGTTGCGTAATCTGTGCTGTCCGGCAGAAGCATGGAGGCGGGCTCTCGTGATCGTGACGCGCGTTGAGCTATAGGAGTTTAGCGGCGAAAAACGCCGCAATCATGCCAAATCCTCGCCCTTAATTGCCCACAATGCAATGGTGAATCCGCGCCTCCCAAAAGCGCCAGCATGGCGTATTAGAAGTTTATTATTCTCCTGGAGGTAGTATGTGGGGCAGAAGTAAGGAGGGCCTACCC
>JBCDDQ010000292.1:0-6295 GCA_039180225.1 Pseudomonadota bacterium
GCGCTGTCCCAAGTGCCGATCTCATGCACATGCCGCCCGGTCTGGATGGCAGCACGTGTGGGCACGCAAATGGGTGACGGCGTATAAGCGTTGGTGAAGCGGGCGCCCCGGGCGGCCAGACGGTCGATATTTGGAGTTTGGACAATCGGGTGACCATAGCAGCCGGCGGTTTCGAAGGAATGTTCGTCTGACATGATGATCAGCATATTCTTCGCTGCCATGATCCTGCTCCAAGTTGTTGATATCTCAGGTGTCGCCGGGGCTTTGCGGCACGGTAGCGTGTTTTCCGACTCAAGCAAATCAGATAGATAATCTGCCATGAGCGAGATCGTATCCCCCCCACCAGATGGCAGTGCAGAGAGCATAAATCTGCGCGAGGCGCTGCAAGAGCGCTATTTGGCCTATGCTTTATCCACAATCATGCACCGGGCCCTGCCGGATGTGCGTGATGGCTTGAAGCCGGTTCACCGGCGGCTGCTGTACGCGATGCGCCAGCTGAAACTGAACCCCGAACAGGGCTTCAAGAAGTGCGCTCGCGTTGTGGGAGACGTGATCGGTAAGTATCACCCCCACGGCGATCAATCGGTCTATGACGCTCTGGTGCGTCTCGCCCAGGAGTTTGCCGTGCGCTATCCGTTGGTGGATGGTCAGGGAAACTTCGGCAACATTGATGGCGATAACGCTGCGGCCATGCGTTACACCGAGGCCCGGCTCACGGAAGTGGCCATGGCTCTGTTGGACGGTATCGACGAGAACACGGTCGACTTCCGCGAGACGTACGATGGAGAAGATTCTGAACCCATAGTCCTGCCCGGGGCATTTCCCAATCTGCTCGCCAACGGATCCAGCGGCATTGCTGTGGGCATGGCCACCAACATTCCGCCCCACAATGCCGGCGAGCTGTGTGACGCGGCCCTGCATCTGATCAAGCATCCGAACGCAACGGCCTCCAAACTGGTTGAGTTCGTCCCGGGTCCGGACTTCCCCACCGGAGGCATCATCATCGATGACCGCGCCACCATTGAGGCGGCCTATAAGACGGGGCGTGGCAGTTTTCGGGTTAGAGCCCGCTGGGAAACCGAAGATCTCGGTCGCGGCACCTGGTGCATCGTGGTCACGGAGATGCCCTACCAGGTGCAAAAGGGCCGGCTGATTGAGAAAATCGCCGAACTGATGCAGGCGCGCAAGCTGCCCTTGCTGGCAGACATACGCGATGAAAGCGCAGAAGACATCAGATTGGTGCTGGAGCCACGCAGCCGTACGGTTGATCCCGTGGTGCTGATGGAATCCCTCTTCAAGGTCACCGATCTTGAAGCCCGGATCTCCCTCAACATGAACGTGCTCTCGCGCGGTGTCGTGCCCAACGTTCTGTCTCTGCGCGACGTTCTGAGGCAATGGCTGGACCACCGCAAGGAAGTGCTGGTGCGGCGCACCGAGCATCGGCTGGAGAAGATCGCCCACCGGCTTGAGGTCTTGGGCGGCTATCTGGTGGCCTACCTCAACCTGGATGAGGTGATCCGGATCATCCGCGAGGAAGACGATGCCAAAGCCAGCCTCATCGCCACCTTCAACTTGAGTGACGTGCAGGCTGAAGCCATCTTGAACATGCGCCTCAGATCCTTGCGCAAGCTTGAAGAGATGGAGATCCGCACCGAGCACGATAAGCTGACGGCGGAGCAAACCGAACTCAAAGCTCTGCTCGGTTCAGAAGACGCTCAATGGACGAAGATTTCTGAGGAGATCCGCGAAACCCGGGCCAAGTTCGGCAAGAAAACAGAACTCGGCAAGCGGCGCACAGAGTTTGCCGAAGCACCCGAAGGCGATTTCGATCTGGAAGCCGCCATGATCGAAAAAGAGCCGGTGACCGTGGTCTGCTCTGAAAAGGGATGGATCCGCGCCATGAAGGGCCACCTCGCAGACACCAGCGGCCTGAGCTACAAGGATGGTGATAAGGGACGGTTCGTGTTCCACGCCGAAACGACGGACAAGCTGGTTTTGCTGTCGTCCTCCGGCAAGTTCTACACCCTTGGAGCAGATCGCCTGCCGGGCGGACGGGGTCATGGTGAACCGGTGCGCCTGATGGCAGACATGGATGCCGGCGATGACATCGTCTCGCTGATGGTCCATGTGCCGGGCGCGAAGCTGATCGTGGCGTCCAGCGATGGACGCGGTTTCGTGGTGTCGGAAGAAGAGGTGGTGGCCAACACGCGCAAAGGTAAGCAGGTGCTCAATGTGAAGCTGCCCAATGAAGCGCAGACATGCTCGCGGCTCAAGGAAGACGACGATCATGTGGCTGTTGTCGGTGAGAACCGGAAGCTGCTCATCTTCCCGCTGGAGGATCTTCCGGAAATGACCCGCGGACGCGGCAATAAGCTTCAGAGCTACAAGGATGGCGGTTTGTCCGACGCCAAGACCTTCAAACTCGCAGATGGGTTGACGTGGCAAGATTCGGCCGGGCGCACCTGGACAGTTGAGAAACTGCGTGACTGGATTGGCAAGAGAGCCCAGGCTGGGCGCCTGCCGCCCAAAGGCTTCCCGCGCAACAACCGTTTCTCTTAAGCCTCGTCAGGCCGCTCCCAGTGCGGGGAGCGTTTGCTCAGGAAGGCGTCTATGCCCTCCGTGAAGTCGTGAGTGTCCGCCAACGCTGCAGCCAGCTCACCTTCCAGGAGCATGCCCTCCTGAAAGCTCATCCCAGCCCCAAGCGTGACGGACTGTCGGATCGCTTTGAGCGCTGTGGCGGACTTGGCCGTCAGCTCATCGGCATAGGCCTGGACCCGCGCGCGCAAGTCTTTCGCCGCCACCAACTCATCCACAAGCCCCCACCTGAGTGCCTCATCCGCCTCGATCATTGCGCCTGAGTAGAGATATCGAAGGGTTTTAGGCCGTCCGATAAGCCGCGCCAGGGCCTGTGTGGTGGCGATGGGAGGAATGAAGCCGATCTGCACTTCTGGCTGCCCGAATTTAGCGTCTTGGGCGGCGAACCGCAGATCACAGTGAAGGGTCATCTCAAGGCCGCCGCCCACCGCCGTGCCGTTTATGGCGGCAAGCAGGGGCTTTGGTGAGCCCCGCAAAAGGTCCGCGATTTCGTGACAGAGTTCCACCCAACTGGCCATTCCGGCCCTGTCCATCCCGCGGAACTCTCTCAAATCAGCGCCGGCACTGAAGTAGCGCTCACCCGCACTGGCCATCACCACGACCCGCACCAAAGGATCTGCCAAGGCCGTGTGCAAGCTGCTCCGCACCTCCTCCACCATTTCGCGGGTGAATGCGTTGACCGGGGGCCGGTCATACTCAAGCCAGCGTGTGGCGCCAACATCGGTTACCTTGATGAATCTGAAGTCCTGCATGGATCGGCTTCCTTTTTCGCACTGAGCTTTTTTACAGCTGATCTTGACAAATAAGCCAGCCCGTGCGCTTGTCCGCGCGGCGAGAAATCCGCCAACTTCCAAAGAAAACCAGCCCAGAGATGAAGACTGATGCACGCTTACCGCTCCCACACCTGTAATGATCTCCGCGCATCGGACGTAGGCAGCAAGGTGCGCCTGTCCGGCTGGGTTCACCGCGTGCGAGATCATGGGGGTCTGTTGTTTATTGATCTGCGCGATCATTACGGCATCACTCAGGTGGTGGCGGATCCGGATTCACCGGCTTTTTCGGCTGCCGAGACTGTGCGTGCGGAGTGGGTGATCCGCGTGGACGGCGAAGTCAAAGCACGCACCGACGACACGATCAACCCGAACCTTCCCACCGGCGAAGTGGAGATTTTCATTTCTGAGCTTGAGGTGTTGAGCGCCGCCAAGGAGCTGCCGCTGCCCGTGTTCGGCGAGCTGGACTATCCTGAGGAAACGCGCCTGAAGTACCGCTTCATTGATCTGCGCCGCGATACCATCCACCGCAACATCATGAAGCGCGCGCAGATCATCTCCTCTGTGCGCCGGCGCATGACGGAAGCGGGGTTTTTTGAGTTCCAAACCCCGATCCTAACGGCCTCATCGCCGGAGGGCGCTCGGGACTTCTTGGTGCCTTCGCGCATGCACCCGGGCAAGTTCTACGCCCTGCCCCAAGCCCCCCAGCAGTTCAAGCAGCTGATCATGATGTCGGGCTTTGACCGCTACTTCCAGATCGCCCCCTGTTTCCGCGATGAGGACGCGCGGGCTGACCGGTCTCCCGGCGAGTTTTACCAGCTCGACATCGAGATGAGCTTCGTAACCCAGGACGATGTGTTCAATGCTGTCGAGCCCGTTTTGCGCGATCTTTTCGTTGAGTTCGCGGACGGCAGGCGGGTGACAGAGAGTTTCCCCCGCATCGCTTATGCGGATGCCATGGCCAAATACGGCTCCGACAAGCCGGACCTGCGCAACCCCATCGTCATGGAGGATGTGACAAGCCATTTTGCAGGCTCTGGGTTCAAGATCTTCGCCGGCCAAATCGAGGCCGACGAGAAAGTGCGTGTTTGGGCCATTCCGGCCAAAACCGGCGGCAGCAGAGCATTCTGTGACCGCATGAACGGCTGGGCGCAAAAACAGGGCCAACCGGGCCTTGGCTATATCTTCTTCCGCGATGGCGAAGGTGCAGGCCCCATCGCCAAGAACATTGGGGAAGAGCGCACCGAAGCGGTGCGCAGTCAGCTGGGTCTAGAAGATGGCGATGCGGTGTTCTTCGTTTGCGGCAAACCCAATGCGTTTGCCAGCTTTGCCGGCGCTGCGCGCACCCGGGTGGGAGAAGAGCTGGAGTTGGTGGATAAAGATCAATTCGCGTTCTGCTGGATCGTGGATTACCCCATGTTTGAGTGGAACGAGGACGACAAAAGGGTCGATTTCTCTCACAACCCCTTCTCCATGCCCCAAGGCGGCCTCGAGGCGCTCAACGGCGAGGATCCGCTGAACGTGCTGGCCTACCAGTACGACATTGTCTGTAACGGTGTGGAGCTGTCCTCAGGGGCAATCCGGAACCACAAGCCTGAGATTATGGAACGCGCCTTTGCCATTGCCGGCTATGACCGGCAAATCCTTGAGGACAAGTTCGGCGGGATGCTGCGCGCTCTGCAATATGGCGCCCCGCCCCACGGCGGCATTGCACCGGGCATCGACCGCATCGTCATGCTGCTGTGTGATGAGGAGAACCTCCGCGAAGTGACCATGTTCCCCATGAACCAGCAGGCCGAAGATTTGCTCATGGGCGCGCCGTCCGATGTAACCGCTGCGCAACTGCGCGAGCTCCACATCAGACTGAATCTTCCAAAGTCGTCATCTAGACCCGGTGAACAATCACCTCGGTGAGGGGTTTCTTGCCCCACCGGGCGGTGCATTCGCGCCTTGCCGCGCGGCGGAGCATCTCGGCCACCAGTTCATCTGATTTACGCCGTGGCTTCGGCAGCGCCTCGAACGCCTCTTCAATCGCGTCCAATATAGCGTCCTCCAACGGCACCCCATAGGCATCCTCATTCGGCACCCCATAAAGCCTGACCTCGGGTTGGGACACGATCTGATCCTGATCATTCAGAACCACACTGACCGTGGCAGCTCCGGCGAATGAGATGCGCCGCCGCTCGCGGGCCGGTCCATCCTCTGACGGCACGAACAATCGACCATCAAGATGGATGCGCCCGGACGGGACTTCGTCAATCACATCCGCCGGTCCTGGAACCAGCCGCACCATATCCCCATTGGCTGCGACCACGGTCTCAGGCACGCCGCAATCGGATGCGAACCGGGCCTGTTCCGTCAGATGACGCAATTCCCCATGCATGGGCACCAGAATGTCCGGCTTGAGCCAGCCATAGAGCTGCCGAAGCTCTTCTTTGCGGGGATGGCCGGTGACATGCACGAGCGCATCGTCGGAATCGATGATTTCCACCCCCTGGCCTGCCAGCAGGTTGGCCACGTGTGACACGGCCTTCTCGTTCCCAGGGATGGTCTTTGAAGAGAAGATGACCGTATCGCCCTCTTCAAAAACGATTTGTGGGTGGGTGTCGTCAGCGATCCGTGCCAGGGCAGCGCGGGGCTCGCCCTGCGATCCAGTGCACAGGCACACCACCTTGTCGGGAGGCAAATAGCCGAATTCTTCCGGTGACAAGACCTCATGCACATCCTTCAGATACCCGGTCGTCCTGGCGGCTGCGATCACGCGATCGAGCGAGCGGCCCGCAACGATCAGGTGGCGGCCAGCCTGATAGGCCGCTTTGGCCACCGCCTCAACGCGTCCGGCATTGGAGGCAAAAGTGGTCACAGCCACCCTGCCCTTTGCTTGGCCAATGATATGCGCCAGACTGTTTGAAACTTCCGTTTCGGTGGGA
>JBCDDQ010000293.1:0-6265 GCA_039180225.1 Pseudomonadota bacterium
ACACCTAAATTCTGGCCTAAACACTAGGCAAAGTCTGCCGTGCACTTTGACTCACCCCATAAATCCCGGACACTAGTGCGCTTTCGCGGGGATGACGGAAGAAAGTGCGGGGAGGACGGAAGAGAGTGCGGGGATGACAATGGAGGGAGGCCGCAGCACCCCGTCGCGCCATCCCGGAATTTGCGCACGCAAATATCCGGGACCCAGAGCGTGTTGCCCCCGGGTCCCCGCTTTCGCGGGGAGGACGGGAGAAAGTGCGGGGATGACGGAGGAGAGTGCGGGGATTACGATTGTGGGGGATGGTGATGCTCTCCCCGCGTGCGCAAGGGCGCGGGGTCTCTCTAATCCGCCACGAACACCTTGCCGCCCTTCTTGCGCAGCTCTGGCGGCGGCGTTGATTTTTTCATGAAATCGTCTTCGTTGACGGCATCTGAGAACTTCAGGCCCGCGTCCTTTATGGCCTCATCGGGCACCTTCTCAAGGGGCGTGTAGCGCGGGTGGTGATGGTCCAGATAAGGATCGTTGCGGGCCGCATTGTAGCAACAGATCAGGGTCCAGCGCCGGTCGTCTGAGCGGTTCTGGTCGGAGCGGTGCAGCGTGTTGCAGTGGAAGAACAGCACATCGCCCGGCTCCATTTCACAATAGACCAGATCCAGCTTTCCCTTGGCCTCTTCCACCCGGCGCAAGTCGGCGCCCACCTGGGTGCCCTCCAGGAGGCCGTGATCGATGCGGCCCAAATGATGCGAGCCCTTCAGCACCTGAAGGCAGCCGTTTGCCTTTGTGCACTTGTCCAGCGCGATCATGGCAGAGGCCATCAGCGGGAACAGGCAGCCATTGTTATACCAGTAGCCGTAATCCTGATGCCATTCCCAGGCCCCGCCCTCGCGGGGCTCCTTGGCGGTGATCTTTGAATGGTAATGATAAACCTCGCCGCCGAGCAGGTCCTCCATGGTGTCCACCATCTTCTGGCTGCGCGCGGCGAGGCCGTAGACGCTGTCGCCCGGATGGTTCCACACCGCCATCTTGGTGGTCATGCCTTCCGCATCGCCGCGATCATAGAAATGGCCGCGGATGGCCGGGTCTTCCTCCATGGCCCGTTGTAAAAGGGAGGCCTCCTCAGCATCGAAGAACCCCCTGATCAGAACGTAACCGTCCTGATCGAACGCGGTGCGCTGGTCTGGGGTCAGGATGCTGGGCATGGGGCTCTCCGGGTTTGGCGATGGCGTGTTGGCGGGCAGTTTAGCCCAAGCCGCCCAGCAGGCCAATCCAAGTGCTTTTTGCTCACCCTATCGTAAGACTTCTGGGCCATGATCGGGAGGTTAAGTTGTTGCGTTCGTGAGTTAGCGTAAAATGAAACTGTTCTTCCACAAGCACCCCCTCGTCTGCTTTGTCTTTGCGGCCTGTCTTTTCACTGCGGTGAAGGCCGGGCTCTCCATGGCGTTCCACACCAGCGAGCAAGATGCGGCGCGGGCGGAAATCAGCCAGGCTATTGGCGCGATTGCCAGCCGCCAGGTGGAGCTGCAGGAGCGTGATGTGCTGGCCGCGATCCAGCTTTTCCGCAACACATCCAAGCGTCAGGCCACGGCATCGGCCACGCCCCGGCAGAGCCTCGGCACTCTTGGCCTCATCACCCGGGCGCAGGCCACCCAAACCGCAGCCCAGCGCGATCCTGATCTCTTCAAGCGCGCCGGGTTTACCTCGTATGAACAAGTGCCGGGCGTTTTGGCCAGCGTCAGCCTGGGCGCCTTTGTGCTTGCCCTGGAAGACAGCCAGGTTTCACTGCGCAAAGCCATGCGCCAAGGCGCAGAACTCGCCGCCGATCCGGATACGGGCAAATCAGTCCGCGCCCAGCTGGCGCGCCAGATGAACGGTCTGTCAAACCAGCTTCAGGTGCTGGAACTCATGGCTGAGAGCGCCAAGATCCTGCCCGGCAACCTTGAGCTCATCAAGCTGCACCGCCGCGCCATCGTGCAGGCGATCAGCGCCGCGCGGGCGTAACCGGCTCAGCGCTCCTGGAGGGCAAGACGCAGGCCCAGCGCGCAATAGATAGTGCCCACCACCTTGCCCTGCCATTTCAGCATGGTGGGGTTGCGCCTGAGGAAGTTGCCCAGCCGGCCGGCGCCGACCGCGAACACCACGGTGCTGAGCAAGCCCAAGAGCACGAAGATCACACCCAGCACGGTGAGCTGAAGCAGCACCGAGCCGTTCTGAGGGTTCACAAATTGCGGCAGGAACGCCAGGAAGAAGAGCGCCGTCTTGGGGTTCAGCACTTCAGCGAGGACAGCCTGGCGGAACGCCTTGGGAGCGCTCAACGCAATGGCACCTGTGCCCGGGACCGCCGGGGCCTTCTCCAGGACGGCTCTGACCCCCAGATAGATCAGGTACAGCGCGCCCAGATACTTGATCAGGCTGAAGAGGGTCGCGGACGCCGCGATGATGGCCGAGATACCGATGATGGCCATGGCGGTGTGGATGATATCGCCCATGGCCACGCCGGCGCCGGTGGCGATGCCCACCCGCGTGCCGGAACTGGCCGCGCGGGCCACCGTGAGCAAGGTGGCCGGGCCCGGAATGAAGACAAAGCCAAGCACGATCAGGATGTAGGTGATCAAGGTGGTCTGGTCGATCATGGAGCGGCGCCTTGCTGTTGCTGGTGAGCCGCCGATCAAACCCCATCCGGCGGCGCTGTGCAATCATATTGACATCGAACGGCGCGCTTCCTACCTAAGCGGTCGAGGGACCAGAGCCCCTGCCGCTCGCAAAGGCACTGCCGAGGTGAAGCTCTGAGACGATCATATCCCATCGAACCCCATCAGAACATGCGGGCACGAGGGTAACGCGAGCCCCCTTTTGAGAACCCCGCTTCAGATGAACTGAATGAGGTTGACGATGACTGTATCTCTGCAATTGCCAGGGCTGGATGCCCTGAAAGCTCAAGCCAAGCGTTTGCGCGGCGAGCTTGCCGCGGCCGGCACCACCATTGGTCACAGCCGCGCTCTGGAGCTTTTGGCCAAGCAGCACGGCTATAAGGACTGGAACACGCTCCATGCCGCCGTGGGCAACCGGCCCGCGCCCGCACCGGTGGCGCTCGGCCAAAAGGTGAGCGGGCACTATCTGCACCAGCCCTTTAGCGGCGAAGTGACCGGTGTGCAGGCCATGAGTGAGCCTGGGCGCTACCGGGTGACACTGATGTTTGATGAGCCGGTGGACGTGGTGACCTTTGAGGGTCTCAGCAACTTCCGCCAAAGGGTCTCAGGTGTGATCGACCGCACCGGAGTGACGGCGGAGAAGACCTCTGACGGCACCCCTCACCTGGTTCTAAGCCTTTAAGGTTGCCAGCGTTGCGGCAGGATTGGCCGGCCTCGCGCCGGTCAATTGCCGGCAAGGTGATTGCCTTTGCGCAAGACGCACTCGGCGGTCTTTACGGCGAGTTTTCCTTTAAAGCCCAAAAGGCTTCGCCAGTTCGATCTGGCGCATTCCGGGCGTTCTGCGGCCCCCTTCAGGCGAAGTGTGGCGAACACCCGGTCGGTCTTTGCAAATCGCGCCAGCGTTTTGTCAGCGGCCGTGGATTGCAACAGGAACAAGGCTGAGCCGCGGTCTTTGGTTCCCTGAGCAATTCCCCCAATGCCCTCGATGTACTGAACCGCACCGCCCTCTGCGATGATCTTGGCGAGAAAAGGGATTTCGACCACCACGTCCTTGCGGATGTTCTTCTTCATGAACTCAGCGCCGAGATTTTCGCTCAGCGTGTTCTTCATCGTGGAGGAGAAGTAGAGCGTTTCTTTTCCGCCATTGAAGAGGAATGTGCTGCCTTCAACGGCGTTGCGAATCTGCTCCACGCTCCAGAGTTTCGATGTGGTGCGCTCTGGTGCGCTGACCGGTTCTTGCGCCGGTGTCGCTTTAGCGAAAAAGAAGTCGCCCGTCATCTGATCGTAGTAGCTGGGGATCTGCAGATGGTTGAACTGCGTCTTGGCGATGCGGGCCACCTCATCGCGCACCTTGATCGCCAGACGTCGCAGCTCCAGGTCGCTGCTGCCAATATGTTTGAGAAGCGTTTTGGTGAAGAGGCCGTTGTTTCCGTCCCCTTGCGAATAGTCCAGCGCGGTTTGGCGCGCTCCGGCCGCATACATCACAAAGGTCCCGAACGGATTGTCCACCCTGGCCATGCCGCGCGTGCCGCCGACGCTCCGTGTGCCGTGCGCCAACGGATTGTCGCGGCACGCATCCAAGATCACGATCCCGCGCCGCGCCGGTGCGGCATTCACATCAGCCAACAGATCGTCCAGCGAGATCGCCTCGGACCTTATGAGGTCCTCCATGCCCAAGTTGAGCAGCGGCATGTCCACTGGCAGCAAATAGTTGCGCCCGGCAACTTCAATGCCATGCCCGGCATAGTAGATGACGGCGGTTTGATCGCTGCGAGTCAGGCGGAGCCAGTCTGAGACCGACCACACCATGCCCCGCCGGTCCAGGTTTTCCAGCAGCGTCACGGCAAACCCCACACTCTTCAGTTTGGCCGCTAACGCACGCGCGTCGTTTGTGGGGTTCTTCAGTTTTTCAAGATGCTGATACTCGGCATTGCCAATGATGAGCGCCACCCGGTCTCCCGTTGCCGCCTCAGCGCGGGCGACCGGCATGTCCCACGAGGCAGTTGCGCACCACAGAAGCGCCAGAAGGACGCCAAGCCGGCGCCATGCGGGCACGTTAACCCGCCTCAGATAAAGCCTCATACGCATTCTCAAGTACACTTTCGATCATTTGCAGGGCCTCCACATACCCCTTTTCGCCGTCTGCATCTTCTTCCTTGGCAAGTTCCATGGAAACCGCAAACGCACTGCGCGCCTGCTCCAACGCCGACAGGGTCTCTTCCTTCGGCGTCTTCCTGTCCATGCTTTCGATCACCTGGCTCACTGTTTCCACTTTGGCCGGCGCCTTTTCCGGCAACTTCTTCTCGTTCGCCTTCAAGTCGATGGAGAACTGCTTCATCATCCGCGTCATGCAAATGCGGCGGCTGACGAACTGTTTGTTGAAGCGCTTACAACGCTCGGTGCTCTTGTTCGCCCTGTTGGCGGCCTCCTCAATACTCTGAGCCGGGCGCACCACCACGACGGGTGCTGTCCTTTTCCTGCGAATCTTGCGCCGCTTCTTGGTTCTTCGCGGTCTGATTTTTCGCGTCCGGGTGGGCGATCTGCGCCGGGTTCTCGGCGCCTGTCTGGCATCCTCCCGCTCAAACAAACCGCCGCCATTGCCACCCCCACCGCCGCCACCGCCGCCGCCGCCACCCGTTGCCAATGCCGGAGCGGAGAAAGCCAATGCCGCACCAATGGTGCAGGCGGCGAGAACGAGCCAAGTTCTTGAAAACACTGTCATAATTCTTTGCCCCTCTTAACTTTGAATGCTGACCTCGGAATACCCTACGCCCCTGCATGCGGTTCCCTAAGCAGCAACAATTCCCCCCGACGGTTCTATGGAACCAACAACTAACCTGAACTCGGAACATAAAACGCCGGAAATATAGTACATATGAACTACCGAAAACATAGTATTTCCTCATTTTAGCCGCATGAAAACTCTGCACTTACACCCTACCTCATTGCCGTTATGTGGATAAGCTTGCTGAGCATTGCGTTTTGCTCCTTGTGCACTCTGCGTGGTCTCGAAGAAAATCCTCTTGAGTACAGTGTGGCCGGCTGGCCGTGACTGGCTTCAAATTGTTGGAAGTGAGTTGCTCCTTAGTCGTATGCGCCATCTTGATCCTCCTGTGTCTGAGAAGAGAACATATAAGGAACATATAAGCTTTTGTCAAGCAATAAAATCCTAATTTTTATACCAATTTTGGCATAGATGTCCAAAAGTGTGATTCGGCGAAACGAACCCAATTTCCGTTAAAGGATTGAAATTGAACAAAAAAGACGCCACTTTCTGTCGGTTCCACCGCGGTGCCAGACGGGAGGAACGGCGCGCTGACCACATACGCAAACAGTCCGCGCCTGCCGCACCCTTGGCTTTAACCCGGAGACAAGAACGCCCGTGTGTGCGGCCATGCCGCAGGGATTCTTAGACCCGCACGCGGTTGCGTCTTACCGCCGCCCATGCTAGAGGGAGCCCCGGTTTGTGGGGACGCCGGGTCCGGCATCTCATTCCAGAAAATAAATGTAAGAATATCAAGACGTTAAACAACAAGGTTGGCGGCGCGCCTGGAGCAGAACAATGGTGAAATCACCGGGATCAGGCGCCCTTATTCTGAAAAGTTAAGAGATAGACC
>JBCDDQ010000294.1:0-6224 GCA_039180225.1 Pseudomonadota bacterium
ACCGATTGCGGATTGATGCCCTGGTGGGCCTGTACGTGGCTGAGCGCCGATATTCGGTAGCGGTAACGCGCAGCTTGTTCAAAATCCAGAACCTCGGCGGCATCTTCCATGGCTTTGGCCAGAGTGTTCTTCACCTTCTGGCTGCGGCCGGACAGGAACTGCAAGGCCTCCCCAACGAGCTCCGCATAATCTTCTTCCGAAATCTCACCCGTGCAGGGCGCTGCACAGCGTTTGATCTGATGGAGGAGGCATGGCCGGGTGCGGTTGTCGTAGACGGAATCTGAGCACCAGCGCAGAAGGAAAGCCCGCTGCAGTGCATTAATCGTGCGGTTCACTGCGCCGGCAGAGGCAAAAGGCCCGAAATAGTCCCCCTTGTGGCTCCGCGCGCCGCGATGCTTTCTGATTTGGGCCACGGCGTGGTCCTTGGTGATCAGAATGTAGGGGAACGACTTGTCGTCGCGCAACAGCACGTTGAAGCGGGGTTTGAGCTTCTTGATCAGATTGGCTTCCAGCAGAAGCGCTTCGGCCTCCGAGGCCGTCGTCACGAATTCCATTGACGATGTGGCCAGGATCATCCGCGCAATGCGCGTGTCGTGCCCCACCAGCCGGGTGTAGCTCTGCACGCGCTTTTTCAGGTTGCGCGCCTTGCCCACATAGAGCACATCACCGGCCTCATTCAGCATGCGGTAGACGCCGGGCTTGTTGGGCAGTGTTTTGACAAACGCAGAGATCACCTCTGTGCCGCGCGGCTTTTCAGCAGCCGGAGCAGGTTCAGGGGTGCAGAGGACTTCCGTTTCGCTTGTCATTCCGATTAGAGTTTGGATCAAAATCCTCGTCAGTTCCAGGTGTTACACAAATGTCTATAGACTTGGCACTGTCAACTTTGTGTCAGTAGCGGTCACCGTCCAGCATGTCGCCAAGACCACCCAAGACGGAGCCTTCGCCGGTGCGGCGACCACCTGTCTGGGGCATGGATGCATATAGGCGTCCGGCGAGCCTGGAAAAGGGCAAACTTTGAATCCACACCTTGCCGGGACCGGTGAGCCGGGCAAAGAACACGCCTTCGCCGCCAAAGATCATGGATTTGATGGATCCGGCCCGCTCAAGATCAAAGTCCACCGTCGGCGTCATCGCAGCCACACAGCCCGTGTCCACGTGGATCTGCTCACCCACCTCAAGCGTGCGCTCCACCAGGGTGCCGCCGGCATGAATGAAGGCCCAGCCGTCCCCGTCCAGGGTCTGCATGATAAAGCCTTCGCCGCCGAACAGGCCGGTCATGATCTTTTGTTGGAAATAGATCCCCAGCGAGACGCCGCGGGCTGCGCACAGGAACGCATCTTTCTGACAAATCAGGCGCCCGCCCATTTGATCAAGCTTCATGGGCACAATGTGCCCGGGATAGGGTGAGGCAAAGGCCACGCGCGCTTTGCCTTCGCCCTGGTGGGTGTAAACTGTGGTAAACAGGCTCTCCCCGGTCACCAGCCGCTTGCCGGCTCCCACGAGCTTGTCCAGAAAGCCGCCCCCGCTGGCCGGCTCGGAGCCGTCGCCGAACACCGTTTCCATGGTGATGTGGGCGTCTTTGAACATCAAACTCCCGGCTTCCGCAATCGCGCTTTCGCCCGGGTCCAGTTCGATTTCGATAAACTGGGACTCGCTTCCCTTGATCTCAAAATCTATGTCATCTGCCATGCCGGCAGACCGGTCGTGGCGGGCAACGGGCACGTTCGGGACAGATCCAAAAATCGCCATTGTTCTATTTTCCCCTGCAGTTTTGCACAGTTAGCGCTTTTCCTACTTGATTCGTGGATTTCGTTACATTTTGCCGTTAAGATAAATTCAGAATAATAGAGGCGCGCGCCAGATTGAGTGCGGGTACTGGCGCAACATTACAGGCAAATTGTGACCAAGGATGCATCTTGGGCTGGGCATTCGGCCGTGCTGGGCGATGCTGAGACCAATTCGGTATCAGGGGGTGCTGCGGCTGGGAGCGGGCACTTAAACGCAATGCAGGCACGGCTTATGGCCGGCGCCGCAGCAAGCCGTGAGCGCAATTTTCAAAAGGCCAAGGCACATTTTGACAAATGCCGCCAAGCCCTGCTCGCCAGCACAGACGATCCGGCGCAGCATTTCACAATGGCCAGGCATTATGCAGAAATCGATGATTTCTCCGTGGCACTGGAGCTGTTGGAACCGCTTGCCAAACGTTCGCCTGAAAACATGGAGATACTCCATTTGCTGGGCACAACGGCCCAACGGTCAGGAAAGCTGGATTTGGCAGTGACGACCTACAAGAAGCTGGTGGCCCTCGACCCCGAAAACGTAGAGCTGCACAAAGAGCATACGCGCGCGCTCCTGGCCCGGCGGAAATACACAGACGCACTGGCAGCCTCTGAGACCTGGCTGAAAGTCACACCGGGAGATACCGAAGCTCTGAGCCTCAAGATCATCGCCACAAATGAAGTGAAAGGGCGCGCAGCGGCAGCTGAGCTTTTGGATTTTGAGAGGTTCACCTCAATGGGCAAGCTCGAGCCCCCTGAGGGTTATGGATCGGCGGCAACGTTCAACATGTCCCTAGAGACTGCGGTCTATGCGCAAACCACCGTGTCTGTGCGCCAGCCGCGCGGTGATTTCCGGGTGACCGAAGAGCTGTTTGGTGCTGAGACCGGGCCGCTTTATGAGCTGGAAAATCTGATCTGCGAGCACGTGGATGCCTATTATGACGGCCTGGATAAGCGCCGGAAAACGCCGTTCATGCGCACCATTCCCGATCAGTACATTCTGGACGGCTGGGCACGGATATATGAGGGCCCCTCGGACCAGGATCCGGAAATCCATAATGATGCGCATCTGTGCGGCTACTACTACGTGAAGGTGCCGGACGGGGGGGAAGCCAAAAGCAGTGCGGCCGCACTCACGTTGGGCCCGTCGCCGGCCAGCATTGGCGGCCGGCGCAAACTGCCCAGCTTGAATGTGTGGCCCGATCAAGGCTCGATCGCCCTGTTCCCGGCTTATATGTACGCCCAAACAAAGCCGGTCATTACAGGTCAGCGCATGATCTGCATCGCGTTCAGCGTGATCCCCGCGTAGGCTCAGCTCCGTGCCTCTGCGATGGTGCGCCAGATCTTCTCCGGCGTCAGTGGCATGTCGATATGCTCAACGCCCAGCTCAGCCAGCGCATCGCACACCGCGTTCACCAAAGCGGGCGGTGCACCGGTGCAGCCGGCCTCGCCGGCGCCCTTCACGCCCAGAGGATTGGTCTTTGTGGGCTGATCCTGGTTTAGATGAACCTCGATATTGGGCACATCGTCCGCCCGGGGCAGGGCATAGTCCATATAGCTCCCCGAAAGCAGCTGGCCGCTTTGCGTGTCGAACACTGTGGCTTCCAGTAAAGCCTGGCCAATGCCCTGAACCGTGCCACCTATGGCTTGGCCTTCGGCGATGAGAGGATTCACGACCTTGCCGAAATCATCCACGATCACATAGCGCTGCAAGTCGATGACACCGGTCTCCGGGTCAATCTCCACCTCAGCCATATGGCAGCCGTTGGGATAGTTGAAGGCTTCGCGCTGTGAGGCGCCTTTGCTTGTCAGGGTGGCGGGCACATCTTCGGGCAGATCGTCTGCGCTGGCGATGGCAAGGCTTAGCTCTAGAACGGAGATGGTGCGGTTGGTGCCGCGCACGGTGAAGAGACCGTCCTTGAACTCAATCTCCTCCGGCGCCGCATCCAGCACATGGGCCGCCGCCCGCACGCCTTTGCCGCGCACATCGCTTGCCGCATTCATCAAGGCCACACCGCCCATGCTGAGCGAGCGCGAGCCGCCATGGCCGCCGCCCGTTTCAATCTTCCCCGTGTCGCCCTGCAGGACAGTGACTTTGTCTGCGGGAATGCCCAGTTCTTCATCCAGCAGCTGCACATAGGCGGTCTCATGGCCCTGGCCGGTGGACTGCGTGCCCACCACGAGCGTTACCGTGCCGTCAGCTTCGAAGCGGATCTCTGTGGCCTCTGCCGGATTGCCGAGCGTGACTTCCAAATAGGTGGCCGCACCCACACCGCGCAATAGGCCGCTCTTGGCGGATTTCCTCTTGCGCTTGTCGATATCGCCAAGCCCGATATTCTGGCTGGCAAGATCCAGGTTCTGTTCAAACGCCCCGCAATCGATCACCATGCCCAGGGCCTGGGTGTAGGGGAAGTTTCGGATCAGGTTCCGGCGCCTCAGCTCAAAGCGGTCGATGCCGGTCTTGGTCGCGGCAATGTCCATGAGGCGCTCAATAATGTAGGCCGCTTCCGGCCGCCCTGCGCCGCGGTAGGCATCTACCGGCACGGTATTGGTAAAGACCGCGCGCACATGCATGGAGATGGCCGGAACATCATAAATGCCGCCCATAACCACCCAACTGGCGCTTGTGGGGATGATGGTTGCAAAGCTGGAGAGATAGGCCCCCATATTGGCGACGGTGTCGACCTTGAGGGCGGTGATCTTACCATCCGCGGTCAGGGCCAGAGTTGCCTTGGTCAGGTGGTCGCGGCCGTGGATCTCCGAGGTGAAGTTCTCGCCCCGGTCGGCGACCCATTTGACCGGCCGACCCAGCTTCTTGGCGGCCCAGCACACCAGTACGTTTTCAGGATAAACAAAGTTCTTGGCCCCAAAGCCTCCGCCCACATCGGGGCCGATCACCCGCACGTGCCTCGGATCCACCTTGAAGATGGCACCCGCCATCTGGCCCTTTTGCGCATGCACGGCCTGGCCGGACACATAGAGCACATACTGCTCATCAGGGGCATTCCAGAAGCCAATGGCCCCGCGCGCCTCAATCGCCGAGGGCACAACGCGGCTGTTGACCAGATCAAGCTCCACAACGTGTGCCGCCTCGTCGATGGCCTTCTGGGTTTTGTTCTCATCGCCCTTGTGGAACGTGTAGCAAAGGTTGGTTCCGATTTCCGGCCAGATTACCGGTGTTTTCTGGTCCAGCACCGTGGCGAGATCCACGACAGGCTCAAGGTCGTCATATTCCACGTCCACCAATTCGGCTGCGTCGCGGGCCTGCGCCCGGGTCTCAGCCACCACGAATGCCACCGCGTCGCCGACAAACCGCACTTTGTCGGAGGCCAAAGCGTGGCGGTCGGGGTGGCGCACGCCATGTTCGTCAATGCCAGCCACCTCGGTGAGGGTGGGGAACGGGCCATAGCCCGCCTGCATGTAGTCGGCCGCGGTGTAGACCGCGATCACGCCGGGGGCGCCTTCGGCTTCGTCCGTGCGGATGGAAACAATTCGCGCATGGGCATAAGGGCTTCGCACCACTGCTGAATGGCACGTGCCCTGCAGCGTAATGTCATCCAAGTATTGTCCGGCGCCGGTCAGGAAGCGTTCATCCTCACGCCGCCGCACGGCCTGGCCAATCCCAAATCGTTCCATTATTGCCTTAAATCCCTGTTCTCGTTCACCGAATGGCGGCCAACCTGGCCATCAATTCAGCCTTGTTCGCTGTAAATCCACCTGCAACCCACCAGTCTTCCAGTGCTTGCAACAGGTGGCCCAGTTCTTTGCCCTCAGCAATGCCCGCAGCTTGCAAGTCCTTGCCTCCAATGGGTAATTTTGGCTTTTGCCAAACCTGCGCTTCGCCCAAGAGGGCAGCATAGTCCGCATCGTCTGAGGGGTGTTCGCCGGCACTCCAGTCAAGCAACAGTCTATCGATCACAGCCTGGCGGCCATGCCAATAGAGCAATGTTTGCCTTTCCGCATGCCGAAAAGCCGGCGAGACCGGTGGCAGTTGAGCCAGCGCCTCCAGCCGCTTGGTCTCTTCATTGCTCAGCACAAATGCGCGGCGTAGGTCTTGGGCTGTCTGGTCTGCGCTGAGAGCCCTCAGGCGGCGCACAGGGTCAGGCACAAGCTCCTGCGCGGCCTCTGTCGCCGAGAGCGCCTCGAGCCGGCCAATATCAATACGCCCAGCCAGGATAACCGCCAGCACCTTGCACTCTTGCATCAGGGAGAGGGTTGGGACGGCTTTCGGCGCAACCACAAGCTTGAGCATCTCTTGGCGGACGCGCTCACGCGAGAGCTTTGATAAGGTCGTCCTCGCAGTCACGCAGGCATCGAGGGATCCCTTATCGGGGGCGCCTTCGCCGTACCAGGCAGAGCGCATCAAGGAAGATCATTTGCGCATTCTGCGCTTCTTTCGGTTCTATGCCTGGTACGGCGAAGGCGCCCCCGATAAGGGATCCCTCG
>JBCDDQ010000295.1:0-6210 GCA_039180225.1 Pseudomonadota bacterium
AAAGCCCGGCTTGCACAGGGGCTCGATGCGGTTCTCCGGAGCGAGCCTGGAGGGCCACTCGGCGAGCCCGTCTGCTTTCAGGTTTTCAACCGCCTGGGGTCCGGGGATGATGGTTGTGGGCATGAGACTATCCTGCCGCGAGCCTCATATGGTTGAGCACATCGATCTTGGTGATGAGGCCCTGGAACTTGCCGTTGTGAATGACCGGCACCACCATACCCCGGGTGAGCAGAAGAAGCACGCGGGCGAGATCCTCATCGGCGCTCACCGTGCGCAGGTCCGCGGTCATGATGTCGGAGGCGTTGCCCTTGAACCCGCCCGTGTCATAGACGTGGAGCAGGAGGTCTTCCTCATCCAGGAGGCCCACCAGTTTGTCGCCGTCCAACACCGGGATCTGCGAGATATCGTAGAGCTTCATGGCGCGATAGGCCTGCTCCAGGGTGGTGGTCGGCTTGATGGTGATGGTCTGGCGCTCGGCGTGCTTGCGCGAGACCAGATCGCGCAGATCGCCCGTCATGGGGCTTTCCATGAAGCCGTTGTCGACCATCCAATAGTCGTTGAACATCTTGGAGAGGTACTTGTTGCCGCTGTCGCAGACGAAAGTGACGATGGTCTTAGGGTCTTTCTGCGCGCGCGCGTGCATCAATGCTGCAGTGATCAGGGTGCCTGACGAGGAGCCGGCGAGAATGCCCTCTTGCTCCAACAGAAGGCGCGCCGTTTCAAAGGCCTCGCCATCACTCACAGTATAGGCCGCCTTGACCCGTGAGACGTCCATGATGGGCGGCAGGAAGTCTTCGCCAATGCCTTCCACCATCCAAGAGCCCACGTCCGTAGAGACTTCGCCGGTTTCCACATAATGGGTGAGGATTGAGCCTTCAGGGTCAGCGAGCACCATCTCAGTTTCCGGGCAGTGCTCAGCGAAATAGCGCGACAGGCCGGTGATCGTGCCGCCGGAGCCTACCCCGCAGACCACCGCGTGGGGCAGGGTGCCGGCCGCCTTGCACTGCGCCAGGATCTCAGGGCCCGTGGTGTCGTAGTGGGCCTTCGGGTTGGCCGGGTTGCCGAACTGGTTCACATAGAAATAGCCATGTTCTGCGGCCAGGCGTTCGGCCATATCCTGATAATAGTCCGGATGGCCCTTGCCCACATCGGACCGGGTGGTGAGTACTTCTGCGCCCATGGCGCGCAGGTGAAAGATTTTCTCCTGGGCCATCTTGTCCGGTACGATGATCACCAGTTTGTAGCCCTTTTGCGCGGCGGTGAGGGCGAGCCCGAGCCCGGTGTTCCCGGCGGTGGCTTCGATGATCGTGCCGCCCGGTTTCAGGGAGCCGTCTGCCTCGGCGGCCTCGATCATGGCTTTGCCGATGCGATCTTTGATTGATCCGCCGGGATTCTGGTTCTCCAGCTTGACGAACAGGCGGCAGTTGCCGGTGTCCAGCTTGGTGATCTCGTGCATGGGCGTGTTGCCGATCTCGTCCAACACGGAGGCGTGCACAGGGGCGGTGGGCATCATGGGCTTTCGGTCTCCAAAGCTTATGTGGTGCTGGGATCAGACCCTTTCCAGGGTGACGATGTCAAAGTCTGCGGTGTCCTTTGGCCCTTCCTGGTGGTGCTCGCGGGCCACTTCCTCCCATTCGCCCGGCGCCAGGGCGGGATAGGCCGTGTCGCCGGTCATTTCGGCCATCACGCGGGTCATGTATATGCGCTGGGTGCGCTCCAGGGTCTGCCGGTAGATCTCTCCGCCGCCGATCACGCAGACTTCTCCCGCGCCGGTATCCTTGGCGAGGCGCGTGGCCAGCTCTATGGCTGCATCTATGGAGGTGACCACATGAACCCCGTCCGCCTGGTAGCTGGCCGACCGGCTGATCACCACGTTGGCCCGGCCGGGCAGGGGGCGGCCGATCGATTCGAACGTCTTACGGCCCATCACCACAGGTTTGCCCATGGTGATCTCTTTGAAGCGTTTCAGGTCCGAGGGCAGGTTCCAGGGCATGTCCCCGTCAGCACCGATCACGCCGTTCAGGGCAACAGCGACAACATGGACGATGGTGACGGTCATTGGGCTGCTGCCTGCTCCAGTTCGGCCAGTGTGGCTTCAGGGTTCTGCGTGCAAAAGTGCTTGGTCTGCGCCCGTCCGATCTGTTTGACCAGGTTGGCGGCGAAGTCACGCCTGGTCTTGCACACCTCCAGGCTCTCATACTGGCGCGGCGACCAACCGGCGTTGGGCATATCCGCGCCTGCAACCCAGGCGCCGTCGGTCAGGATGAAAACCACAAGCCAATACTTCATAACACGCGCACTATACGGCAACCGGGGCAGCAATGTGTGGGTGCGTTTCGTAGCCGATGATCTCAAAATCATCAAACCGGAACTGATCAATGGCCTCCACGTCGCGCTTGATCACCAGCCGGGGCAGGGGCAGCGGCGCGCGAATGAGCTGCTCATCAGCCTGCTCCAAGTGGTTGAGGTAGAGATGAGCATCCCCGAATGTGTGGATGAACTCACCTGGTTTCAGCCCGGTAACATGGGCCATCATGTGGGTCAGCAGCGCGTACGAAGCGATATTGAAGGGAACGCCCAAAAAGATGTCGGCTGAGCGCTGGTAAAGCTGGCAGGAGAGCTTGCCCTCAGCCACATAGAACTGGAAGAGGCAGTGACAGGGGGGCAGCGCCATCTGGTCCACATCGGCCACGTTCCAGGCGCAGACAAGGTGGCGGCGGCTGTCGGGCGCGTTCTTCAAGCTGTCCACCACCGCTGCAATCTGATCCACCTGGCGCCCGTCCGGGGTCGGCCAAGAGCGCCACTGGTGACCGTATACCGGGCCGAGATCGCCATTTTCGTCCGCCCATTCGTCCCAGATCCGCACACCGTTTTCCTTCAGATAAGCAATGTTGGTGTCGCCCTTCAGGAACCACAAAAGCTCATAGATGATGGACTTGATGTGCAGGCGTTTGGTTGTGATCAGGGGAAAGCCCTGAGCAAGATCGAAGCGCATCTGGTGGCCGAACACGGAAAGCGTGCCGGTGCCCGTGCGGTCTCCCTTCTGGGCGCCGGTTTCGCGCACATGGCGCATGAGATCGAGATATTGCTTCATTGTTGCCTTTTGCCGCGCGGCCTCATGATGGGCGCATCTTACCGGTTTGCCGTCATGCCCGCCACATGATTGGTGATGAGAATTTGGATGGCCTCGCGCACATTGCCGAGCCCTAAGATGGTGTGCCGTCCGTGAGCCATCAGCGAGAGCATGCCGTGGACGGCAGCCCATAAGGCGCGGGCGGAGGCTTCGATTTCATGCTGATCGGCCTGAGGAGACACAGTGCGCAGGGCGTTCTCAATGTACCCGAACAGGCGCAGGGTCTGGCTGAGATTGCGTTTGTGGCTTTCGCTCTCAGGATCAATGTCGCCCACAAACAGAGCCGCCCAGGTGTTCTCGTTGCCGGTCACGAAACCGATATAGGCGTCGGCATAGGCCATGAGCAGCTCTGTGCTCTTGCGCTCGGTTGTGTTTACGGCGCTGATGACGCCGGTGATTTTGGCGATTGTCCGGGAGTTCACCTCACCGATCAGATCATCCATCTGACGAAACACGTTATAGGTGGTGCCCACGGCTATGCCCAAATCGGACGCCAGGCGCCGCGCGGTCAGGGCGCTCGCGCCATCTTCTGTGATGATGCGCTCGGCGGCATCTATCATCGCGGTACGCAATTCTTCGCGGCTGTCCATAATTTTTTTGGGCATGAGGGGAGGCTCTCGTTGATTGGCGTTATCTTAATTCATCTTGGCGGCGATTCTGAACGCAGTTTGAGATCTCATAAGTGAGAGTGAGAGGGTTTCGCTTTTTATATTGAACAATGTTCATATACATGCTATATAAAAGTGAACAGTGCTCATAATGGAGATGTATGACATGAAACGGTCAGCTGAAAAACCTCTCATTGCCGCAGGTTTGATGGCACTCGTGGGCTTGTGCGTGCAGCTCAACCTTCCAGGCTGGGCCTATGGGGGCCTTGCCGGTGCGGCGGGTGTGGTGGTCGCGGGCTGGTTTGCTTTGGAAAAGCGCGTGTCCGCATGGCTTCCGGATTCTGAATTTCCGATTTGGCTGATGCACCAGATGTCTTGAGTTCGCCGTCTTTGCCTGCACCCTGCCTTGCGCGCCGAATGACGAAAACACTGCGCGCAGTGAACCAAGCCGATAGCGTTTTGCGTAAATTTGTTTATGGTGGCGCTTGGCGGGCATTCAGGGGACGTAAATGGCGGCATCTAAAGCTGTTTCTCTTAAGGCATTGGCCACGGCCGTTCCGGGAAACACAATCCTTCAAAGCGATGCTGAAGAGGTCGCTTCGCAAATATTCGAGCAACGTTATTCGGACTTCGCGCGCCTTCGGGCCGTGTTCCAGACTGCCGGTATCCAAAAGCGTCAGATGGCGCAGCCGGTTGAATGGTATATGGAGCCCAAGAACTGGCCGCAAAGGGGCGAGGCTTATCTGGAGAGCGCCACAGCGCTTTTCATCGAAGCCACTGAACGTGCCCTGGCGCAGGCCGGGTTGACGGCACGTGAGATCGACACGATCGTCATTATCAGCTCAACCGGTATTTCAACGCCCGGCTTGGAAGCCAGAGCTTTCAGTGAGGTTGGGTTCAGGCGAGATGTGAAGCGCGTGCCCGTGTTCGGGCTGGGCTGTGCAGGCGGCACCTCCGGGCTCGGCATGGCCATGCGCCTTGCACAGGCTGACCCTGGGACCAATGTGCTCATCGTGGTTGTTGAGCTGTGCTCGCTGTCATTTCGCTTTGATGTTCTGAGCAAGGCCAACATTGTGGCCACCGCCCTGTTCGGGGACGGGGCCGCTGCGGCCATTGTGAATGCTGACGGGGAAGGCGACATCATCTTGGAAGGCGGTCAGGAATATACCTGGCCTGATACCCTGAACATTATGGGCTGGTCGGTGGACGAAGACGGCCTGGGCGTGATCTTCGACCGGGCCATCCCGCCGTTTGCCCGCAAACATCTCGCACCGGCCGTGGACAGCATGCTGACGGCGCTGGGGCTGGAGCGCCACGATGTGGGCCGCTTTGCCTTTCACCCCGGAGGCCAGAAGGTGATTGCTTCCATTGAAGCGGCGATGGAGCTTGGCCAGGGCACGTTGAACGTGGAGCGGGAGGTGTTACGCGATTTCGGTAACATGTCTGCGCCCACCGTGTTCTTTGTGCTGGAACGGCTGATGAAGCAGGGGCTGCCGGAGCGCACCCTGATCTCTGCCCTGGGCCCGGGGTTCACCTCGTCGTGTGTGTCGCTGAGAGCTGCATGATCACTTTTGCTGCGGTTATTCTCTTTCTGGTGACGGTTCAGCGCCTGGCCGAACTTGTCTGGGCGCAGCGTAACATGCGCAGGCTCATGGCCAAGGGCGCCCGCGAAGAGGCGCCCGGTCATTACCCGCTCATCGTGATGGTGCACGCCGGCTGGCTCATTGGCCTGTGGTGGCTGGCGTGGGATGCGCCTGTGAACCTGTTCTGGCTCTGTGTATTTATTGTTTTGCAGCTGCTGCGGCTTTGGGTGCTGGCCACATTGGGCGAGCGCTGGACGACCAAGATCGTGGTGTTGCCCGGGGCGGAGCGGATCGCGTCGGGACCCTACAGGTTTCTCAATCACCCCAACTATGTCGTGGTGATTGGTGAGATCGCGGTCTTGCCCCTTGCTTTTGGACTGTTGTGGTTTGCGATCCTCTTTTCAGTTTTGAACGCGGCTGTCCTCGTCATCCGCATCCGTGCGGAAAATACAGCGCTTAATGAAGCCTATGCCGGCGCAGGGGCGCCAGAAGATGGTCCAGCAGGCTGACGCGCCCCAATCCCCCGAAGTGACCTGGCGGGTTTGGGCCGGGTTCTGCGCCATGTGTGTGGGCATGTTCATGGCCATTCTGGACATCCAGATTGTGGCCACATCCTTGCCGGCCATCAGAGATGCTCTGGCGATCGAGCCAGAACGGATGAGCTGGATTCAGACGTCCTATTTGATTGCTGAAGTGATCGCGATCCCACTCACCGGATTCCTGTCGCGGGCCTTCAGTTTGCGAAACCTGTTTCTGGGGGCGCTCTCCATATTCACGCTGGCCTCGATCGGGTGTGCCTACAGTCCTGACTTTGCAACGCTGATCGCGTTCCGGATTGTGCAGGGGCTTTCAGGCGGCTGCCTCATCCCGCTGGTGTTTTCTGCTG
>JBCDDQ010000296.1:0-6118 GCA_039180225.1 Pseudomonadota bacterium
ACCATGATCAAGGCGATCCGCGATGAGATCCATCAGCTGGCCTCTGAAACCGGCCTGGAAATCGAGGAATTCCGCCGCATTGTGCACACGGTGCAGAAGGGTGAGCGCGAAGCCCGGCAGGCCAAGAAGGAAATGGTGGAAGCCAACCTGCGTCTGGTGATCTCCATCGCCAAGAAATACACCAACCGCGGCCTGCAGTTCCTGGATCTCATCCAGGAAGGCAATATCGGCCTCATGAAGGCGGTGGATAAGTTTGAATATCGCCGCGGCTATAAGTTCTCCACCTACGCCACGTGGTGGATCCGCCAGGCGATCACCCGCTCGATCGCCGACCAGGCCCGCACCATCCGTATTCCGGTGCATATGATCGAGACCATCAACAAGCTGGTGCGCACGGGCCGCCAGATGCTGCACGAAATCGGCCGCGAGCCGACACCGGAGGAGCTGGCTGAGAAGCTGGGTATGCCTTTGGAGAAAGTGCGCAAGGTGATGAAGATCGCCAAGGAGCCGATCAGCCTGGAAACGCCGATTGGCGATGAGGAAGATAGCCACCTGGGCGATTTCATCGAAGACAAGAACGCCATTCTGCCGATCGATGCGGCCATTCAGTCGAACCTGCGGGAAACCACGACCCGGGTTCTGGCTTCGCTGACGCCGCGCGAGGAACGGGTTCTGCGGATGCGCTTCGGCATTGGCATGAACACCGACCACACGCTGGAAGAGGTGGGCCAGCAGTTCTCTGTGACCCGCGAACGGATCCGTCAGATTGAGGCCAAGGCGCTGCGCAAGCTGAAGCACCCAAGCCGCAGCCGCAAGCTCCGGAGCTTCCTGGATAATTAGCCGTTCGCGGCGGGCAGTGTGACCTTGAAGGCTGCCCCTTTGGTGGTAACCAGGAGCGCGATGGTTCCACCGTGCGCTTCCACCAGCGAGCGGACGATGCCGAGACCAAGGCCGGTTCCGCCGGTCTCACGCTTGGTTGTGAAGAAGGCCTCGTAGATCTTGTCCCGGTTCCCCGGGGAAATGCCTGAGCCGTTGTCTTTAAAGGTGATTTCGCAGTTGTTGGAGCTTTCAACGATTGTCAAAATAACCTCAGAAGCCCCGGCGCCCACGGCATTCTCGATCAGGTTGGAGGCGATGATGCCAAGGCTCTCCTCTGAGATCTGGGCCATGGCGGGCCCTTGGCTTTCGATGCGCACTTGGCTGTATCCGCTGGTGAGTGTTTCCAGAGCTGCTGCAGCGTCCACAGTGTCGTCGAACAGGGGCACCAGATTGTCGGACTTGGCCAGCTCCAAGAGCCGGTCCACCAGCGCTTTCAGGCGGGCGGCATCCTTCTCGATGTTGCTCAGGAACCGGGCCCGTTCTTCCGGTTTCATCTCCTCCAAGTGCTCGCCCAGCAGTTCGGCGGAACCTCGGATGGAGGTGAGCGGGGTTTTGAACTCGTGGGAGACGTGGGTGGCGAAGTCGCGGATGTAGGTGCTGCGTTTCTCCAGCGCGCCGGCCATGTCCAGGAAGCTCTGGCCGAGGGCGGCCAGCTCGCTGGTGCCGTAGTGGGCGAGAGGCTCCAAGGTTCCCCCCTTGGTGGCCGCCAGACCCTGGGCCTGCCGGGAGAGCGCCGTGATCGGCCCGCGCAAGGTGCGTGTGGTGACCCAGGCGATGAGCAGCGTGACGGCGAGGACGAACAGGGCCACCAGCAAGGCGCGGTGGCGGAAGGCGTAAAGGTGTTTGAGTATATTGTTGGGGGTGCGGGACATGTAGACCACGCCCCACAGGCGTTTACCCGCCTTGACCGGGAAGGCCGCGAAGATGCGGATGCCCGTGCCCCGGCTGATGGAGGCATAGGACGGCGGCGGCTCATCGGAGATGCGCTCGCGGATCACGCTGGTGTAGACGCCGCCAAGGGCGCCCTGCACCTCGGGCAGATGGGCAAAGGAGAGACCGATGGATTGGTTGCCGCCGATCACCGCGCCCTCATGGTCCAGGAGCACCATGCCGGCCAGCGTGGTGCGCCGGGCATCAAAGAAGATCTGGCTCACGTCGAGGCCCGCGTCCAGGCTTTCGATCGATGGTTTGGAGGCCGCCGCTTGCGGGTCCGGGCGGGGCGGCAGAAGATCATCGGAGGCCAGGTCAACCGTCGGCACCACGGGCTCGTAGCGCTTGAGGGCGTTCTTGGTGGCCGCCTCGCCAAGCGCGCGTCCATAAATTTCAGCGCCTTCGTTCAGGCGCCGGTCCAGCGCCTGCTTGTAGGCCGCGGCAATGACTGCGGCCTGGGAGATGAGCTCTGCCTCGGTTTCGTGCACCAGGCGGCCTTCATAGATCCTGAAGAACAAGACGCTGCCCAAAGGCAGCGCCAAGATGGTCAGGTTCACCGCAATCAGGATCAGCGCAACGCTGGGGCGGTATTTCTGCTTAACAGTTGGCGTCACCTGGCCCCTCGTTTAGGTGCATGTTCCCAGTTTGTAGCCCACACCGTGGACAGTCTCGATGATGCTGCCACATCCCGCCTCCTGAAATTTGAGGCGGATATGCCGGATGTGGCTGTCCACCGTTCGGTCCGAAACGTGGATGTTATCGGCATAGGCCGCATCAATTATGGCGTTGCGGTCGCGCACGATCTGCGGCCGGCGCAGAAAGGCGCGCACCATCTGGAACTCGGTTGCGGTGAGATCGACTGGCACGCCGGAAAACTCCACCCTGTGCTGGTCCGGCCACAGGCTGACGCCGCCCACTTTGAGGGTATCGGGCTCGTCTGCCTGCTCCACCGGGGCGGTGCGCTTCAAGATGGCCTTGATGCGCGCCACCAGCTCGCGCGGGCTGAACGGCTTGGAGACATAATCATCGCCGCCGATCTCAAGCCCGATGATGCGGTCGATCTCCTCATCGCGCGAAGACAGGAAAAGGATCGGCACAGCAGACGTCTTGCGGATCTCCCGGCAGACGTCCAGCCCGTCCATTTCCGGCAGGCTGATGTCGAGGACGATCAGGTTGGGGTCTGAGGTCTGAAACTTCTCCAGCGCCTGCTTGCCGTCCTTCGCCGCGGTCAGGGCAAACCCTGCCCGTTCCAGAGCAAAGCTGATGACTTCCAGAATATGAGGGTCATCATCAACCACGAGGATGGATTTTGCCATGGTGACCCGCGCTTTCCAGTCTGAGGAGGCACACAATTTGCCTTCTAAATACGCTTGAAGACTAGCGATTCCCACGGTGTCGACGGCACCCCGTTGTGGGGCGCCGTCCTGTTGCAGGGCCGGGGCGCTCATGAAAACTGCCTGCGGGCCTGGTGCACCAAGGTGCCGCCGACCGAAAGGAGCAACACCAGAAGCGCGATCAGGTGTTCTGGTTCCGGCGTTGATCCGCCAGAGAAGACGGGACCGGAGAAGGGGGCCGCGGTGGGCTGGTTCATGGCGAACTTGGTCGGTTTGGCAGACTGTGTCTTGCGCATGGGAATGTTGCCGTTGGGATACGCCTTGTGGCTTACACCTTTGACCAAGGGAAGTGGCACGTCGGCATCGCCCGACGTTGCAGGATTAGGGTTCACCACCTTCTCTGAGACCGCCACAAACGACGTCCACTGGGTCACCAAGGAATGGGCAAGGCCAAGCGCCGTTACACGCTCTTCGATGTCTGCATCAGAGACACCAGAGGGCCGGATGCGCATTGGGATCATGGTCTCGCGCATGTGATCGGCGATGCGCGAGCGTGCCCAGATGAGCGGGATCGTGCGGCTGGTGCCGTCCGCTGCATCCGACAAATCGAGCTTCAACGGCAGCTTGACGCGCCGGCCGTTCACATGGCCGGTGATATTGATCTGATGGCTGCCCGTTTCACCGAAGCGACCAAGGACCCTCAGGGAATCGCCTGCAAACAGATCGGGCAAGATGCTTGGGGTCACCTCCGTGGGCGCCAGGCTGCCCCAGTTGATCTTGATATCGGTGAGAACCGGCATATCCAAACGGGAGGCGAACTTTACCGCTTCTTCCTGGCTGTTCATGGTGGGATCAATGATGCGGGAAATACCGCGGCCGAGCCTCGCCATCTCTGAGACCAGGTACCGGTTCACCGCCGCGCCGACACCGAAGGCATAGAGCCGTCCCTTACCCACTGATCCGGCAACCAGCTTCAGGATCTCTGCCTCATTGCCCACATAGCCATCGGACAGGAACACCACAATGCGCAGCACGTTGCTGGCGGGCGGACGGGCATAGGCCCGCTTCATGCCGCTCAGCATTTCCGTGCCGCCGCCTGCCGTGATGGCATTGACGTAAGCCGTGCCTGCCGCAACGTTCTGAGGTGTCGCCGGCAGGGCCGTTGGGCTGAACTCGCTCGCATTGTTGGCAAAGCGGATGATGCGGAAGGCGTCTCCGGGCCGCAGCGTTTTGAGCGCATGGCGCATGAAGGTGCGGCTGGCGGCCATGGGCTGGCCGCTCATGGAGCCTGATGTGTCGAGCACGAAGACCATTTCGCGTCGCGTAATGTCCGCGTCCTGAGGCACCTTGGGTGGCTCAATGAGCAGAGAGAATGTGCCCTCCCCTTCGCCCTTGTGGGCCAGGAACCCTGCCTGCGGCTGCTCTCCAGCCAGTGAGTAGCGCAGAACGAAATCGCGGTTGTCCAGGGTTTTGCCGCCCGCCAGAGAGATGGTTTTCTCATCCTCATCGCCAATCACACTTAGCTTGTGAGTGCCGCTTTCCACGTCTCGCACCGGGATGCCGGAGGCAAGGTTCAATTTAACCGAGACACGGTCCTTGAGCACGGTGGTCGGCAGACTTAACCCGGCAACCGGCGGATAGGCGGGCACCGGTCCAAATTGCCAGCCACCGGAGGTTTTGGTCTCCGAATTTCCAGGCGGAAGGTTATCGTCGTGAGCCACCGACCTTGGCTCGTACGGCCCGCGCTGCGGAATGTAGCGCGGACCAACGACCAGCGGCACACGGAGCTCATAGGCATTGTCGATGCGCGGCACCACCTGGGAGTATTTCAGCGTGATGACCACAGGTGCGCCAGGCATCAGATTGGCGACCTCCTGGGTGAACATGTTGGGGCGATGCTGCTCGAGCAGAGCGGCCGATTTGCCGTCCGCCTTGGCTTTCTCATAGGTGGTGCGCGCCTTGGCGCGTTTGGCAATTTTCGCGCTGATCAGTTCATCACCCACCCGCATCTGCATGGCGTGGACGGCCGCGTCCTTGTTCAGAGGGAACAGGTAACGCGCGTTCATGGGAACATTCGTAGGGTTCACGAAGGTCTGCCGCACGGTGATGGAGGCCAGATCACCTTTCAAGTCGCCGGTGACTTCTGTCTTCAAACTGGGGAACGGCACCGTTCGGCCATTTATGCGCGCCACCACTTGACCGCCCTGCTTATCGTCAAGTGCCGCGGGCGTGGGCGCAGCGGTTGATGGCTGGACATACACGATCGCCAAGACGGCGAAACAGCCTCGTAGATACCTTCTCATCGTGGGGTTCCTTCTCTTTTGGGGGATAAATCGAGCGCAGCGATGACCGCGCGGTTGAACTCATCGTGGGCTCTGCCGCCCAGCGCCTCAGGCGTAATCCGTTGCACCGCCGTCCACGTGCCCACCTCGCCTTGAAGCCACTTCCAGACTGCGGTCGCCACATTGTTGGTCACGCTGCCGCGGGCAGAGACAAAGGTCACATCGATCCGGTACGGCGTGCCGTCCGGGGCGGTTGCCCGGTAAACCGCCGTGGGCACAGGCTCAAACACGGTGCCCAGATACTCAACTTCAAAGCCCATGCCTCTGAGGCATTCATCGGGCCCATGAAGGTGTCTCAGCGGAGAGCTTGTGCTGACCAGCATCAGCCCATGGGCGCCGTAATTTGCCTTGGCCGACCAGCCGCCGAACTGCTTAAAGAACGCAACTTCCCGCGGAGCAAGCTCAACAGAACGCTTGAGGTCTCCGTTCAGCGCCAGGGGAAGTGGTTTGGCCACCGCAGGAGCTGAAACATCAAGTGCGGTGCGCGGCAGTCCGGTGATGGCGAGGGCTGCTAGCAGCAGGGCGCCTGCGCCAGCGCGGGTCCATCCCGTGAACCGAAGCGGACCGCGCGGCAACAGCAACTTCTCGGCGCCACCCTCGGCAGCGGGTTGCCACGCCAAACGCACCCAGATG
>JBCDDQ010000297.1:0-6088 GCA_039180225.1 Pseudomonadota bacterium
CTCAGGCGGCGGCATGACCACCTTGGAAACCGCAACGGCCTATCCCATCCGCCTGGTGGAATCGGGCCCCAGCGGCGGGGCCATCATGGCCGCGCGGGTGGCTGCTGAACGCCAGATCGACAGAGTTGTCTCCTTCGACATGGGCGGCACCACCGCCAAAATCTGCCTGATCGAGAACCAGACACCCAAATCCTCCCGTGCCTTTGAGATCGACCGCTCGGCCCGGTTCATGAAAGGCAGCGGCATTCCGGTGCGTATCCCGGTGATCGAGATGATCGAAATCGGCGCAGGCGGCGGCTCTATCGCCAAGGTGGACAGCATGCAGCGCCTGCGCGTCGGGCCCACGAGTGCCTCCTCCGATCCCGGCCCCGCCTGTTACGGCAAAGGCGGCACCGCGCCCACCGTCACCGATGCGGATGTGGCCATCGGGTATATCGATCCGGAGGGCTTCGCGGAGAACCGCCTCAACCTTCAGCCGGACCTTGCCCGCGCCGCGATCGCTCGCGATCTGGGCGGCCCCTTGGGGCTCTCCACCATCGCGGCCGCCGACGGCATCTCCCAGACGGTGGACGAAGCCATGGCCAACGCGGCGCGCATGCATGCGGTGGAACAGGGCAAGGACTTAGGCAACTGCACCATGGTGGCGTTCGGCGGAAACGGGCCGCTGCACGCCGCGCGCATTGCAGAAAAGATCGGGGTGAAGAAGATCATCGTTCCGGAAAACCCGAGCGTCGGCTCGGCCATCGGCTTCCTGTTTGCGCCCGTGTCCTACGAGATCGTGCACACCTACCCGGCCAGGTCCACCAACTTCCCTTTCGAGGCCGCGAACACCCTTTTGCGCGATCTTGAACGCTCGGCCCGGGAGATTGTGGAGGCCGGCGTTGACGGTCAGGAGATCACCGTGCAGCGCATGGCCTTCATGCGTTATGACGGCCAGGGCCAGGAGATCGAGGTGCCCGTGCCCTCCGGCGCTCTGGGCGAGGCCGCCCTCTCCCACATGGTGCGCCAGTTTGAAGCCGAATACGGGCGCCAGTTCAGCCGCATCGTTCCGGGCATGCAGATCGAGTTCATCAATTGGTCGGTGACCGCATCCAATACCCCGCCCCGTCCCCCCTCCCTGGCTGATCTTCCAGCCGGCGAAGCCGCCGGGCCCAGCGGTGTGCGCCAGCTGAGCCTCGGTCAGGAGGGCACGCTGATCGAGGCCCACGTCTACCACCGCGCCGCCCTCAAGGCCGGCCAAGCCATAAAGGGCCCAGCCCTTATCGCCGAGCCCCAAACAACCACCTATATCCCGGCCACCTTCGATGCTGAGATCGACGCGGCGGGCAGCATCGTTTTGACCCGGAAAGGCGAGGTGGCCCAGACCGCGCGCTCCGAACGCTCCGCCATCGACTGGCAGGTCATGTGGGACCGCCTGCTGGCCGTGGTGGAAGAACAGGGCCAGGTGCTGATGCGCACCGCCTTCAGCCCCATTGTCAGGGAATGCGGCGACATCTCCGCCGGGGTCTTTGACACCAACGGCCACATGCTGGCCCAGGCGGTGTCGGGCACGCCGGGCCACATCAACACCATGGCCGAAACGGTCAAGCAGATGATGCCGCATCTCGATCTTGAAGCCATGCGCCCGGGCGATGTGTTCTGCACCAACGATCCGTGGATCGGGGCCGGTCACCTGAACGATCTTTGTCTGGTCGCGCCGATCTTCCATATGGGCAGCTGGATCGGCTTCACCGCCTGCACCAGCCATGTGTACGATCTTGGCGGCCGCGGCATGGGCCCGGACGGCACGGACCTCTACGATGAAGGCCTCTACATCCCCGTCTGCAAGCTGGTGGACCAGGGCGAAGTGAACCGCCTCGTCATCGAGTTCATCAAGACCAATTCCCGCTCGCCCGTGGCCAATGAGGGCGATGCCTATGCCCTGATCGCCTGCTGCGATGTGGGCGGCGCACGCGTCTCTGAGATGCTGGCAGAGTTCGACCTGGACAATCTGGACGCTCTTGCAGAACACATTCTGAGCGCTTCGGCAAAGGCCACACGGGAGGCCATCGCCGCCCTGCCCAACGGCACCTACCACAATGAGCTGATGATCGATGGCTATGATTTTGAGATCAAGTTCTGCGCCGCGCTGACCATCGAGGATGACCGGATCATCGTGGATCTGGAGGGCACGTCAGGCCATTCGGCCCTCGGCATCAATTGCCCCATCAACTACACGGCCGCCTATGCGGTGTTCGCCATGCGCTGCCTCATCGGGCCGGAGGTGCCCAACAATGCCGCCTCCCTTGCCCCCTTCATCATGAAGGCGCCGGAAGACTGCATCTTGAACGCGCAAGCCCCTGCCCCGGTGGCCATGCGCCATACCTGCGGGCACATGGTGGCCGATCTGGTGCTGGGCGCGATCCACAAGGCCGTGCCCGGCCTGGCACCGGCGGAAGGCTCCACCTGCCTGTGGGATCTGCCGATCCGCAGCGCCGCCTCCAGCGCCATGCCGGGCAGCACCGCCACCACCTTTGCCACCGAGTTCACCCATTCCGGCGGAACCGGCGCCAGGCCCACCAAGGATGGCCTCTCAGCCACCGCCTTTCCCAGCGGGGTTTACGGCACGCAAACGGAGATCGCCGAAGCCACAGCGCCCGTGCGCTACCTGCGCCGCGAGCTGATCGCAGACAGTGGCGGGGCCGGAAGGTTCCGCGGCGGCCTTGGCCAGTTTATCGAGATGGAATCCAGCGAAGAGGCCGACATTTTGCTGCTGGCCGGCGTGGAACGCACCAAGTTCCCCGCTGAGGGCCGCGAAGGCGGTCACAATGGCGCTGCTGGGCACATTCAACTGCGCTCCGGCCCCGTGCTCAAAAGCAAGGGCGAGCAGACCATTCCGGCCGGCGACAGTCTGCTGTGGTCCAGCCCCGGCGGGGCAGGTTACGGCGACCCGCTTGAGCGTGATCCCCAGGCCGTTGCCCGCGACGTGCGCCAGGGGCTGGTATCGCGCGAGGCGGCAGAAACCATTTATCAGGTGGTGCTTGATGACGCCGGCGCGCTGGATACGGAGGCAACCCGGCACCGCCGCTCAGGCTCTGCGCCGCCTGTTGATCACCCAAACCCTTAAGTCGGCCAGGACCTTCACGGTCACCAGGATCACGAGCGCACAGAGCACGGCCTTGGAGATCGTTTCCATGGTCCCCTGGATGAGCCAGGCATGCACCACACTGCCCACCACCACCACGGCAGCGAGACCCGTGTGCGCCAGGCGCCAGACCTGAGGGCGAAGGCTGAGCCGCCGGCGCAGAAGCGCCAGGAGCCCGGCGGCAAAGAGCGCCCACATGGCGATCACCCCCCAGTCGGAGAAGGGCGTGGGCGAGGTGAAGGTAAGCGCGTCAATCACATCCGGCGCGCTGGTGATCCAAAGGCCAAGCACGTGGAGTATGACGGCCGTAATGAGCCCTGCGCCCACATAGCGGTGGAGCCGCCGACTTTGCCCCGCCCGGATGCCCGGCAAGAGCCCGCCCGCCAGCAAGGGCTGGATGAGGAGCAGCGCCATGGCGACGATGCCGGCAAAGCCCGCACCGATATAGATCGGATCACGCCACGCCAGCTGCGGGCTGAAGCCTGCGAGCACAAGAGGCACGGCCACAGCAAGTGCAAGACCGGCCCAGATGGCTATCTTGCGGGCCTTGCTCACCGCTTCGTGCCTCCCGTCTGGGTTCAGACGGGCTTTAGAACGAAATGCGCACTGAGGGTTTTGTGGCTCGCGCTTTTCATCACCGGGCGCAGGAACACGGTTTCAAACTCGCCGCTGTCATAGGCCAAATGACCGTGAGGCTGTCCGAAGGCGGGCACGATCTGGGGCATGTCCAGCTGGAACTCGCCCTTCTCGTTGGTGAGCGTCGCCCCGTGGCTTTGGGGATCGCTTTCATAGCCTTCCGTGGTGTGGGCCCAGATTTGGATCCGCTGACCGGCGAGCGGCGCGCCGTCACCGGCACGGCGTACGGTGCCGGTCATCAAGAAGCCACCGCCGCCAATGCGTTCCACAATGGGCGCACCGGGCTGGTAGTTGTTGGAGCCGCCGCGCATGGAGCGCGTGGGTTTCAGCGTTTGCGCGCTGACCGGCACTATGAGCCCGGAGGCCGCAAGAGCGCCCCCTGCGGCCAGGAGCGACCGGCGGTTCAGAAGAAGGTTCGTCATCAAATCAACTCCTATCGACTGGTGGGTGGTCGGTCGGGTCTATGAGACACGTTCAAAAAATAAGGGACCCTCTACATGGGTGTCCAGTCACGTTCTGGCAAGCGCAGGCTAGACATTTCTCGTCTTCGCGCTCAAATAACTCAGCCGCACTCAGGAGGAAACAGCATGGCACCCCCTTTAGGGCGCATGGTCATCTACACCAGGAAGATCGAGGAGATGACCGCGTTCTATTGCAAACATTTCGGCTTTGAGGCGGTGCGCCGGGAGGGCGACCGTATCACGGAGCTCAAGGCGCAAGGGCACGGGCTGTCGCTGCTTCTGCATCCTGCCGCCAAGGGGCAGAAGGAGGGCCAAGCCCTGATAAAGCTGGTGTTTGACGTTGAGGACGTTGCCACCTTTTGCCAAAGAGCCAAGGCCAATGGTCTGGATTTCGGCAAGATCCATGATGCGGACGGCTATCAATTCGCCAATGCCAAGGACCCGTCGAAGAATTCGATCCAGATCTCCAGCCGGGCTTTCGCGCCTTAGAAGATGAAGTCGTCCTGCGAGATGAAGCCCATGTCGATGCCCTCCAGAACGATCTGATTGTCCCGGCCGGTGTAGATCACCGTATCGTTACCGACCTGCTCCATCCGGCGGCTGCCGCCGCCTGTAAGATCGTCATAGTCGCGCACAGCCGTCCGGCTGAGGTCGATCTTGGAGACCCCGTGATAGAAGGATTCAATCACGTCCCGTTCCCCTGAGAAGTCGTGATCGAACACAAACACATCGGCGCCCCAGCCTCCGTTGTAGCGGTTGTCTCCGCGGCCATCGATGAAGACCTCGTCCTGGCTGCTGCCGTGGATGTTCTCAACCCCGCTGATGTCGGTCCTGGGATCTCCGCGCGACGCACCAACATGGCGGATCTCTCCGTCTTCCAGGTCAAAGACGACCGGGGTGGTCTGCGCCGGTAAGAGGTAAAACAAGGTGTCAATTCCGGCACCGGCGTCGATTTCGCCATCGGTAACCGTGCTGATGTAGATGGCGTCGTCGCCGCCGAGGGTCTCCACCGTGTACTCTGTGCCCACCACGGTGACGATGTTGTCGTCGTTGGTACCAATGATCGTGTTGCGATCCCCGTACACCTGAACGTTTTCAAAGTTCAGATAGGTGTCTCCATCGGCAATCCCGCCGATCCCGCGGCCGTTCAAGAGGTCTATGGTCACATCATCGTGCCAATGCAGCGACAACAGATCCACATCGGCCCCGCCATCCAGAAAGTCGACACCGTCGGAAATGATCACTTGATCACGCCCATCTCCTGTAAGGATCTTGTTCTTGGCGCCGTTGCCGAAAACGATGTCGTTGAAAACGCTGCCGATCACATTCTCAACCGAGGAGTAGCGGTCGCCCTCCGCCAATCCAAAGAAGCCTTTCCCGGCCTCCAGATCGACCATGACCCCGCGATCGCGGCCATTGGTTGCCGGTGTTCCCATGTTGCTGTAGTTGACCGTGTCACTGCCGCCTCCGCCAAAAAAGGTGTCGGCACCCAAGCTGCCCCACATCACGTCGTTGCCGTCTCCTCCCTCAAACTCATCATTGAGGAAGGTGCCATGGAACACCTGCCAGTCGTCTTGCCAGATCGGGGGCAAAAGGAAGCCTTCCGTTGTGGGGCCAAAAAGTCCGTATGTGAATGTGAATTTCATGGGTCTCGGGCTCGCTGTTCTTGTTGCTCTTGGCTATGGTCGAAGCCATGCTTGGCGCGCTTGATCGCACGCGCGAGACCGCGGTGATATGACGTGCATCACATCTCCGGTGGCGTTGCGGGTGGGAGTGCATCCCGCGTTCCTGCGAACGCAGGAACCTTCTCAGCAAGTGACAGAGATAGAGCTATGGGCCCTCGCTTTCGCAAGGGCGCGGGGTTAGC
>JBCDDQ010000298.1:0-6037 GCA_039180225.1 Pseudomonadota bacterium
AGATTGCGGACCTTATGCCCGAAGTGCGCGACCACGATCCCCAACTGGCGCTCGCCGGCGGACCGGACGGGCTGCAGGCGTACCGCGAGCTCTTCTCAGCCGCGCGCGACTTGCTGGCTGATGGCGGCCTGCTGATCGTAGAGATCGGCGAAAGCCAAGCGAAGGACGTGCGTGCTGTGGCGCTGGACTCAGAGTGCCTCTGTGCTCCTGAGCAATGTGAAGAAATCACCGATCTTGCCGGCCGGCCCCGGGTGCTGGCCATGGCGGTCTGAGGTCGGAACACATAGAAAGTCTCGGCTTTTTGGGGAAAGTTCACAGTCGAAAAAAGGCACTTGGAAAATCTGCTGCAAAAGGGTAGTTTACCTCATCGAGATTAATCGCTCGGCGGTCAGGGCTGAGGCCCGACCTCTTGGAAGCGACACCGAAAGATCCGAAGAAACGATCTGTTGACACATGGTCTGTTTGTGCGCGCGAAAGCGTAGATCATCTGAGGGTTTTTGGTTTGATCAAGGCAATGAAACGGCTGGAGTTGATACGCCGGGGATAATGCATCTTACGTGTTGACGTGAAATGCTGATTAGGGGAACGACTTCTTCTTTAAGCCCTTTGGGCATCCGGATAGGCGCGGCTTGCCGGCCGTCTTTTCAAGTTTGGTTTAACATAGCTACTGGACAAAATTGATTATGAGACAGGGGCAGAAGAACAACAGATCTCGCGGACGGGGCCGGCGGCCACAAAATCCGGTGAACCGGATTTTTGAAAGCAACGGACCCGATGTAAAGATCCGCGGGAACGCCTCTCATGTGGCTGAAAAATACAATCAGCTCGCGCGCGATGCGTTGGTGTCCGGCAACACGGTGACCGCAGAAAACTACTTCCAGCATGCCGAACATTATCAGCGCATCCTGGCTGCTGCGCAGGCCTACAATCAGCAGCAACAGCAAAACAACGCGCAAGAGCGTGCCAACGGCGCCGATGACAACGCTGCGGCGGAAAGCCAATCCGATGAGCAGCCCCGCGAGGACAATCGGGGCCGACGCCAACGGCGCAATGACAACCGGGGCGAAGCGCCGGCAAAGGCTGAAGCTGCCGAGGCCGCCCCTGCAGAGCCGGAAGCTGCTGGAAACGGCGCCGCCGAACAGCCTGCAATCGAAGCACCGGCAGAGCCTGTAGCGGCGGTGGAGCCCGCTGCTGAAGTTGAGGCCACCCCAGAGGAGGCCTCCGACGAAGCGCCGGCTGAGGAAAAGAAAAAGCCAAGACGGTCCAAGCCGCGCAAGAGCGCTGCTGACGATGGCGAGCTGGCTGCAACTGGTTAATCGATGACGCTTAGCTGATCGCCGACGGCAATCTTGCCGTCCGCCGCCACCCGCGCATAGATGCCGCAATCTTCGTGGCCAAAACCCACGTCCAGTGTTCTGGGCAGGCTCATGTCCCGTGCGCCCGTCTCCGGGTCCACGTTAATGGCTGCACACCGTGTTATGCGTTCGGTAACCTCCAAGACCGGTTTGCCCCCGATGGCCAAGGTGCGGTCCAACCAGTTGAACTCTTCCCAGGGCTCAAGACCGTCCAGATAGATGTTTCCGCGAAAACGCATCGGATGCACAGGCTTGCGGGCGACGCGCTCCAGATCTTTCACCGATGCTAGATTGATGATGGAAACCCACTTCATAGGGACATCGGAAAAGGAATGCCCTTCGGCCGACACAATTTTCGGCGCTCCGCCGCGCAAGCTGTCTTTGGCGTAGGCGGCGAAGAACTGTTCCAGCAGCTGACAGCCTAGCTTGTCGGCCAAACATCCACGGGCCACTTGCTTGCCGTCCCTGTAGACCGTGAGGATCTGGCTTTCCTCTTCGAAAGCGGTTTTGAGCGCGGCCAGCTTCTCATCGCGCATAAGCATGAGGAAGTTGGCCTTGGGCAGAAAGCTGGGATTGGCCGGATCAAATTTGCGGCTGCCCGCTTCGATTGCCCACGCCCTGTCAAACGGCAGACAGGCCCCGGCTGTCAGCGCAATCTCATTGTGCTGAGCCCCTGACAGGCCTTTTACGGGGTAACTGTATATCTCTGAGATGGTGGTGTGTGTCATCTGGGGAGGCCTTGAGATTCGGTGCTGAAATCACCATATCGAATTTAACGTTGTACGGCACCGGGGCAGGATGCCTCTGTTTGGGTCCAGGGCCGGTGTCATCAAAAATGTCAGCCTTCGTAAGGCGCAAAAGATCGCGGTGCCGGTGAGCGGGTCGCGGCAACTGCGTGCCAGGAGAGTAATAATGGACTTTGAAAAATACACTGAGCGTGCCCGCGGTTTCATACAATCCGCCCAGCAGCTGGCCTTGCGTGAAGGCCATCAGCAGTTTTCCCCCAGCCACATCCTGAAGGTCCTTCTTGACGATGAAGAAGGGCTTGGCTCAGGGCTCATCTCTGCCGCGGGCGGAGATGCCAAGATGGCCCATGCGGCTGTGGAGGCCGATCTGGCCAAGATGCCGAAGGTCGAGGGCGCCGGCGCCGGACAGCTTTACATTGCCCCCGAAACGGCCCGGGTGTTCGATGCTGCGCAGAAGATGGCCACAAAGGCCGGCGACAGCTACGTCACGGCGGAGCGCCTGCTCCAGGCCTTGAGTGTGGAAAAATCCGACGCGGCCAACGCTCTGAAAGCCGCCGGCGTTACGCCTGCCGGGCTCAACCAAGCGATCAATGAGCTGCGCAAAGGACGCACCGCCGACAATGCTTCGGCCGAAAGTGCCTATGACGCCCTGAAGAAATATGCCCGTGATCTGACTGAAGTGGCGCGCGAAGGTAAGCTGGATCCAGTGATCGGACGCGACGAGGAGATCCGCCGGTGCATGCAGGTGCTCTCGCGGCGGACCAAAAACAATCCGGTTCTCATCGGCGAGCCCGGTGTTGGTAAAACCGCGATCGCGGAGGGGCTTTCTCTGCGCATCGTAAACGGCGATGTGCCTGAAAGCCTGAAAGACAAGTCGCTGCTTGCGCTTGATATGGGCGCTCTGATCGCCGGTGCGAAGTACCGCGGCGAGTTTGAGGAACGGTTAAAGGCCGTGCTCTCTGAAATCGAGGCAGGAGCCGGGAAGTACATTCTGTTCATCGATGAAATGCACACCCTGATCGGAGCCGGCAAGGCAGAAGGTGCAATGGATGCATCCAACCTGCTGAAGCCTGCCTTGGCGCGTGGCGAGCTGCATTGCATTGGGGCAACGACCCTCGATGAGTATCGTAAGCATGTGGAAAAGGACGCAGCCCTGGCGCGCCGCTTCCAGACCGTGTTCGTGGCTGAGCCGACGGTGGAAGACACTGTGTCCATCCTGCGCGGCTTGAAAGAGAAGTATGAGCTCCACCATGGTGTCAGGATCACCGACAGCGCATTGGTGTCGGCGGCCAATCTGTCCAACCGGTACATCACCGACCGTTTCTTGCCGGACAAGGCCATCGATCTGATGGATGAAGCCGCCTCACGCCTGCGCATGCAGGTGGACTCCAAGCCGGAAGAGCTGGACGAGCTCGACCGGCGCATCCTGCAACTCCAAATCGAACGCGAAGCGCTGAAGAAAGAAACCGATAAGGCCTCAAAAGACCGTCTCGAGGCGCTGGAAAAAGATCTGGCAGATCTTGAGGAAAAGGCCTCTGCACTTACGGCCCGCTGGCAGGCTGAGAAGCAAAAGCTCAACGAAGCCCAGAAGGTGAAGGAAGAGCTGGATGCGGCACGTTCTGAGCTGGAGAATGCTCAGCGGGTCGGCGATCTTGGCCGGGCCGGCGAGTTGGCCTACGGGACGATCCCGGAACTGGAAAAGAAACTTCAAGATACCGAAGCTGTCTGCAAGCCGGCCAATGTGCTGATGGAAGAAGAGGTCACCACCAATCACGTGGCCCAGATTGTTTCACGTTGGACCGGTGTTCCGGTGGACAAGATGCTGGAAGGCGAGCGCGAAAAGCTCCTGCGCATGGAAGAGGCCCTGGCCAAGCGGGTCGTAGGGCAAACCGAAGCGTTACATGCGGTCTCCAATGCGGTGCGCCGTGCGCGTGCAGGCCTTCAGGATCCTGCTCGCCCAATCGGCTCCTTCCTGTTCCTGGGCCCCACGGGCGTTGGCAAAACCGAACTGGTGAAAGCCTTGGCCGGGTTCCTGTTCGACGACGATCAGGCGATTATCCGCCTTGATATGTCGGAGTATATGGAAAAGCACGCAGTGTCCCGCCTGATAGGCGCCCCTCCTGGCTATGTGGGATATGAAGAGGGCGGCGCATTGACCGAAGCCGTCCGCCGGAGACCTTACCAGGTCGTCTTGTTCGACGAGGTGGAGAAGGCCCATCATGATGTGTTCAACGTGCTGCTCCAGGTGCTCGACGATGGCCGCCTCACCGACGGGCAAGGCCGCACGGTGGACTTCCGCAATACGCTGATCATCCTGACCTCCAACCTGGGTTCGGAAATCCTGATCAACCAGAAAGACGGTGAGCCGGTTGAGGCCGCGCGCGCCGGTGTCATGGAGATCGTTCGGGCCTCGTTCCGTCCGGAGTTCCTGAACCGCTTGGATGAGATCCTGCTCTTCCAGAGACTGCAGCCGGATCATCTGGGCGCCATTGTGGACATTCAGATCGGCCGCCTCCAGGGTCTGCTGAACGATCGCAAGATCACGCTTAATCTGGATGAGAGTGCGCGCGATTGGCTGGCCAAAAAAGGCTATGACCCTGCTTACGGTGCCCGGCCGCTGAAGCGCGTGATCCAAAAGGCTTTGCAGGATCGCCTTGCAGAGCTGCTTCTGGGTGGTGAGATCATGGATGGAAACGAAGTGGCGGTCAGTGAGAAAGACGGACGCCTCACCATCAATGGCGATGAGGCGGACGATGTGGAGACACTTTCAACGCCCGTCAACCCGGAGACCAGTGAGGGCGACCAGCCGGCCACTCTGCACTAGGTCCCCCATAAAGGGCTGTTGGAAGCAAAGACTGGAAGCGCGTCTGACGGCCAGTTTTTGCTTCCAATTTCGTCTATCCTTGCTATGGAACTGGCCATGCAAGCAGAGATGAACCAAATTTCGGCTCTCTTTCAACAAGGCGAGTTCGAAGCGGCGCGGAAGATGTGTCGGGCGCTGGTCCAAAAGCATCCCGACAGCGATAAGGTGCGCTATGCGCACGCCATGATTTGCCAGCAGTCGGGCGACATAGATGCCGCGATTGCGGCTTATGAGATGACGGTGAAGATCTCTCCGTCGCATTTGCATGCGCTGGCCAATTTAGGGGGTTTGCTGGTCTCTGCCGGACGGCATGGTGAGGCGCTTGAGCCGTTAATGCGCGCTTTGAAGCTGGATCCAAACAGCGCGCCGGCGCACTACAATCTTGCGCAATCGTATTACGGTCAAGGCAACTTGCCAGCTGCGTTGGACCAGGCCTTTAAGGCGCGTGACCTGGACCAGGATCTGCCTGATGTACACAACTTCATCGGACTGTTGGCCGATGATATGCGCAATTACCGCGAGGCAACCGCTGCCTACCAGCGTCTGAACGAGCTGATGCCTGAAAAACGGGGGCCTTGGATACAGCGCGCCTCAAATCTGCAATTTGCAGGAGAGTTTAACGAAGCAGAAAGCGTGCTGACAGAAGGGCTGAAACATCACCCCGACGATGCTGAGATTCACGCCATGTTAAGCGTAGGCAAGCGTTCATCTGCAGAGGAAGAAAAATCGATTGATGTGATTGGATCGGCGCTTGACAGCGGCAAGTTCGACGAGCGCGAACAGGTGATGTTTCTGTTTGTGTTGGGACGCCTCTTGGATCGCGCGGGCGATTTTGAGCGTGCGTTTGCGGCCTTTAGTCAAGCCAATAGCCTTAAGAAAGTCTACGTCCCGCATGATCGCGAAGCTCTTGCAAAACTCACCGATCGCATCATTTCCAATTACACGCCTCAGTTTTTCGCCCACAGAAACAGCTATGGCAACGACTCCAACCAGCCCGTTCTCGTTGTGGGCATGCCTCGGTCTGGAACCACCCTCTTGGAGCGCTTGCTGTCCAGTCACCCGGATGTCGCAAG
>JBCDDQ010000299.1:0-6034 GCA_039180225.1 Pseudomonadota bacterium
GCACGCGGCATACTTGGCGGCCTGATCCAGTGGAGCTGTTTATCCAACAAACGGTCAATGCGATCAGCCTCGGCGGGGTCTACGCTATGTTGGCCCTTGGCCTGGCGATTGTGTTTTCCATCGTCAGGCTGATCAACTTCGCTCATGGCGAGATCATGACCTTTGGAGCTTATGGGATCTTTCTAGCCCTTGCCTTTGGTTTGCCGCCGGCTGCGGCGCTCCTGTTCGGTCTGGCAGCGGCGGTGGTGATGGCCTTGGCAATGGAGCGCACCGCGTTTCGGGCTATGCGTGGGGCGGACGTGGTTTCTCTGCTGATCACGAGTTTTGCCGTCTCGGAGATCCTCAAAGTCCTCTTTCAAAACGGTATCTCGCCCCGCCCGGTCCCGATCACTTTTCCGCCTGCGTGGTCCGGCGCCTATGAGGTCAGTGGGATCACGATCGGCGTGGTGCCAACCGTGTCCATCATCGTTACCTTTACCGCTCTCTTGGGGCTGACCTTCATCTTGCGGCGAACAGTGGCTGGAATGGCAATGCGCGCTGCCGCGGAGGACATCGAGATGTTGCGGCTGCTTGGCATTCGCGCCAACAGGGTCGTTGCTGTATCGTTTGCGCTGTCGGGACTTCTGGCCGGCATTGCAGCCGTGATTTGGACGGCGCAGCGTGGTTCGGTCGATCCTTTGATGGGGTTCTTTCCTGTTCTAAAGGCCTTTATTGCAACGGTTCTTGGAGGCCTTGGCAGTTTGGGCGGCGCGGTCCTTGGAGGTTTCGTTGTGGGCATGCTGGAGGTGCTCGCACAGGCCTTCCTGCCCGATGCGCTTGCGCCATACCGCGACGCAATTGTGTTGGCCGCCGTGATCGCAGCCTTGTTGTGGCGGCCGGATGGACTGTTGCCCGCGGCGGCCACGAACCGATCATGAGTCCCCCCCAGAAGCCGTGCGCGCGCCCTTCAAAGTGAGCTCTGCTATCCCACGCGAAATAGTTTCAGCAGTGCTTTCGTGATGGTGCGGTTTGGGTCAGCAAGATCAAGAACAATGTCAAAATGATTGCGGTCAGAGATTTCAAGCGTGCTGACCTGAATATTCTGCGCTTGAAGCGCAGATGCATAATCTTGGCTTTGCCTCTTGAATTCGCCAGTATCCGTCCCGGCCCAGACAACGAGCACGGGATGATCGCAGACAAGCGCTTGCCGGATGGGGCTGTTTCGCCGAGCGGCCTCCACGTCCAGCTTTAGCCAGGAATTTGGCAAGCAAAGCCTAATGGGCTCAAGGTCGAACAGTCCGCTGATCAGGCAGGAGCCTGCGATTACCCCGCTGTTTCCTGGATCATCCATTGCCATCGCTGCCAAGTGTCCTCCCGCAGAGGTTCCGCATAGGATGATCCGATCCCTTGCTATGTTTAACTTATCCGCTTCAGACCAAAGGTGTCTGACACAGCGACGCACCTGGTTGACGATCAGATCCAGGCTGGCATCGGGAGCAAGTGAGTAGTTGATGGCGGCGACGGAAATACCGGCATCAACGAAACACTTTGCCATAAAAGACGAATCGTCTTTGCCGAGGGCGCGCCAGTAGCCACCATGGATGAACACAAGCAGAGGCGCGTCGTGCCCGGCTGGAAACAGATCATAGGTCTCGTCCGGATGGTCGCCATAACTTAGGTCGGTAATCACCTCGCACGTCGTGCGCGCCGCTTCGCTCAACTGGGCATACTGGCGCAGATAGATGTCAACATCTGGAACAGTGTCGCGTGCGTTGTACTGGCGCTCCAGCTCTTCTTGGTCCATGCCTCGGTAAATAGCCATGGTGCGCCGCGCCTCACACGCCTAAATATTGCTGGCGCAACTGCGGTGCGTCCTGGAATGCCGCATGGTTGCCGCGCCAGCATGTTCTCCCCTTTTCGATGATCACATGCTCATCGGCAATGCGCGAGAGTTCATCAACATTCTTGTCGACGATCAAAATGCTCTCTCCGTCCTGCTTCAAACCTTCCAGGCAGTAATAGATCTCCTGGCGGATGATTGGTGCAAGCCCTTCGGTTGCCTCATCCAAGATAAGTAAGCGTGGATTTGTCATCAGGGCCCGCCCGATCGCCAGCATTTGCTGTTCGCCGCCGGAAAGTGAGCTGCCCAGCTGGTCTGCTCGCTGACCGAGCCGTGGGAAAAGAGTATTGATCCGGTCGAGCGTCCACGGTCTTGAGCGTCCGTGCCGGTTTGCGGAGGTTGCAACGAGATTTTCGCGCACTGTGAGTGTTGGAAAGATTTGTCGACCTTCGGGCACCAGGGCGATGCCAAGTCGGCCGATTTGATGAGGTTTCAGCGCGGCGAGTGAGTGGCCATCGAACGTTACTTCGCCGGAGCGTGCCGTCAAAAGACCCACTATGGTCTTGATGGTGGTGGTCTTGCCCATGCCGTTCCGGCCGAGCAACGTGACCACCTTTCCGCCCTGCACGGACAAGTCGATCCCGAAGAGGACTTGGCTCAGACCGTAGCCGGCATGTAAGCCTTTCACCTCAAGCATCGCCAACCTCGTTGGTGCCCAGATAGGCCTCCTTAACTTTCTGATTGTTGCGAATGGACTCAGGTTCACCACTGGCGATCACCTGACCGTAAACCAAGACAGATATCCGGTCCGCCAGTGCGAAGACGGCATCCATGTCATGTTCCACCAGCAGCATGGAAACCTTGCCTTTGAGGGTTTTGAGCAGTGCAATGACGTCGGCGGTTTCCTCTGCTCCCATGCCCGCCATGGGTTCATCTAGCACCAGAAGCTTGGGATGCCGCGCTAGGGCCATGGCGAGCTCAAGACGTCTTTGCTGACCGTGAGATAGTGCGTGGGCTTCGGTCTCGGCCTGCGCCAAGAGACCCACCTGGTCTAGACAGACAAGCGCTGGTTCGCTGAGCAGCGGATCACCTGCCGCCGGTGCAAAGAAGTGGAAGCTGTGTCCTGCGCCAAGCTGCACAGCCATGGAGACGTTCTCCAGGGCCGTATAGTCACGGAATATGGAGGTGATCTGGAACGAACGGACCAAGCCAAGCCCGGGTCTTTTTTGTTGCGGAACTTGGGTGATGTCGCGCCCGGCGAACGTAATCTTGCCCAAGTCAGGGGCAATTTGGCCGCAAACCTGTGCGATCATCGTGGTTTTGCCGGCTCCGTTCGGACCGATGACGGCATGCAGTTCACCTTGCGCGACTTCCAGGTTGAGCTCATCGGAGGCCAGAAGGGCCCCAAACGATTTTGAGAGGCCTTCGATGGTGAGGATGGGGTCAGCGGCCATCGCTGCGCCCCAGCAAGATCAAACCGTGTATGCCGCCGCGGGCGAATAGTACGACGATGATCAGCAATGGCCCGAACACAATGCGCCAATGCTCTTTATATTGCGCCAGCGCTACGGACTCCATCATGGCGGGCAGGAACTCTTCAAGGGCCAGAAACACGCCAGCGCCGATCACCGGGCCAGAAATAGTGCCCATCCCCCCAAGCACGACCATGATCATGAGGTCACCGGATTTGGTCCAATGCAAGTAGTCTGGGCTAACAAACTCGGTCAGATTGGCATTAAGAACACCTGCCAAGCCGGCCACGGCGCCGGCAATTACAAAGGCCGCCAGTTTATAGCGTTGAACGTCGCAGCCTAAGGCTAGCATGCGCGCCTCGTTTTGCTTGCAGGCCTTGAGGACCGCGCCAAATCGAGAGCGCACTACGGCGCTGAACAGCACCATAAAGATGGCGAGAACCGCAAGGCAGACGAAGTAGAAAGTCAGGTCATTGGAAAGGTCGAGGCCTGGGATGGTGCTGCGGCCGTTATACATGATCACACCATCATCCCCTCCATAGCGCTCCATCGACACAAAGAGGAAATAGAGCATTTGCGCAAATGCCAGCGTGATCATGATGAAGAAGACGCCGCTGGTGCGCAAAGAAAGATAGCCCAATATCAGGGCGGACAGAGCGGATATGACGACGGCCAAGGGCCAGGTGAACAGTGCTGCATCGCTTCCGGAGATCCCAAAAATCGTGGAGTTTTGAAATGCGTGAAACGACAGAATACCAATCACATAGGCGCCAATTCCAAAGTAGGCGGCGTGGCCAAAGCTCACCATACCTCCGTACCCTAAGATGAAGTTCAGGCTCAAAGCTGCCAGCCCGTAGATGGCGATGCGTGTCAGCAAGCCGATCAGGTACTCTTGACCGGTTGCGATCAGGACAAATGGCAGTGCAATCGCGATGACCAACGCAGTGAGTGTGAACACGTGAGGTCTGCTCATCTCGCCACTCATCACCTTTGCGCCGCAACGGGAAACAGCCCGTTGGGTCTGGCGATGAGGATCGCCGCCATGAGAATATAGATGGACATGGACGAAAGCCCGGCGCCAATACCATCGGCCGATGCAGTATCCATGAAAAGTTTCAGAAGATCGGTCAGGAAGGCGCGCCCGAGGGTGTCAACAACACCCACCAGAATGGCCCCGACCAGTGCTCCGCGCACCGATCCAATTCCACCGATTACTACCACCACGAAGGCCAATATGAGCTGTTGTTCGCCCATACCCACTTCCACGGAAACCAAAGGACCTGCCATGGCTCCGGCCAAGCCTGCAAACACGGCGCCCAAACCGAAGAGCAATGTGAACATCAAGCCGATATCCACGCCCAGAACCGCAACCATATCCCGGTTGGTTGATCCGGCGCGGATCAGCATGCCGGCCCTGGTTCGGGTGATAACAAAATAAAGCAGCGCGGCCACGGCACACCCGACCGCGATGATTGCTAATCGGTACACCGGATAGTCGATGCCCGGAAGTATCTCGGCTGAACCATTGAGAAACGGCGGAACGTCCAGGAATAACGGTGTGCGGCCGAACATGATCGTCAGCAGCTCATTGGCGAACAATATGAGCCCGAATGTTGCAAGCACCTGGTCCAGGTGATCTCGGTTGTAGAGCCGGCGCATGATCACCAGTTCCATGACCATGCCGGTGAGACCGGCGACGACCACAGCTCCCAGTATCCCGATCAAGAATGAGCCGGACCACTGGGTGCACATCGCCGCTGCGTAGGCGCCGATCATGAACAGCGAGCCATGCGCCAGATTAATGACCCCCATAATGCCGAAAATGAGCGTCAATCCGGCGGCAATCAGGAACAGGAACACCCCCAATTGCAGCCCGTTCAGAATCTGTTCCAGCAACAAAAACATTCAAAAGCCCAAGAAAATGGAGGCAACCGGAATTGCCTCCATCATACAGTTGTGGAAACGTGCGGTCGCTCTATTTCAGCGGGCACTGTTCCGCATAAGCGTCTTTATGGGATTCAGCCACCACCTTCACGATCTTGTTTACGATGGTGCCGTCGGCCTGCTTTTCGACCACCTGTCCCAGCCAGTCATTCATGGGATGGTTGTTGTTGGCCAGCCTGAACTCACCGCGCACAGATTCAAAGTCTGCCGTTTTCAATGCGGCCCTGAACCCGTCTTTGTCCGCGCTCACCTTGCCGCCTGTGGCCTTGAGGGCGCTGGCGATCAGTTTTGCCGTGTCATAGCCTTGAGAGGCATAGACGGTGGGAACGCGGTTATAGGCTTTCTTAAACCCTTCAACGAACGCCTTGTTTGCGGCGTTGTCGAGCCACACGCTCCAATGAGATGTGCTGCGCACACCGACGGCAGCATCCTTAACCGCGCCCATGATCTTCTCGTCCATGGACGCTGTGGAAACCACAAGTGGATACTTGTCCTTGAGCCCCGCTTGGGAATACTGCTTGAGAAAATTGATGCCCATGCCGCCGGGCAGAAAATGGAACACCATGTCGGGATTAGCATCGCGAATCTTGGCGATTTCGGCCGCATAATCGGTCTGGCCGAGTTTGGTATAGGTTTCTCCCGCGATCTCGCCTTTGAAGAAGCGCTTGAAGCCGGCGAGCGAGTCCTTGCCGGCTTGATAGTTGGGCGCAAGGATGTATGCATTCTTGTAGCCCAACTCGTTTGCGTAGATACCGGCGCTCTCGTGCAAGCTGTCGTTCTGCCATGAAGCCACAAAGTA
>JBCDDQ010000300.1:0-5993 GCA_039180225.1 Pseudomonadota bacterium
TACGACTTCCCGCCGCCAGGCGTGTTCACTTCCACGCTGTCGCCAACCGTCTTGCCGATCAGCGCCCGGGCGATGGGTGAGGTGATGGAGATCCGGCCCGCCTTCACATCGGCTTCTTGCTCGCCGACGATCTGGTACACAGATTCCTCGTCCGTATCTTCATCCACCAGCGTCACATGAGCACCGAACTTCACGGTCTTGCCGGAAAGCTGGCTCACATCGATCACGTCGGCACGCGACAGAATATCTTCCAGCTCGGCAATCCGGGCTTCGTTCAGACCCTGCTGCTCCTTGGCGGCATGATATTCGGCATTTTCCGACAGATCGCCATGTTCGCGCGCTTCAGAGATCGCCTTGATGATCCGCTGACGCTCCGTGGTCTTCAGGTTTCTCACTTCGTCCTGAATGGCGGCATGGCCGCCTGATGTCATTGGCACTTTATCCATCGTCTCTATCGTCCAGTTCTGTCAGTCCTGCTCTCTCCGTAGTGACCCTCGTCACCCGGCAGTAGGATTGAAAAATGGGATAAACCTCTGTCCAGCCAGCAACTATGCTCAAAAATTCAACAGTCTGCAAGCCATCGCGGCACCTATTGTAAACCCCCAATTTTGGCGCTTATGCCGCCGCTCCGCGCGCGCCTCCGGCGCCTACATAGTCTTGCAGAGGCGCAACTTCAAGTGTGCCCGCCTTATAGGCCGCAATCGCATCGGCCGCCGCCACCGCCCCGGCCAGCGTGGTGTAATAGGGGATCTTGTTGAGAAGGGCCGCCCGGCGCAGAGATTTTGAATCTTCCTGGGCGGACGTGCCTTCCGTGGTGTTGATCACAAGCTGCACTTCACCGTTGACCATGGCATCCACAATATGGGGCCGGCCTTCCAAGACCTTGTTGATGCGCGCGCACTCCACCCCTTGCGCCTGCAGCTCGCGCATGGTGCCGCCGGTGGCAATGATCTTGAAGCCGGACGCGGCAAGCGTGCGCGCGGCCTCAACCACGCCGTCCTTGTCGTCGTCCTTCACCGAAATGAACACCACCCCTTCTGTAGGCACCTTGGTGCCGCCGCCAAGCTGGCTTTTGGCAAAGGCCATGGCGTAGTTCCGGTCAATGCCCATCACCTCGCCGGTGGAGCGCATTTCCGGGCCTAGCAGAATATCCACACCCGGGAACCGGGCAAACGGGAACACCGCTTCTTTCACCGCAATGTGGCCGTTGGTGCTGTTGGACAGGGTGAAGCTGGAGAGCTTCTCGCCCGCCATGACCCGGGCGGCAATCTTGGCAATGGGCGCACCGATCACCTTTGCCACAAACGGCACCGTGCGCGAGGCCCGGGGGTTCACCTCCAGGATATAGATCGTGCCGTCCTTGATGGCATATTGCACGTTCATCAGGCCCACCACATTCAGCGCCAGGGCCAGTTTCTTGGTCTGCTGCTCCAGTTCAGCCAGCATGGCCGCATCGAACGAGCGCGGCGGCAGGGAGCAGGCACTGTCGCCGGAATGAACGCCCGCCTCCTCGATATGCTCCATGATGCCGCAGACAAACACATCTTCCCCGTCGCACAGGGCATCCACATCCACTTCCACCGCATTGCGCAGATAGCTGTCGATCAAAACCGGGCTGGAGCCGGAGACCACCACAGCTTCCTTGATATAGCGCTCAAGGCTGGCACGTTCATGGACGATTTCCATGGCCCGGCCGCCCAACACATAGGACGGGCGGATCACCACCGGATAACCGATGGTCTCGGCAATCTCGATCGCCTCTTCGCCGGAAGACGCAATGCCATTGTTGGGCTGGGTCAGACCCAAGCTCTCCAAAAGGGCCTTGAAGCGGTCCCGGTCTTCGGCCAGATCGATGGCATCGGGCGAGGTGCCGAGAATGGGCACACCAGCGGATTCCAGCTCCGCAGCCAGCTTCAGGGGCGTCTGTCCGCCGAACTGCACGATCACGCCCTTCAGGCTGCCGGCCTGTTGCTCCACCCGGATGAGCTCCAGCACATCCTCAGAGGTGAGCGGCTCAAAATAGAGCCTGTCGGAGGTGTCATAGTCGGTGGAGACGGTTTCCGGATTACAGTTGACCATGATGGATTCGATCGCCGCCGGCTGGGCCTCCGCCAAGGCAAAGGCCGCATGGCAGCAGCAATAGTCAAACTCAATGCCCTGCCCGATGCGGTTGGGCCCGCCGCCCAGAATGATCACCTTGTCGCGGGCCGAAGGCTCGGCCTCATCGGCCTCCTCCCCGGAGATCCCGGTCTCGTAGGTGGAATACATATAGGCCGTGGGCGAGGCGAACTCGGCCGCGCACGTATCAATCCGCTTGAAGACGGGGTGAACCGCCAGCGCAGCGCGCTCTGCCCGCACCTGGCGCTCGCTGAGGCCCGTCAGCGTGGCGAGGCGCGCATCGGAGAACCCGGCCGACTTAAGCGCGCGCATATTGTAAGCATCCTTAGGCAGCCCATGGGCACGCACCCGCGCCTCAAGGTCCAAGATCTCTTGGATCCGCGACAGGAACCAGGGATCGATCTTACACACCTTGTACACATCCTCAGCGCTGGTGCCGGTCCGCAGCGCCTGGGCCACTTTCAAGATCCTGGTGGGCGTGGGCCGGCCGAGCGCCGCGCGGATCGCGTTGCGGTTCTCGTTCTCATCTTCGCCATAGCCCTCGATTTCCACTTCATCGAGGCCCGTGAGGCCGATCTCCATGCCGCGGAGCGCCTTCTGGAAGCTCTCCTGGAAGGTCCGGCCAATAGCCATCACCTCACCCACCGATTTCATGGAGGTGGACAGATAAGGCTCAGCACCGGGGAACTTTTCAAAGGCAAAGCGCGGAATTTTTGTCACCACATAATCAATGGTCGGCTCAAACGACGCCGGCGTGGCGCCGCCCGTGATATCGTTTTCCAGCTCATCCAGCGTGTAGCCAACCGCCAGCTTGGCCGCCACCTTGGCAATGGGGAAGCCGGTGGCCTTGGACGCCAGAGCCGAGGAACGCGACACCCGCGGGTTCATCTCGATGACCACCAGGCGGCCATCTTCCGGGTTCACCGCAAACTGAACGTTCGAGCCGCCGGTCTCCACGCCGATTTCGCGCAAAACCGCAATCGAGGCGTTGCGCATCATCTGGTATTCTTTGTCGGTGAGGGTCAGCGCTGGGGCCACGGTTATCGAATCGCCCGTGTGGACCCCCATGGGATCGATGTTCTCAATGGAGCAGATGATGATGCAATTGTCGTCCATATCGCGGACGACCTCCATCTCGAACTCCTTCCACCCCAGAACGCTCTCTTCCACCAGCACCTCATGGGTGGGCGAGGCCTCGATGCCGCCAAGCACCAGGTCGTAGAGCTCTTCCAGGGTGTAGGCGATGCCGCCGCCCAGGCCGCCCAGGGTAAAGGACGGACGCACAATGGCGGGCAGCCCTGTATGATTGTGGGCCTCAAGCGCCTGGATCTGGGCGGTCAGGCGGATTTCCTCGCGCCGGCCGATCTCCCCCTGGTCCCACTCCTGGCGGGCGGCCTCGCGCTCGTCTTCCGTTTTGGCCCCTGCCATGAGCGCGTCATAAGCCTGCTCGTTCTTGCGCTTAAGTTCCGACGTATTGACGAAGGCCGATTTGGGCGTGGCCAGGCCAATCTTGTGCATGGCTTGGCGGAACAGGTCGCGGTCTTCGGCCTTGTCGATCACATGGGCCTTGGCGCCGATCATCTCCACGCCGAATTCCTCCAGAACCCCCTGTTTGTTGAGGGTCAGGGCGCAGTTCAGAGCGGTTTGCCCGCCCATGGTGGGCAAGACGGCGTCCGGGCGCTCACGCTCAATGATCTTGGCAACCACCTCCGGCGTGATGGGCTCCACATAGGTGGCGTCCGCCAGATCCGGGTCGGTCATGATGGTGGCCGGGTTGGAGTTCACCAGAATGATCCGGTAGCCCTCTTGTTTCAGGGCTTTGCAGGCCTGGGTTCCGGAATAGTCGAACTCGCAGGCCTGGCCGATCACAATCGGCCCGGCCCCGATGATCAGGATGGACTTAATATCTGTACGTTTTGGCATGAAAGGCGAGTTGCTCACGCGAATTTGGCGGGTTCTAACGCACCTTGGCCGGAGTCGGAAGAGGATATTTGCGTTGTCTACAGGGCAGTGATGCCGCAGGTGGCAGATTCAGCCGGTCACCAGGCCTCGGCACCAAGGATTTCCCAGGCACCATCGTCTTGCGGCCGCGCGGGGATGCACCGTTTGATCTCCGCGGCGGCATGGGCCTCAAAGCGGGCCTTGACGGCATTTAAGGTGGCAAGGGGCACAGGGGCAACGGGGCTCCCGTAAAGGAGCTTTTGAAGGCTATCTGTAAACCCTTTCATCGTCACGCTGCCGTTCGCCCTGTTCACCGTGATGCTGCATCATGACTCGCCGCCTCTTGCCGAAAGGTTAACGGGCAAAGCAGTCTTGCGCCGCACGCCTGGTTTAAGGCACAGTGATCTGCGCGAGGCCCGGATTTCGCGCGGGCCTGAGGACTTTGAAAATGAAGCAGACAACCGCAGTGGTGGATGAGTTGCGCATGGGCCGGTGACGGAACCATTCCCCTCCCCCATGCGCCCCCGACCCCTCTCGGGGGTTTTTTTATGCCCCGGCCCCAGAAGGACAAGATGCTGAGACCCGCCACAACACCGCCCCACACCGCCACGCTCATTCTGCTGGCCGGGCTTTCGGTGTTGTCGCTCAACATGTTCTTGCCCTCGCTCGCCCACATGGCGGAGGCCTTTGGCGTGAGCTACGCCACGGCGAGCCTCGCCATCGGCGGCTATCTGGCGGCAACGGCTGTGTTGCAATTGGTGATCGGTCCCTTGTCCGACCGTTATGGACGCCGGCCCGTCATGTTGGTTGCCCTGGTCTCTTTCACGGCCGCCTCGCTGGGCTGTCTTCTGGCCACCGAGTTCTGGCTGTTTCTCACGTTCCGCCTGATGCAGGGCATGATCATCGCCGGCTGGCTGGTGTCCATGGCGATCATCCGTGATACGTCCGAGCCGCAAGAAGCGGCCAGCCTGATCGGTTATGTGACCATGGCCATGGCGGTGGCACCCATGGCCGGTCCCATGGTGGGCGGGGTTTTGGCGGAGTTTTTCGGCTGGCGCGCGAACTTCGTGGTGTATGTGGTGGCCGGCGCGCTCCTTTTGGCCATCAGCTGGGCCAATGTGGGCGAGACCAATCTGGCGCGCTCAGAAACCTTCGCCAGCCAGGCCCGCAGCTATCCGGAACTCTTCGCCTCACGCCGGTTCTGGGGCTATTCGGTCTGCATGGCGTTTTCCACGGGCGCGTTCTACACCTTCCTGGCCGGCATTCCTCTGGTGGCCGAAACCATCTTCAAGCTCTCAACCTCCCATCTGGGCATCGCCATGGGCTCAATCACCGGGGGCTTCATGACCGGCAGCTTCCTGTCGGGGCGCTATTCCAAGCGGTTCGCGCTGACCACCATGGTGTTGGCCGGGCGGATTGCGGCCTGTGGCGGGCTGACCATGGGCCTGGTGTTGTGGTTTTCCGGCATCACGCACATTGTGGCGGTATTCGGGGCGGTTGTCATGGTGGGGCTCGGCAACGGGCTCTCCATGCCGGGCTGCAGCGCAGGCGTGCTCTCGGTGCGCCCTAAGCTGGCGGGCAGCGCCTCCGGGCTGGCCGGAGCATTGACCGTGGGCGGCGGCGGGGCGCTTTCAGCGCTCACAAGTTGGCTTTTGACGGAGAATGCGACGGTGCCCGGGCTTTTGGCCATGATGCTGGTCAGCTCTGCGGTGGGGCTGCTTGCGGTGTTTTATGTGATGTGGGTCGACCGGCATGAGGCGCGGGTCTAGTTCCTGCTATTTGGCCCGGGAAACACGAAGCTGGCCGGCCTCTTCAAGGATCGGGTAGGCCACAGAGGCAAAATGTGAGTTGATGCGCTTCAGATCGCGCACCAGATCTATGTGATAGGGGCTTGAGGCAACGGTCTTCGGCTTTCGCTTGCTCAGCCGGGCCAA
>JBCDDQ010000301.1:0-5986 GCA_039180225.1 Pseudomonadota bacterium
CCTGAAGATCACCCGCCGTCAGTGGCGCCCGGGCGACCGTATTCCGTTTGAAAGCGAGCTCTGCGCAGCGCTCAACACGTCCCGCATGACGGTCAACAAGGCGCTCCAGTCGCTGGCCGATGACGGCCTGATCGTACGGCGTCGCAAGGCCGGAAGCTTTGTGGCCACCCAGCAGTCGGTGCAGGCTCCGCTGACCATCGCCAAGATTGAAGATGAGGTGGCTGCCGAGGGCAAGACCTACAGCTATGAGCTGATCACCCGCACGACCACGCGCGCTGAAGGCAAGCTGACCGTTGCCGGCATCTTTCCCAGGGGGACGGACGTTGTGCACATCAGATGCCGCCATCTGGCGGACGGCACGCCCGTGCTGTTTGAAGACCGTTACATCAGCCTGAAGGCTGTTCCGGCGGCGGGCGATGAGCCATTCGATGCAACGCCGCCCGGCTCCTGGCTGCTGGAACATGTGCCCTGGACCGAGGCGGAACATGCCATCTGCGCGGTGAGCGCTGATCCTGACCTTGCGGGCCAGTTGGGGGTCACGCTGGGGGCGGCCTGCCTCAGGATCGAGCGGCGCACCTGGGCGGATGATGAGACGGTGACCTTCGTGCACCTCACCTACCCCGGCCACCACCGCACCCTCATTGGCCGCTTTCAGCCCGGTCAGCGGGGCAATTGACCGCGTCCTTGCGAAAGCGAGGACCCAAGCAAGCTCTCGGCAAGCTCCGAGCCATGGGCCCTCGCGTGCGCAAGGGCGCGGGAAGGTGAAGAGAATTCGCCTTGCCAAATCCAGGCGATCACGCATGCTGCGCGCTCGGGAAACTCTCGTTGTCCAAGGAAACCCCATGCGTCCCTTTGAAGGCATCAGATGCCTTGATCTCACCCACGTGCTTGCCGGCCCCTTCAGCACCTTTCAATTGGCGGTGTTGGGCGCCGATGTGATCAAGATCGAGCCGCCCCAAAACCCGGATATGACCCGCGAAGAAGGCGCCGTGCGGTCCCTTAACGAAGAAGACTACGGCACGCTTTACCTCGGCCAGAACGGCGGCAAGCGGGCCATTACCCTTGACCTTAAGACCGAGAAGGGCCGGGACATTCTGCGCAAGCTGGTGGCCGGCGCCGACGTGCTGGTGGAGAACTACCGCGCAGGCAAAATGGCCGAGCTCGGTTTGGGCTATGAGGACCTCACAGCCGTCAATCCAAAGCTGATCTACTGCTCGCTCACCGGGTTCGGCCAGACCGGGCCAAAAGCCAGGCACCCGGCCTATGACGTGGTGATCCAGGCCTATTCCGGACTGATGGTGGCGAACGGGGAGGCGAACAGCGCGCCCGTCCGCGTCGGCCCGCCCATGGTGGATTACGGCACTGGCGCCCAGGCGGCACTGGCCATCTCCGCCGCCCTCTATCAGCGCGGCCAGACCGGCAAGGGTCAGCGCATTGATGTCTCCATGCTCGACGGCGCCCTGATGCTCATGAGCTCGCAGGTGACCAGCACCCTGTGCACAGGCTCCTCCCCCGCCGCCCATGGCAATGCCCATCCCGACTATGCGGGCTACTCAACCTATGAGACCATGGACGGCCTCTTGATGATCGGCGCCCACACCACCCGGCAGGCTGCCGATATCTTCCATGCGATCGGCGACAGCACCCTGGGCGAAGAGGTGGCCGCTATGTCCCGCGATGAACTGAGAGCGGCCCGTGACCGGCTGGCGGAGATGCTGACCCAAGTGCTCCTGACGCGCACGGCCCAAGAGTGGGAGGATATTCTGAACGATGGCGGTGTTCCGGCCGCGCGAGTAAGGCGCCTGGATGAAACTCTGGCCAGCGAACACATTGCATCCCGCTCCGTGCTGCAGACCATTGACGGCCCAGGCGGGCCCGACGAAACACGCCGTCTGGCCGTTGCGGCCTATTCCTTTGCCCATGGCGGACCCAGGCTTGACCGACCTCCACCGCGCGTGGGCGAGCATACCGAAGAGGTTCTGGCAGAGCTCGGCCTGGAGGCCGAGGAAATCGCAGATCTGAAATCCAGAGGCATTGTGTAACTTGAGACATATGTTCCATTCACCAAATCGCTATGATACAATCATATCGAATTTTGGCGAGATGACCCTTAAATGGCTGCTTCTGAACCAATGATCCAACACCGGGTGGCGGACCGTTTTGACGGGCTCAGCCCGCAGTTGCAGCGAGCGGCACGGTATGTGGCGGAACACCCTGAAGAGATCGCCACGCGTTCTCTGAGGCGGGTGGCAGACGCGGCCAAGGTGGCACCCCAAACCATGTCGCGCCTGGCCAGGGCGCTCGACTTTGAGGGCTATGAGGATCTGCGCGACATCTGCCGGGCCCAGTTCCGCAGCCCCACCATCAGGTTATCGGACCGGGCGGGCGCACTTCAGGACGGCACCGGACACGGCGCATCGGAGCAAAACGCCTTCCTTTACGCGCAATCTGAAGCGAGCGTCGCCAACATCCAGCAGCTGCTGAACACCACAGACCTTAGCGCACTGCGCGCCAGCGTGGACCGACTGGCCAAGGCCCGGAAGGTCATCGTCATTGCCACAATGGGCGCCGGGGGTATTGGCGAATATCTCGATTATGTCTCCGCCTTCGCCTTCGACAATTGGAGCCACCCGACGACGCCGGCCGCCTGGGCCCGGGCGATCATCGGGCTCGGCAAAGAAGATGCGGTGATCGTGATCACCCAAGCCCCTTATGCCCATCAGTCGGTGGAGCGCGCACGCCATGCCCGCCAGCTTGGCGCCTATGTCATGTCGATCACAGATGCGGTCGGCTCTCCGGTCATTCCGGCCTCATCGGCCAGTTTCCTTGTACCGTCGGAGAGCCCGCAATTTTTTCCGTCCTATGTTGCAACCTTGCTCTTTATAGAATCTATTATGGGCATGCTGGTCCGCCGCGGCGGGCCGGCAGTGAAAAAGCGGGTAGCCGCAGCGGAAACCGCCAATGCCTCGTGGGGAGACTATTGGCACACTTAAACGCAGGCAGCAGAACAGGGAGAAGAGTTATGCTGAAGAAAATTCTGGCGATTAGCGTCGCCGCCATGGGCCTCACGGCAACCACATCGGCCATCGCCGATGGCCATAGCTGTACCAACGACGTTTGGAAAAAGGTCATGGAGCGCGGCAAGATGGTGGTTGGCGTGAAAGCTGACTACAAGCCTTGGGGCTACCGGGATTCAGACGGCAAGATCGTCGGCATGGAGCCGGATATGGCCAAGATGGCGGCCGATGCCATGGGCGTTCAACTGGAGTTGGTGGCCGTTCAGTCGTCCAACCGCATGCAGTTCTTAGAACAGGGCAAGATCGACATGATGATCGCCACCATGTCGGACCGTCCCGACCGCCGCAAGATTGTCGGCATCACCCAGCCCAACTACTACACGTCGGGCACCAACATCATGTCACCGAAGGCTCTGGGTTTCACAAAGTGGGAAGAACTCAAAGACAAGCCCGTGTGCGGCAAGCAAGGCGCGTTCTACAATAAGGTGGTGACCGAGCGCTATGGCGTGAAGGTCGTGGCCTTCACCGGTAATGCAGAAGCCAAGCAGGCTCTGCGCGACAAGAAGTGCGTGGCGTGGGTTTACGATGACAGCTCCATCGGCTCGGATCTGGCGTCGGGCAACTTCAATGACTTTGAAATGCCGCTCAACTCCGAAGACGACAACCCCTGGGGTCTGGCTGTGCCGCTCAAGGAGAAAGACTGCATCTTCGGCAACTTCATGTCCGGTCTCACCTTCAACCTGCACCAGTCCGGCAAGCTCATTGAGCTGGAGAAGAAGTGGGGCATCAAGCCCACCGCCTACCTGGCCGACAAGAACACGAAGTTTGGCGACTGGCTGGCCGGTAAGAAGTAAGGCCTCATCAGCTTGAAAAAAGCGCGGCGGGGGGACAAGGGCAGTTCTCCCCGCCGCTCTCATCTGTTTTTTGAGGGAGGGGCTGGATGATTGAAGCATTTGCGGAGTTCTTCCGCCAGTTTGCGGAAGAATACCCACGCTGGAATTTCATCTTCTTTCACGACGAGCGCCAGTTCTGGCGGGTGGTGAGTGGCTTTAAATACACCGTCATCCTCTCCATCGCGTGTGTCATCTTTTCCGTCATCATCGGCATTGTGGGGGCCTGGCTGCAGGGCTCTCCCCTGAAATGGGCACGTCGGCTGGTCCAGGGCTACATTCAGTTCTTCCGCAACACCCCGCCCTTTGTGCAGCTGTTGTTTTTCTACTTTGCCCTAGGTCAATTTACCCCAACCATCACCGGCCCCGACGGCTGGACCGAGGTGCCGCTCATCTCCAATGTGGGCTGGGCCATCATCTCGCTTTCGTTTTTTGCAGGCGCTTTCAATGTTGAGATCTTCCGCGCCGGTATTGAGGCCGTTCCGGAATCAACCACCGAGGCGGCCACATCCTTAGGCTTCACCCGGCTGCAAACCTATAAGGAGGTGGTCTTGCCGCTGTCCTTCCGGGTCTGCCTGCCGGCGCTCAACAACAACCTGGTGAACCTGGTGAAGACCACCACACAGGCCGTCGGCATCGCGGTGCCGGAGTTGCTCTATGAATGCCTTGGCATCTGGAACGATTACCCGAGCGCGCTTTACCCGACCATGCTGTTCCTCTTTGTCTCCTTCATCATTCTGGTAGGCATTCTGGTCTACGGCATGCACCGCTGGGAGAAGGCGATGAAAATCCCAGGGTATGGAGGTTAGGCCATGGCGAGCAAATCCATACCCGGCGTCAACGCCAAGCCCACCACTGATCTTCCGGTTCTCCTGCCGCTGAACCCAAGAGCCACCATGATCACCGATCCGGTGGGCTTCTCACGCTGGGTCTCCTCTCTGCCGCTTTGGGTCTGGCCGGCTATGGTGGCCATCATTGTGCTGTGGCCCGCGGCGGCTCTGGCGCAGTCGAACTACACCTATACACAGGCCCTTTCAGCGCTCTTCAAATGGCTGCCCTACCTGTTCACCAGCGGGTTCTTCTTCAACGTGCTGATCTCGTTGCTCACAATGATATTGGGCACCATCGCCGGTGTTGTGCTCGGTCTCATGCAGATCTCGCCCAACACGCTCATCAGCTGGGCGGCAAAGTTTGCCACCCAGGCGTTCCGCAATTCGCCCTGGTTGGTGCTTCTCTTCATCGTGCTTCTGGCCCTACCGTTCGAGGTCACCCTCTTCGGTGTGATCATCGTCATTCCCGACTGGGTGAAGGCGGTCTTCGGTTTGTCGCTGCCCATCATGGCCAACATTTCCGAAGTGGTCCGCGGCGCGATCCAGTCAGTTCCGAACGGCCAGTGGGAGGCGGCGGAATCGCTGGCCTACACCCGTCAACAAACCTTGTGGCGCATCATCCTGCCCCAGTGTTTCAAGCGCATGATTCCGCCATGGATGAACTGGTACGCCATCCTCACCATGGCCACACCCCTGTGCTCGCTGTTGGGCGTGGAGGAACTGATCACGCTCAGCCGCCAGGCCATTGAAGCCGAAGACAATCACCCCGAACTGCTGGTGCCGTTCTACACGTTCGCGCTGATGATCTTCTTTGCCTACTGCTATCCGATTGCCCGTTTCACCATCGCGCTTGAGAAAAGGTTTGCGGTGAAGTTATGAGGACGCCCCAATGAACTCTGAAAATTGGACACCTGACCAACCCATCGTTTCCATCAAGGACGTGCACAAATCCTTCGGCGATCTGGAGGTTTTGAAAGGGGTGACGCTTGATGTCATGAAGGGCGAGGTGATCTGCATCATCGGCCCGTCCGGGTCGGGCAAATCCACCTTGATCCGCTGCGTCAATGCGCTCAACGACATCCAGTCCGGTTCTATCCTGGTGGAGGGCCAGGAGGTGCACGACCCCAAGCTGGATAAGCTTGAGCTGCGCCAGAAGGTGGGCATGGTGTTTCAGCAGTACAACCTCTTCCCCCACAAGACCGCACTTGAGAACATCATGATGGCGCCTGTTCTGGTGCTGAAGGAAAAC
>JBCDDQ010000302.1:0-5961 GCA_039180225.1 Pseudomonadota bacterium
ATCTTCACTGCACCGGCTTGAGTGGGCGCCTGCGCATTGCGGTCAACCGGCCAATAGAGCAGCGGGAACAGGACGATCTCGTCCTTCTCAATATCCACGCCAACCGGTGCTTCCGGCTCCAGAGACGTTTTGCGGCGGATGTAGTCAGACAGGCCGTAAAGCCCGGTTCGGCTCACTTCATCCATGCGCGCATCGCCCGTGATGACGAAGGCCAGCCTGGTTTGCAGGGTGGCCTGCATAGCAAATCGGTCGGCCACGCTGATGTTGCCATCTGCCTGTTGCGCGGCCACCGGGCTGTTTGCCAAGCCGCCAGCCAGAAGCAAAAGGGCGACGGACGCGGCACGCACCAGGCCGCCCCGGCGCGCCAGACGCCCGGCCAGCCACAAACTGGCCAAAGCATCAACCAGCAACAGAATGAACGCCGCCGTCAGCAGCCAAGGTTTCAACGACAAGGCAGGTGTCTTGGCATAGCCCGCCCGGGCTACGCCGGAGGGCAAGCTGCCGAGCGCGGAAAACTCAAGGCCGGAGCCCGCCAGGTTGATGGCATGGGTCTGCCCGCCCCGGCGGTAGAGGCCCGGCAGATGTTCAGGTGCCGGCTTGGCCTCGCGGATCTCAGTTGCCGGAACCGGCGCTGCATCAGCCGGCGGAGACGCCAGTTCACCAGCACCGTTCAACACCCGCACGGGCGCAAAGGCGCCTGTCGCATTGAAGTCAGCTTGTTGGGTTTCTCCCGAAACGCCCTGGGAGCGCGCCACCAAACGCCGGAGCATGTCCACAAAAAGCCCGGACAAAGGCAAGTTTGACCATTCTGGGCTCGCGGTTACGTGGAACAGCACCACCGTTCCCGAGCCCATCTTCGTTGCGGTGACGAGGGGCGTATTGTCGCCCAATCTGGCCCAGGTCTTTTGGTTCAGCTCACTGTCGGGCTCCGCAAGCACCTGGCGCACCACGGTCACGTCCTCAGGCACCTGCAGGCCGTAGAAGGGGCTTTGCTCATCGAACGGGCTGAGCGGCTGCGGCGAGGCCCAGGACAAGGCACCGCTAAGCGCACGGCCGCCGCGGCGCAGCTTCACCGGCACCAGCTCGTCTTGGCGCGCCGCCAGGCGCGGACCGGCGAAACGCACCAAAGTGCCGCCATTTTCGACCCAGGTCTCCGCCGCGATCCGGTCACTTTCCTGCAATTGGCCCACATCAGCCAGGACCAGCAAGGACAGACCTCCATCGATCAACGCTTTGATGCCGCTATCGCCTTCATCAATTGGCGCACGCTTCAGCTCGGTGAACGGTTCCAGCGCACGCGACACGTAGTAAAGCGGCGAGAGCAAGGGCTGGGCGAAATAGAGGCTTTTGCCCGAAACCAGGCCAACAGATTTCCGGCGCCAACTGTCGTCCAGCAAAAACACCGAGCCGGCGGAGCGGGCGTCGGAGATGTACATCCGCGCCACTTCGTTGCGAAGCGCCACCGGCAGCTCCAATGTCGCCTTGGCTTCATCGGCATCGTTCTCGAACTGGTAGGAGACGGTGCCCAGAACCCGGCCATTCAGCGCAACGGCGTTGATGGCACCGCCGGCATTGCCCACCGTGTCTGCCCGCTTAACGGAGAGGGTCAGGTTGCCCTCTTCCAGCGTGATCGCATCCAAGACGTGAGACAGCTCCACGGGCGGCGGTGCGAAAACGCTCACGTCGGCACCTGAGCCCAGGTCTTCAAGGGTCTGGGCAAAGGCACGGGCAGAGCCATAATCCAGGCCGTCTGAAAGCCAGGTTACCTGCAGACCGCTCGCGTCCCTCAGCGCCGGCGTCAAGAGCGCCCCAAGCGCCGCCCGATCCGGGGTAAGTGGTTGCGGCTGCAAGGCAGATGCCAGAGCAGATATATCTCGGGCCCTTTGCGGCTCAATCGGCCGTGGCGCGCTGCGCGGCGCGGTGGTTTGGATAGAAATCAAACGGCCGCTTTGCTCAGCGGAATCCACAATTTCCTGCAAGACGCCCATACGGCGTTGCCAGTCTTTCGCCGACGCCCAACCGTCATCCACAATCACCAGCATAGGACCGTTGCCCGCAGACACCGGCAGTGTCTTGTTCAGCACAGGCTGGGCCAGCGCAACGATCAATAGGCCGGCGGCCAAAAGGCGCAGCGCGATGAGCCACCATGGGGTCTTGTGAGGCGTCTCTTCGCGCGAAACCAGCTCCAGCAGGAAGCGGAAGGGCGGAAAATCAATGCGGTCCGGGCGTGGCGGGGTGAAGCGTAAGAGCCACCAAATGATGGGCAGCGAAATGAGCGCGGCCAGCGCCCACGGGTTCAAGAATGCTATGGTGCCCACCTGCCACATACCGTCACCCGCCTGCCACAGAAGCGCGGCCCGTGGCGAAATCGCCAGAAAGCCTGCCATAAAGGCTTAACAAGGCCTGGTGCGGGGATGCATCGGTGTGATGTACACCGAACGTCCAGCCTAGGCGGCGGCACAAATGGCTGAGGTCTCGGCGATGCGCTTCCACCTTCTGGTGATACTCCCCGCGCAGGCCTTCCACCTTGCCAATCGTCAGCTTCAAAGGACCGGCGATCTCAGCAAACTCCTTGCGGCCCTCGTAGGGCAATGTTTCTTCTGCAGGATCCAGCACCTGTACGATATGGCCCTGAATGTCCCGGCCTGCAAGTTCGCCAAATCTCTGGTTGATATCGTCAATGGGTTGCAGGAAATCGCCCACCAGCACGAGTGTTGAAAAACGCGGGATGCGCACAGGCGGGGGCAACTCATCGGACGCCACACTCTCCTCGGTCAGATAATGCGCAAAACGCCGCATTGCCACCAAATGGTGTGATGGGGGCTGGGCCAGGCCCATCATGCCCACCCGTTCGCCCGCTTGCAGGAGAAGGTTGGACAGAGCCAGTGTGATCAGCACCGCCCGATCCTTCTTGGAGATCTCCGACAGGTGGGATTTGAACGCCATGGAGGCGCTCACATTGGTCCACAGCCAAACCGTGTTGGCGGCTTCCCATTCATTCTCGCGTACGAAAACTTCGTCAGATCTGGCAGACCGGCGCCAATCGATTGTGGAGGCGCTGTCGCCGAAGCGGTACTGCTTGTACTGCCAGAACGTCTCGCCCGTGCCTGCGCGCCGCCGCCCGTGAATGCCGTGGGCAACGGTTTGGGCGATGCGTTCAGCTTCCACCAGCAAAGCAGGAAAGGCTGAGGAAACCTGCTCCGCTGCCTCGCGAGCGGCCTCAGCCCGGCCATGTGGGGGCTGTTTGCCCTGTCCGAATCCGCCTATGGCCATTCGGACGCCCTATACCAGATCCGACGTGAGCCGCCCGATGACATCATCCAGAGTGATGCCGTCTGCTCGTGCGGCAAAAGTGAGTGCCATGCGGTGGTGCAAGACCGGCCCTGCCAGGGCAATCACATCGTCAATGGAAGGCGCGAACCGACCGTCCATAAGCGCCCGGGCCCGGATGCCCAGCATCAGCGCCTGACTGGCCCGCGGGCCAGGACCCCATGCCACGTTCTCGCGGACAAACTCGCTGGCGTCGGCGATCGGCCGGGCAGCTCTGACCAGCTTCAAGACCGCATCCACCACCTTTTCGCCTACAGGAATATGGCGGATTACGTTCTGGGCGGCCATAAGGTCTTCGGCACTCATGACCTGGCTGGGCTTTGCATCTTCTGTGCCTGTGGTGGCAAAGAGCACTTTGCGTTCCGATTCCAGATCCGGATACGGCACGTCGATCTGCATGACGAAGCGGTCGAGCTGTGCTTCGGGCAAGGGATATGTGCCTTCTTGCTCGAGCGGGTTCTGGGTGGCCAGCACGTGGAAAGGCTTGGGGAGATCGTAGCGTTGGCCGGCAACCGTCACATGGTGCTCCTGCATCGCCTGCAAGAGGGCTGACTGGGTGCGCGGGCTGGCCCGGTTGATCTCGTCGGCCATGAGAAGCTGGCAGAAGACCGGGCCCTCAATAAAGCGGAACGATCGTTTGCCTGATTTGCTCTCTTCCAGCACCTCCGAGCCGATAATGTCTGCCGGCATCAGGTCTGGCGTGAATTGCACCCGCTTTTCTGACAGGCCCAGCACCGTCCCGATGGTTTCCACCAGCTTGGTCTTGGCCAAGCCCGGCAAACCGACCAACAGGGCATGGCCGCCCGTGAGGATGGTTGTGGTGGACAGATCCACCACATTCTGTTGTCCAAAGATGACTTGGCTGATGGCATCGCGCACCTGGCCAAGTTGTTCACCCGTCTTTTCGATCGTTTTGACGATTTCCTGGTCAATCTGATCGGGGGCTTCATTGATGGTCTGCATGCTGGCCATTATAGTTGCACCAATCGCTGATGTGAAAGCGCAGAAATTGCCGATGGAGATCAAATCCATCACGATAGCTTGAGGCCGTCGCCTTCTTGTGCACCATTAAACGATGACAGGAGTGTGGCGGATTTGCCCATGGGTAATCTTTCCAAGTTTGAGGATGTGGCCAAGACGGCGCGGAAACTGCCGCCCGTAGATCGCTGGAATCCGGCCTATACCGGCGATTTGGATATGCGGATCGCTGCGGACGGGAGCTGGTTCTATCAAGGCAGTCCCATATTGCGGGAACGGATGGTACGCCTGTTCTCCACCATTTTGCGAAAAGACGATGATGGCCGGACCTATATGGTCACGCCCCAGGAAAAGTACGGTATCACGGTTGATGATGCGCACTTCACTGTGGTTGAGATGCGCATCGACAATCCTGGCGCGAATCAAACCCTCATTCTGCGCACCAATCTCGATGAGCAGGTCCTTGTGAACGCAGATCATCCCATTCGGTTTCAGCAAACCGACACGGTGGGCGGCATAAAGCCTTATGTTTTGGTGCGCGGAAAACTAGAAGCCCTCGTAAACCGGTCGATCTTTTATGAGTTGGTGGAGATCGGCGTGGTGGAGGCTCATGACGGGGCCGACCGGTTCGGGATCTGGAGCGCTGGCAAATTCTGGCCTATGGCCTTGGCAGATGAGATTGGGGCCGAACGTTGAGTACGCCGTCATTTCGCTTCAGCGCCACTGAATTTCAGGACCTGGCCGCCCAGCGGCTGCACCCTTCTGTGCCGCAAGAGATGCGGGATATGAGCATACCCGCACCGCGCTCAGACGACGATCTGAACCGGCATCTGGGTGCCACGTTCGATCCGGTTGCCAGCCCGAGACCCGCAGCCGTACTTGTGCCCTTGGTGATGCGCGAGAACGAGCTGACCGTTCTGCTCACCCGGCGCACGGACGATATGCCCAGTCATCCGGGACAGGTGGCGTTTCCGGGCGGCAAAATTGACGACGGAGATGATGGCCCGATAGGGGCGGCTCTGAGAGAGACCCAGGAGGAAACCGGTCTCGATAGCCAATTCATTGAAACGTGCGGGTTTTTGGACATTTATCAAACCCGCACCGGATTTCGCATCTGCCCGGTTGTGGCTTTGGTGCGAACCGGGTTTTCGCTTCAGCCGGAAGCTGGCGAGGTGGCAGAGATTTTCGAAGTGCCCTTGGGGTTTCTCATGAACCCTGGGAACCACCAACGCCATGGACGTAAATGGGAGGGCAAGAAGCGCTGGTTCTATGCCATGCCTTACGACCGGCATTACATTTGGGGCGCCACCGCCGGCATGATCCGCAATTTTTATGACCGGGTTTATGCCCCCGGGGCGCTGCCCGGCGCCGATGCGGTTAAAAATGTCTGAGCCGGCGAGCCTTAAAGATGCTGAATGGCTGCAAGATCCAGCCCTCAAAGCCGTGCTTGCTGCCATGCGGGCAGATGGCGGCGAGGCGCGGATTGCGGGAGGTGCGGTGCGCAACGCTCTGCTGGGCCAGCCGATCAATGATATCGATATCGCCACCGATCAAGCGCCGGAAGACATCATTGCGCTCGCACAGTCTCAGGGCCTCTCGGTCCACCCCACCGGCCTGGAGCACGGCACTGTGACCGTGGTGGCCGGTCCCAAG
>JBCDDQ010000303.1:0-5921 GCA_039180225.1 Pseudomonadota bacterium
GCCATGATCTGTCCGCCGATCAACCGATCAGGCGCGCTGAAGTTGACGGCTGGGATCCGCCCGAGGGTTGGCCGCAGTCCGTGGATCCCGCAGGCATAGGCGGGATAACGCACCGAACCGGCAATGTCCGTACCGTGCCCAATGGTTCCAATGCCGACCGCCGTGGCCGCCGCCGCCCCGCCTGAGGACCCGCCCGGCGTCAAGGTCGGATTGTGAGGGTTCAGTGTATGGCCATGAAGCGAGTTGCGCGTGAACCAATGCAGAGAGAAGGCCGGCGTGTTGGTGCGCCCGATAATGATGCCGCCTGCCTTGCGCATATTGGCCACCACCGGATTGTCCTCTTCGGCAATCAGGTTCTTCTGGATGCGCAGGCCATTGGTGGTGGCATAGCCCTTCTGGTCCACATTCACCTTGATGGTCACCGGCACGCCGGCAAGCGGGCCCACTGGGTTGCCCTTGGCGAGGGCCGCATCAATCGCATCCGCCGACGCCAATGCCTCATCGGGCATTTCATCCACCACGGCATTCACCGCTGGGTTGGCTTCGGCCAGTCTTCTAAGGGCGCTTTCGGTTGCCTCACGGGCGCTGGCTTGGCCGGATCTGATCACACCGGCAAGGTCAACGGCGCTGAGCCGCCAGAGTTCGGACATGAAGGGCTTTCCTAACTGTTGGGGCTCTGAGTGTGTCGTTCCAACTGCGCTGGGTCAAGCGAGCCTGAGCGAATATCTGGCCGGTTCGGTGAAGGCACAGTAGAGTGCCAGCCCCGAAGACGTGAGAAGCACGATGAACCGCGCGGGATTTCCAACTCCGTCATCTGTGCAAAAGCGGGGATCCAGGGGCAACACCGCTCTGGGCCCCGGATATTTGCTCGCGCAAATTCCGGGGTGACGGTGGTGCGGCGCGCAGGACTTCATAAGCCGTCATCCCCGCGCACACTCCGGGTGACGGTGGTGAGTAAGACAGACTATTGCGGCAACGCGTACGTCCCCGTCGCAAACATCGAAAGCTTTCCGCTGTCTGCCCCGCGCACTTCGGTGTTGCAGAACGCCATGGAGCGGCCGGCGCGCATGATCCGTGCGGTCAGCACCACACCTTCGCCGGACACCGGGCGCATGAAATTTGAGGTCAGATCGACCGTGCCAATGGGCTTGAACCCGCCCAGCTTGGAGCAGACCGCAATCACCATGGCCGTGTCCGCCGCGGAGATCAGCGCCTGACCACATACCATCTCCCCCACCCGGCACAGGTCCTCGCTGAACGGCATGCTCAACGTAGCCTGATCGTCTCCCACCTGGGTGGCCTCAAGGCCCAAGGCCTTGACCCAGGGGGCGAACACCTCGCCCAGAATTTCGTTCGCCTCAGAAACGCCGATCCCGCTCATGCCAGGCCCCTATTCCGCATCGGCCTGCTGGGACGGATGTGCCTTTGCGAACGCCTCCATGCTGCCGCACACCGCCTCAACCTTTGCAACATTCGGATAGGGCGCAAGGTCCACATTGAACCGGTGCGCGTTGAAGATCTGCGGCACCAGACAGGCATCTGCCAGGGTGAGGGCGCCGCCGAAACAATAGCCGTCAGATCCGATCACCCGGTCGATGGTGGCAAACCCGTTGTTGATCCAGTGAGCATACCAGGTGTTCACCGTCTCCTGATCATGTCCCAGCTCGTTCTTCAGATATTGCAGGGTCCTGAGATTGTTGAGCGGATGGATCTCACAGGCCACCATCTGACAGATGGCCCGCACACGCGCCCGCGCCAGAGGGTCCGCCGGCAGCAGGGCCGGCTCAGGGTGGGTCTCTTCCAGATACTCTAAGATCGCCAAAGACTGCGCGAGCGCCGTGCCGTCATCAAGCTCCAAGGCCGGCAACAAGCCTTGCGGATTGACCGACAAGTAGGGCGCCTTTTTATGTTCCCCGCCATCGCGCACCAGGTGCACCGGCACATGCTCTGCGGTAAGGCCCTTGAGGTTCAGCGTGATCCGCACCCGGTAGGCAGCCGATGAGCGAAAATAGTCGTATAGTTTCATGTCTCCTCATCTCCCGCATCAGCAAAAGCCGAGACCTCCAACTTGCTCAAAAGCGCCTCCAGGCTGGCCTGTTCTTCAGCCGAAAGAGCGTCGGACAATTTCTTCTCAAACGCAAGGGCGCGCGGCACCAGGTCGTCATAGATCGCCCGGCCCTCAGCCGTCAGTTCCAGAAAAGCTTCTCGCATGTCCGCAGCGTTGCTGGTGCGCCGGAGGCATTGGCGCGCCTCCAGCCGGGCCACAGCCCGCGAGACCTTCGTCTTGTGCATCCGGCTGTGGGCGCCAATGTCTTTGGCGGTCATCCGGTCATATTGCCCAAGGGTCGCAATCACCCGCCATTCGGCAATGGAAATGCCGTGGCGCGTCTCATAGAGCCTCGCCAGCGCACGGCTCACCGCCTCTGCCACCACGTTCAAACGGTAGGGCAAAAAGTGTTCAAGCTCGATGGGCATAACGGCCAGTTTTGGGCTCTTGACGTTCATTAGTTGCGAATGTAACTAATAAAAGCCGCTCATTTCAAGCCCATTAAAACCAACCATCGCGGGAGGAGTTTGCAATGCCGCTTTCCTATATGCCCGGCTTTGGCAATGACTTTGAAACCGAATGTTTGCCCGGCGCCCTGCCCCAGGGGCAGAACTCACCGCAAAAGTGCGCCTACGGGCTTTACGCTGAACAGCTTTCCGGCTCGCCGTTCACCGCGCCGCGCGGGGAAAATGAGCGCTCGTGGCTCTATCGCATTCGCCCGTCGGTGAAACATTCCGGCACCTTCGCGCGCGCCGAGCTGCCCTTCTGGAAAACCGCGCCCTGCCTTGACGATCACGACCTGCCCATTGCCCAGCTGCGCTGGGGCCCGGTGCCCATGCCGAACGAGAGCACCACTTTCCTGCAAGGCGTGCGCACCATGACCACGGCCGGCGATGTGAACACCCAGGCCGGCATGGCCACCCACGTCTACCTCATCAACGCCTCCATGGAGGATGAGTATTTTTACAATGCAGATGGCGAAATGCTGTTCGTGCCGGAGCTGGGTGGCATCCTGATTTACACCGAGCTTGGCAAGATGGACGTCACGCCCGGCGAGGTGGCCATTGTCCCCCGCGGCATGAAATTCAAGATCGAACTGCTGAACGGTCCCGCGCGCGGCTATCTCTGCGAGAACTATGGCGCAAAGTTCACCCTGCCGGGCCGCGGGCCCATCGGCGCCAACTGCCTGGCCAACCCGCGCGACTTCAAGACGCCGGTGGCTGCATTTGAGGACAAGGAAGAGCCCACCGCGCTGACCGTCAAATGGTGCGGCAAGTTCTTTTCAACCAAGCTTGGCCAGTCCCCGTTGGATGTGGTGGCCTGGCACGGAAACTATGCGCCGTTCAAATACGATCTGCGCACCTTCTCGCCGGTGGGCGCGATCCTGTTCGACCACCCGGACCCGTCCATCTTCACGGTGATGACCGCCCCGTCGGAAACCCCCGGCACGGCGAACATCGATTTCGTCATCTTCCCCGAACGCTGGATGGTGGCCGAACACTCCTTCCGCCCGCCCTGGTATCACCTCAACATCATGTCGGAATTCATGGGGCTGATTTACGGGGTCTATGACGCCAAGCCGGAAGGTTTTGTCAGAGGCGGCATGAGCCTGCACAATTGCATGCTGCCCCATGGACCGGATGCGGACGCCTTTCAGGGCGCCAGCAATGCGGACCTGGAACCGGTCAAGCTGACCGACACCATGGCCTTCATGTTCGAGACCCGCTTCCCGCAACATCTGACAAAATTTGCCGCTGAGCTGGAAACCCTGCAATCTGATTACATGGACTGCTGGACCGGGTTGGAGCGGCAGTTCGACGGCACACCATAAGGACCAACTGCACACATGAAACTCGCCACTTTGAAGGACGGCTCGCGCGACGGGCAACTGGTGGTCGTCTCCACCGATCTGGACCGCTACACTCCCGCAGGCGCCGTGGCCGGCACCCTGCAGAGGGCCATGGACAATTGGGACGAAGCGGGCCCCGGCCTGCGGGATATTGCCGAGCGCCTGAACCTCGGCCAGATTGAGGGAGAGGCCTTCGACCAGAGCCAATGCTGCTCGCCACTGCGCCGCGCCTATCAATGGGCCGATGGTTCAGCCTACGTGAACCACGTGGAGCTGGTGCGCAAAGCCCGCGGGGCGGAGATGCCGGAAAGCTTCTGGACCGATCCGCTCATGTATCAGGGCGGCTCTGACAGTTTCATCGGCCCGCGTGACACGGTCTATCTGGGCGACACCGCCTGGGGCATTGACTTTGAAGCGGAGATCGCGGTGATCACCGATGATGTGCCCATGGGCGTCTCCGTTGAAGAGGCCGGCGCTCACATCAAGCTGCTCATGCTTGTGAACGATGTATCCCTGCGCGGGCTGATCCCCGCGGAGCTCGGCAAAGGCTTCGGCTTCTTTCACGCCAAGCCGTCGTCGGCCTTCTCGCCCGTGGCCGTAACGCCCGATGAGCTGGGCAGCGCCTGGGCAGACGGCAAGGTCAACCTGCCCTTGCTCTCCACCTTCAACGGCGAGCTGTTCGGCAAGCCCAATGCGGGCGAAGACATGACCTTCTCGTTCCCCGAGCTCATTGCCCATGCGGCCAAGACCCGGCCCTTGAGCGCTGGCACCATCATCGGTTCGGGCACAGTCTCCAACAAAGGCGCGGACGGTTCGCCCGGCAAACCAGTCGGTGAAGGCGGCCTTGGCTATTCGTGCATTGCGGAGATCCGCATGATCGAGACCATCAACGAAGGCGAGCCGGCCACCGCGTTCATGCAGTTTGGGGACCGGATCAAGATTGAAATGATGAACGACGCCGGCCAATCGATATTCGGCGCGATTGACCAAGACATTCAAGAATATGAGGGAGCCTGACCCATGGCCAAAGGATTTGCCTCCACCGGAGACATGGAAGACAAGACCATCACCTTCTCTGAGATCGGCAACGATCTTTATGCGTTCACCGCGGAAGGCGATCCCAACACCGGCGTGATCATCGGCGATGACAGCTGCATGGTGATCGACACCCAGGCCACACCGGCCATGGCCAACCTGGTGATCGAGCGAGTGCAGTCAGTTACGGACAAGCCCGTCAAATATGTAGTGCTTTCGCACTATCACGCAGTGCGCGTGCTGGGCGCCTCAGCTTATGGGGCGAGCGAGATCGTGGCCTCAGATGCCTGCCGCGCCATGATCTGCGAGCGCGGCCAGGAAGACTGGGATTCAGAGTTTGGCCGCTTCCCGCGCCTCTTCCAGGACGCTGAGTCGATCCCCGGCCTCACCTGGCCGAGCCTCACCTTTTCCGACAGCCTGACGCTCTATCTGGGCAACCGGCGGGTGGACCTCATGTCACTGGGCCGGGCCCACACGGCGGGCGATATCGTGGCCTGGGTGCCCGATGAACGGGTGATGTTCTCCGGCGATATCGTGGAGTACAAATCCGCCTGCTATTGCGGCGACGGCCATTTCAGCGATTGGCCGGAAACCCTGGAGAACGTGGCCGCCTTTGAACCGGAAGCCCTGATGCCCGGCCGCGGCGATGCGCTGTCCAAGCCGGAATTGGTGGAAGAGGCCATCGAGCTCACCGCCCAGTTTCTGCACGACATCTACGACACAGTGGAGCGCGAAGCGGCCCGCGGGGCGTCGCTCAAGCAATGCTTCGACCGCGCCAACGATGTGATGCGCCCCAAATATGCCGACTGGCCCATCTTCGAGCACTGCCAGCCGTTCAACATCTCTCGGGCCTATGACGAGGCCCGCGGCATCGACACGCCGAAGATCTGGACCGACAAACGGGACCTGGAGATGTGGGCGGCACTGCAGGATTAGCGTTCACGAGACCAGCGCGGGTTTGTGAGAACTTTTCACTATCGCCTGGCAAAC
>JBCDDQ010000304.1:0-5883 GCA_039180225.1 Pseudomonadota bacterium
CGCCGGCGTACAGCTGGCCGATCAGCTGGGCGATGCCACCAAGTCGATCGTGGCGGGCCTGGAGAACAAGACGGTGGAACTGTCCGGTTCTCTGGAGAAAGCCACTGGCGGTCTTGGCGAAATTGCCGAGAAGGTCACCGATGAATTGTCGGGTGCCGGCGACAAGCTGGCCAGCCAGCTCGCAGCGGCCGGCAGCAACATCATTGTGAACCTGGAAGAACGCACCGGCTCGCTGGCCTCGCGGCTGAGCGAAGCTGATGCGATGCTTGCCAAGGCCAGCAACGAAAGTGCTGAGGCTCTGGAAACCTCCGGCGCCAAGTTCGCATCGCACCTGGAGAAGGCCAACAGCTACTTCGCCAACCAGCTCTCTGAAACCGCAAGCGCCCTTGATGAGCGTCTGTCAGTTGTCAGCGGTGAGCTGTCGGGCAAGCTGGAAACCACGGCAGACCAGATCGTCACGCAGCTTGATCAGGTCAACAGCTCCGTCTCCGGACGCCTGGAGAACACGGCAGGACAGGTTGTCAGCCAACTGCAAGAGGTCAACACATCTGTTGGCGGGAAACTGGAGACCACGGCAGGGCAGATCATTACGCACCTGGACGAGGTTAACTCTACTGTGTCCGGTCAGCTGGAAGGGGTCACCAGTGGCCTCGGCGAGCAGCTGGAGCAGTTTGGCAGTGGCCTCAGATCGCAGCTTGATATGTCCATCGGCAATGTGACCGGAATGTTGGGCAATATCGGTGTGGAAACCGTTGATCGGTTCGCCGACATGACCGGCGGACTGGCCAATAAGTTGGAGACGGTGAGCACCGAAACAGCCGAAAAGCTTGCGGCCACAACACAAACTCTGGCCAGCCAGCTGGAAACCGTCAGTGCGCAGACCTCTGGTCAGCTTGCGGCAACCACCGGCGATCTTGCCACCAAGCTGGACACGGTCAGCACGGGCTTCCTGAGCCACCTGGCGTCGTCCGCCGACAACATGTCCGGTCAGCTCGACGATGTGACCCTCAACCTCACCAAGCGGCTTGAGACCACATCCGGCAAGCTGACAGGTCAGCTGGAAAGCGTCAGCAACAACCTCACAGGCCGCCTGGAAAGCGCCAGCGTGAACGTTGCCGATCAGCTGGACAAGGTCAGCAACTCCATCGTGGGCCGCCTGGATGGCACCACCAGCCAGGTCACAGGCCAGCTGGAGCACACCTCGCGGATGCTGGAGCAGACCATTGCCGGCCTTGGCAAGGAGCTGAAGCGGATGGAAAAAACCAGCGACGAGCAAATCGCCCTGGCCGCTCAGAACCTGTCGAACCAGTACGAGAAGGCAATGTCAGCCATGACCAACATCATGGCTTCCACCTCCACGGACTTCTCCGCCACGGCCCAAGACATGCATGCCGCGGCCAAGCAGGTGATGGCGGAAATCGACGATTTGCGCGGTCAGATGCGTCAGTCCATCATCGATATGCCTGACGAAGCCCGTGCGAACGCAGACGCCATGCGCAAAGTGGTGGCCGATCAGATCACTGCGCTCAGCGCCCTGGCCGATGTGGTCCGCCGCCATGGCGACCGGGTCGACCTGTCGGGCCCCGGCATCCGCCCGGCCGACAGCGCCAGCTAAGCGGGCCTAAACCAAAAGAGCTCCAAAAGGGGCGGTGTGCATCAGCACGCTGCCCCTTTTCATTTGGTGATGTTGGCCCATTGTCTCTTGGGCCAAAATAGTGGAATACATCTGCCGGTTTGTTTGGTGCAGCTGGGGCTGCGGTTGCGAGGTGTGAGATGGAAATTGCCAAACCTTATCTTCTGTTTCTGGGGGATGTGCATGATCAGCTGGCGGCGAAGACGGCCGGCGGCATTGTGGATTGGCGGCCTGACTGGTGCGTTGGTCAGCTGCGTCTTGAGGGCTGCAACGCCGATTTGGGCATTGAGGATGTGACCATCGAAGAGGCCGCCGCAAAGGGCGCTAAAACGATGATCGTCGGGGTGGTGAACGCCGGGGGTGTGTTGCCTGACCATTGGATCAGCCAGATCGTAGCGGCGCTGGATGCGGGTATGGATGTGGCCACCGGTCTGCACAAGCGCCTTTCGGCAACACCGGAGATCGCCGAGGCGGCTGAGCGCAATGGGCGCAAGCTGCATGACGTGCGCTTTTCTGAAAAGACTTTTGCCACCGGAAAGGGCACAAAGCGGCCGGGTCTGCGTTTGCTCGCGGTGGGAACCGACTGCTCGGTGGGCAAGAAGTACACCGCCTTGGCGCTGGATCAGGAAATGCGCGCGCGCGGCATGAAGAGCGAGTTTTGCGCAACCGGGCAGACGGGCATCTTCATCTCCAACCGCGGCGTCTCTATCGATGCTGTGGTGGCGGACTTCATCTCAGGCGCAGCGGAGTGGCTGACGCCGGACAATGAGCCCGATGCCTGGCAGGTTGTGGAAGGGCAGGGGTCGTTGTTCCATCCCTCATTCGGTGGCGTGACGCTGGGTCTTCTGCATGGCTCGCAGCCCGATGCCTTTGTGGTATGCCATGAGCCCACCCGGACCACTATGCGCGGGGTATCAACGCCGCTGCCAACCATTCAGCAGGTGATCGATCTGGTGACGTTGCAAGGGCGGTTGACCAACCCGGACATCCGCTGTGTGGGGCTGTGTATCAACACCCAGGCCCTCAGCGATGAAGAGGCGACGGCCTATCTGGCGCAGCTGCAAGACGAGTATGACATGCCCGCAGTGGACCCGATCAGAACCGGGCCCGGACCCATTGTGGATGCGCTTCAGGCGCACTATGGGAGCTGACCACCAATGGTGAAGCTCACCCTTCAGCATGAGACTTGGCCGCTGGCCGGCAGTTTTGCCATCTCACGCGGCGCCAAGACAACTGCGGAGGTGCTGACAGTTACCCTGGAGGACGAAGGGGGCGCCGTGGGGCGCGGGGAGTGCGTGCCGTATGCGCGTTACGGAGAGAGCGTGCCCGCCGTGATGGGCGCCTTGGAGGCGGCACGCGGCACGATTGAAGGCGGCATGACGCGTGATCAGGTGCCGGATGTGGTGGGCCTCTATGCCGGCCGTAATGCGCTGGATTGTGCGCTTTGGGACCTGGAGGCCAAACGGTCCGGGACGCCGGTTTGGCAGCTTGCGGGACTGGATGCGCCTAGCACCTTGGAAACGGCTTACACTCTGGGAATTGACACCCCGGAGGTGATGGCCGAAGCCGCTGCCAAGCACGCCGCGCGACCCTTGCTGAAACTGAAAATGGGCGCGAGCGACGGACGTGATGCGGAGCGTCTGCGGGCGATCCGCGCGGCCGTTCCCGATATGCGCCTCATCATTGATGCCAATGAGGGCTGGTCGCCGGATGCTCTTCCCGGGCTTCTGGAGGTTTGCGCGGAGATTGATGTGGCGCTGGTGGAGCAACCCCTGCCGGCTGACGATGACGGCCTGCTGGCCGACATTGACCGGCCGATCCCTGTGTGTGCCGATGAATCTGCTCATGACGCGGCCGGTCTCCACAAGGTGGTGGGCAAGTACGATGTGGTGAACATCAAGCTGGACAAGACCGGCGGTCTCACCAACGCGCTGCATTTTGCCGAGGCAGCCCGCGCCGAAGGGCTGGATCTCTTCACCGGCTGCATGGTGGCCACGTCGCTTGCCATGGCGCCGGCCATGCTGGTGGCCGGCATGAGCAGTTTTGTTGACCTGGACGGCCCTCTGCTTTTGGCCCATGACCGCGATCCGGCGATCCGCTTCGATGGCTCCCTGATGCACCCGGCACCACCGGAGCTTTGGGGATAGACAGCCCTTGCATCCGGCGCGCGCAAGCGGGAAACTCCTCTTTGCGGATAGGGGGCACGAAGCAAGGAGACCAAAAGATGGCGTTGAAGAAGTTCATTATCGAGCGTGACATTCCCGAGGTCGGCACCTTTGAGCGCGAGCAGCTGCGCGGAGCGGCGGCAAAGTCAAATGAGGTTCTTGATCAGCTCGGCTCAGACATCCAATGGGTTGAGAGCTATGTGGCCGGTGACAAGACTTTCTGCGTCTACCTGGCGAAAGATGAGGACATCATCCACAAGCATGCTGAGATCAGCGGTTTCCCGGCAACGAAGGTGACGGAGGTCACCAAGATGATTGACCCGACCACGGCAGCATAGGCGTTGGCCCTGAAGCCAAAAACGTTTTGACCGGCAGCGACCGCTCCTGTAGAGCCCGCAGGATGTTCTCGCAAAAGGAAGCGCTGCCCAGCAAGGTGACCGGTCTGCGCCGGCCCGTCATCATGCTTATCGCCATGTCGGTGGCCATGTACTTCTCCTTTGCGGTTTGGAGCAATCTTCTCAACAATTTCGCCATCGAGCGGGCAGGCTTCAGCGGAGAGGAGATCGGCTGGCTTCAGTCCATCCGCGAGATCCCCGGATTTCTGTCTTTTACGGCCGTGTTTGTGATCATCTGGTTGCGTGAGCAGACTTTTGCGCTGGTCTCTCTCGCCTTGCTGGGGCTTGGGACGGCGCTGACCGGTTACTTCCCCGCTGAGGTCGGGCTTTACTGCACCACGTTCCTGATGAGCGTCGGGTTTCACTACTATGAAACCATGAACCAGTCTTTGGCCCTGCAGTGGTTGCCGAAAGCCACTGCACCACGCCAGCTGGGCCAAATCATGCAGGCAGGAGCCGTTGCGACCATTTCAGCCTATGGGATTGTCTGGCTGTGCAACACCTATCTGGGCCTCGATTACATCCCCATCTATCTGATCGGCGGCGGGCTGACGATTGCGATTGCCGGGCTGTTGTGGATCACGTTCCCGCGTTTTAAGGAGGTGGTGCCGCAACGCAAAGAGCTGGTGCTCAGGAAGCGCTATTGGCTCTACTACGCGCTTACCTTTATGGCCGGCGCCCGGCGCCAGATCTTTATCGTCTTTGCCGCCTTTATGATGGTGGAGAAGTTCGGCTTTACGATCGCCCAGGTCTCCATGCTCTACATCGCCAATGCGGTGTTCAATATGTTGTTTGCGCCCATGATCGGCGGTCTCATCGCCAAATGGGGTGAGCGGCGGGCGCTGATCTTTGAGTATATCGGCCTGATCGGCGTGTTCGTGGCCTACGCCTTTGTGGAAAACCCCTGGGTCGCTGCGGGGCTGTATCTCCTTGACCATGCATTCTTCGCCCTGGCCATAGCGATCAAGACCTATTTCCAGAAGATCGCCGACCCGGCCGACATCGCGCCCACGGCAGGCGTGGCCTTCTCCATCAATCATGTGGCGGCCGTCGGGCTGCCCGTTATGCTGGGCTATATCTGGATCCAGTCCCATGCGGCAGTGTTCTTAATTGGCGCCGGGATGGCCTTTGTGTCGTTGATTTTGTCGTTCCTTGTGCCGCACAATCCCGACCAGGGCCATGAAGTGTCTTTGAGTGGGCGCGGTCCAAAGCTGCAACCTGCAGAATAAATGAGACCTGTGGCCTCACTTTTTGCGCGTTGTCAGTCGTTTTGGCTGATTGCACGGTCATGTGACAGTTTTATGACAGTTCCTACGGCTAAATGTAGCGTTTCAATGGGGATTTTGGGCTTGAACCGTTGGGGCTAGAACCATATATCGGAAGCCATGGTGTGTCATTGTTTTGGATTGGACGCACCCTCGGACCGACGGCACTATGAAACAAATACCCCCCCACGGGCTTCTTTGTTCTCCCAAAATCTGAGAGGAATACGACTGCATTTTTGCGGGCGGACACCTGTTTGATAATCCAAGTTACCTCGACGGGAAAGGATCCCACGAATGAGCACGAGCGGTACAGTAAAGTTCTTCAATCAGGAGAAAGGCTACGGCTTTATCGCACCCGATGACGGCGGCAAGGACGTGTTCGTCCATGTTTCCGCATTGCAGCGGTCTGGCGTTGCCGGTCTCGA
>JBCDDQ010000305.1:0-5798 GCA_039180225.1 Pseudomonadota bacterium
CTCACCATCCATCAGTTTGACTATCAGCTTCAGTTCCGCCTCAGCGCCGACGAGGCCACCTGGCTCATCACCTATGAGGAGATCATGCGGATCCCGGGCCGCTGGGACTATGTGACCGTCGGCAACGCAGAGCAGAGCGTTGCCCATTTTGCAAAGCTGATCGAGGTTTGTGCCGACTTGTTGTAGCGCGGGCAACGCTGTGCTGCGCCGGCGGCTCTGGACCCCTCTTTCGCGGGGATGACGATAAGGGAAGGATTTGGTGCCGGATTTACCGTTTCAAGCTGCCCATCGCGCCCTCGCGAACGCGAGGGCCCATAACTCGCTTCTTGCCCTAGGCTGAGAAGGTCCTCACTTTCGCAAGGACGCGGAAATTTAACAACCGTCATCCCGGAGCCGCACAGCTCAGAGCCAACCGCATGGCTCCCCGCTTTCGCGGGGATGACGATGGGAGGGACGCGGGGGTTAGCCCCTACCGCTTCAAACTGCCCAGCACACCCCTGATCAGCGCGCGGCCGATTTGCGTGCCGATGGTGCGCACCGCTGAGCTGATAAAGCGTTCCGTGTGGCTCATGCGGCGGCTTGAGCGCCCGCTGGAGCGGGCCTTCTTTTTGGCCTCTTTGGCGCGGGCCTCTTCTTCAGCCGCCCGTTCTGCCGCTTCTGCCCGCTGTTCGGCCCGCTTCTGCAGGATCTCAAAAGCCGATTCGCGGTCCACCGTCTCATCGTAGAGGCCAAACACCGGGCTGGCGTCCACCGCCTTGCGCCGCTCTCCATCTTCCAGAGGCCCCATGCGTGATGAGGGCGGGCGGATGAGCGTTTGCTGCACCATGGAGGGGACACCCTTCTTTTCCAACGTAGAGACCAGAGCCTCACCGACGCCAAGCTGCGTAATGGCGGTTTCCGTGTCGATATCCGGATTCTGACGGAAAGTGGACGCAGCCGTCTTCACTGCCTTCTGTTCGCGGGGCGTATAGGCCCTGAGCGCATGCTGAATGCGGTTGCCAAGCTGGGCCAGCACCGCATCGGGCACGTCCAGCGGGTTTTGGGTGACGAAATAAACCCCAACACCCTTGGAACGGATCAGGCGCACCACCTGCTCAACCTTCTCGATCAACGCCTTGGGCGCCTCGTCGAAAAGAAGGTGGGCCTCATCGAAGAAGAACACCAGCTTGGGCTTATCCGGATCACCCACTTCGGGCAGCTCCTCAAACAGCTCCGACAGAAGCCAGAGCAGGAAGGTGGCGTAAAGCTGGGGCGACAGCATCAGCTTGTCGGCCGCCAGAATGTTGATATAGCCGCGGCCATCCCGCGTGGTGCGCATGATGTCTTTGATGTCGAGCGCCGGTTCGCCGAAAAAGCTCTCTGCGCCCTGCTCTTCCAGCACCAGCAGCCGGCGCTGGATGGCCCCGATCGATTGCTTGGAGACCGTACCATACTCGGTTCTCAGCTCCTTGGCCCTGCCACCGACTTCAACCAGCAAGGACCTCAAGTCCTTCAGGTCGAGCACCGCCAGCCCTTCCTCATCGGCAATCCGGAAGGCAATGTTGAGCGCTCCTTCCTGGGCCTCGGTCAGGTTGAGCAGGCGCGAGAGCAAAAGCGGACCCATTTCCGAGATCGTGGTCCGGACCGGATGGCCCTGCTCACCAAACAGATCCCAGAAAACCGTGGGATAAGCATCGAAGCCGTAATCGTCGAAGCCGATCTTGTTGGCGCGTTCAATGAGAAAATCCTTCGGCTCACCCTCCGCGGCAACGCCGGACAAATCGCCCTTCACATCGGCAGCAAACACCGGCACGCCCTGGTCGGCAAAGCCTTCCGCCAGGATTTGCAGGGTTACGGTTTTCCCTGTGCCCGTGGCCCCGGTGATAAGCCCATGGCGGTTCGCCAGCTTCAGATTCAAGAACTGTTTTTCTTGCGCTGTACCAATAAAAACCTGGGTGCCGTCCGTCATGAGAGAGTTCGCCTGTCACATTCTAGGGATAGGGTTATGTTGCGGCGCAATCTGCTATAAATTCCCCTCAGACGCAATCACAGCTGCCCCGCACGAATGTGCCCGGGGCAGATTTTTTTGGAGAGTGAGAATGGAACAATTGATCTCGCAACTGGCCAGCCAGCTCGGAATTGACGAAGCACTGGCCCACAAGGCGGTGGGCATGGTGCTCTCGCTTCTGCAAGACCAGGGCGACAGCGGCGCCGTGAGCGAGCTCTTTACAAAGCTTCCCGGTGCCGGTGAGCTGGCAGAGCAATATGCCGGCGGCGGCAGCAGCGGAGGAGGCCTTGGCGGCATGCTGGGTGGCCTGATGGGCGGCGGCGCCGGCGAAGCCATGAAACTGGTCGGAACGCTGCAGGCCGATGGCCTCTCCATGGATCAGATCAAGGGCATCGGAACCGGCCTTTTGGAACATGCCAAGCAAGAAGGCGGCGAGGATCTGGTGCGCCGGGCGGTCGAGGGCATTCCAGGGGTGAGCGATTACATCTAGAGCAGTTCTTTGTCATATGGAATCACCTGGCCCCCACGTCCCGGCGCCGACCGGAACGTGGAGGGTAAGGTGCGTTAGGCCGAGCGGTACAGCTTGGTCATCACAAATTCCTTGTGACCAAGCGCTTCAGCCGCCGTCATCCGGCCATTGGCGGTGCGGCGGATCATATCGATCAGCTCATCGCCGGCCTGGTCGATCGTCATCTCACGCGACAGGATACCGGTCACATCGCAATCAATGTGTTCCGACATGGTGCGCACCGTGCGTGGGTTGGCAGAGATCTTGATCACCGGAACGATTGGGTTGCCCACAATGTTGCCCTGGCCTGTGGGGAAGGTGTGCACCACAAAGCCGGCCGCAGCCATCAGGGTCACACACTCAGCCGCCGCAGAGGAGGTGTCCATGAAGTAGAGCCCGGGGCCTTTCTCTGGAGCCACTGCCGGGCCGACCGCGTCCACATAAGTTGAGGTACGGCCGATCTTCTCCAGATTACCGAGGGCCTTTTCCTCAATGGTGGTCAGACCGCCCTCAATGTTGCCCATGGTGGGTTGGCTTTCCGACAGGTCACTGGTTTTGTGCGGCTCGATCACATCGTCCATGTAGGCCTGCCAGATGGCCATGAACTTGTCGCCCGCCTCTTCCGTTGCACCTCGCGCTTTGCACAAATGCTCCGCGCCGGTGATCTCAGAGGTCTCGCCGAAGCAGCCGTAGATGCCCTTGGGCAGCAGCTTGTCGTACATGTTGCCCACGGTCGGGCAGGAGCCAAGGCCTGTGGTGGTGTCGGATTCACCGCATTTTGTGGACACCCAAAGCTCGGACATGCTGCATTCTTCGCGCTGCAGCTCAGAAGCCCAGTGCACGAATTCCTTGGCCTTGCGCGACGCGGTGGCCACCGTGTTGATGTCGCCATGCTGTTCGATGGAGTAGGCCGCCACGGGCTTGCCGGTTTCAGCAATGCCATCGGCGATACGCTGGGTCCATCCCGGCTCAATGCCGATCACGATGCAGGCGGCAACGTTCGGGTTCGCGCCGGTGCCGATCATGGTGCGGAAGTGGAGCTCCAGGTCTTCGCCAAACTGCAAACGACCATAGGAGTGCGGCAACGCCATGGTCCCTTTGATGTTGTTGGCAACCGCCTCACAGGCCGCGTTTGAGATATCGTCCACGGGCAGGATCACCACATGGTTGCGCACGCCCACCCGACCGTTCTCGCGGCGGTAAGCCATGACTTTTTCGTTTGCTGTCATCTGACTTGCTCCCCGCTACCAGCGTTTCGTCTTCAGGTTATGGACGTGCACGTGGCCGCCCTTCTCACAACCGCCCACCATCTTGCCGATATCTTCGCCGTACTTGACGATCGTGTCGCCTTCGGCCAGATCTGACAGGGCGATCTTGTGGCCGATCGGCACATCAGCCTTGGCGGTGAGGGTGAAATCGGTGTTGTCATGGGTCACCACGCAAAGCATCTCCGTGCCGGCAGTGAGCCCCTCGACAACCACAACCCCCACATTATCTTCCGGGTTGTGGACAAGCAGCTGGGGTATGGGCATTTGTGCAGTACCTTTCTCTTAAAGTCTAAACATGATCTTCGGATGCGCGGCCTTGCCGCTCAGAATGTCTTTGAATGCGCCCGGGCCATCTTCCAGGCCACGTTCTTCCACCCAGTCCAGCGGACCGAGGCGGCCCGTCGCAATGGCGTTCAACGTCTGAGCAAAGTCGCTGCGGGTGAATGTGTAAGTGCCGATAAACGTCACTTCCTGAAGGGTCAGGCGGCGCACGTCCAACCCGCCTTCTCCTGAGGCAAGACCGATATGGACAATGACGCCGCCAGGCTTCACCAACGCGCTGGAACTTGCCCGCGTGGCCTCTCCGCCAAAGGCGTCTACGATCACATGCGCGCTGCCCGCCTCGGGGCTTGCACCCTCAAGCGGGTTGTAAACCTTGAAGTTCCCGGCCCGGCTCAAAAGCCCGTGGCGCAGTTCATTGGTCTCGGCAATCCATATATCGGCGCAGCCCATGTCAGCCAGCACCAGGGCCGCAGCCAGGCCGATGGCACCTCCGCCCAGCACAATGGCCCGGGCCTCAGAGAGCGGTCGGTGCGCAGCCTCAGCGGCCAGACGCACAGCATGATAGGAGCAGGATATGGGCTCTGTGAGCGCGGCTTGGGCGAATGACAGCCCGTCAGGCAGCTCCAGCGCATTGACGGCCGGGATCGCCACCTGTTCGGCAAACGCCCCTTCGCGCGGCGGCATGGAGATGATCTGACGGCGTGGGCATAAATTGTGGCGGCCCTCCACGCAGGCTTCACACTGCCCGCAGGTCACAAGCGGATTGATGGTCACACGGCGGCCCGTGCCGGGGCCTTCAATCACCGTGCCTGATGCCTCATGGCCCAGGATCAGCGGCGCCGGACGGCGCTCGTCATGCCCCAGAAAAGCGTGCATGTCCGAGCCGCAAATGCCCACCGCATCCACTTCAACCACCACGTCGTCCGCATCAGGCTGAGGCTCGACCACTTGGCGCAGCTCCACCGCTTCAGGACCTGTGTAAACCAGCGCTCTCATGTGGCGAGATATCCCCCATCCACCGCGACCACCTGGCCGGTCACATAGGCCGCTCCGCGGGACGCGAGGAACACAGTGGTCCCATCCAGGTCTGTCAGCTCGCCATTGCGGCCAATGGCTGTGGCCTCTGCGTGGTGACGGCTCAGGGTATCATCACCAAACACCGGGGCCGTCAGTTCGGTTGGAAAGAACCCGGGCGCGATCGCATTGGCCACAATACCGTCCTTCGACCAAGCCTGGGCCATCGCCCGGGTGAGCTGAGTGATGCCGCCCTTGGAGGCTCCGTAGGCCATGCCCTTTTCAAACGCCCGGTAGCTTTGCAGAGACGCAATGTTGATGATGTTACCGGCGCCTTTGTCCAGCATGCCCGGCACCAAACCGCGGGCCAAGAAGAACGGAACGGACAAGTTCAGGTGCAACGTGGCCTGCCAGCTCTCAGCACTGATCTCTTCGGCCGGCTCGCGGAAATTCACGCCCGCCGCATTGATCAGAATGTCCGGCGATCCAAACGGCTCAGCCATATTGGCGGCCAATGCATCGTAGTCGTCAACATTTGAAAGATCGCAAGGAAGGGCTGCAATCTGACCTGCGTCCCCTATGCTTTCCAGCCGGTCCCTGCGCCGCGCCACGGCCACGACCTGCGCCCCTGCCCCTGCCAGCACGCCGGCCATATGGCGCCCAATACCCGAGGAGGCACCGGTGACCACCGCCACCCGACCTTCAAGCGAGAACAGCGCGCCTATGAACTCAGCCGACC
>JBCDDQ010000306.1:0-5766 GCA_039180225.1 Pseudomonadota bacterium
AAGCTGGGCGACCGCAAAATGCACGCCTTCTTTGAGCTCCACATCGAGCAGGGCCCCATTCTGGAGGCGGAGGGCAAAGACATCGGCGTGGTGACCCACGGCCAGGGACTTCGCTGGGTGCAGTGCACGGTCACCGGGAAGGAAAGCCACACCGGGTCAACACCCATGGCTCTGCGCAAAAATGCGGGTCGGGGTCTTGCTCAGATTACCGAGCTGGTGCACGAGATCGCCATGGACAACCAGCCCAACGCGGTGGGCGCCATTGGCCATATCGAGGTTTCACCCAACTCGCGCAACATTATTCCCGGCCAGGTGGTGTTTACGGTCGACTTCCGCTCCCACGAGCTGGACCGGCTGGAAGCCATGGTGGAGCGCATGAAGGCCGAGGCTCAGGCGCTGTGCGATGCGCTGGGCGTGACTTTTGCGTGCGAGATTGTGGGCCAGTTCGACCCGCCGGCTTTTGATGAGGGCTGTGTGAGCGCCATCCGGAATGCGGCCGAGCGGTTGGGGTACTCCCACATGAACATCATCTCAGGGGCAGGCCATGACGCCTGCTGGATCAACCGGGTCGCGCCGACGGCCATGGTGATGTGCCCGTGCGTGGACGGTCTTTCGCACAACGAGGCCGAGGAGATCACAAAGGACTGGAGCACCGCCGGTGCGGACGTTCTGTTTCACGCGGTTGTGGAGACGGCGGAGATCGCTGGTTAAATCCCCATAGAGCGCCACCTTAGCGGCGATTATTGCAACTTAATGCGCGTTAAAGGTGCAATATGTCGCATTTGTGCGTTTAGAAAACTATTGTGGCGGCTTTGAGTGTGCGTTAACCTTTTGTTAACGATTTGCATCACGTCGGGGGGGATCCATGACAGACGGCAATCCAACATTTCTGCGCGCCCAATTTGCGAGGCGCACGAAGCCGGGGGCAGGGCTGCCGGCGGTGGTCGCGGTGACCTGCGGGGGGACCGCCGGTGGCCCATCCTCTGTTTCTCTGACAGCTGAAGCCAAGCGGGTTGAGGTTGTGGCTGACGAGGCTGCGGTCCGCGCGTGCCGCAAGCTGTGCGAGGTCATGGGCCCACCGCCGTACTTGCTGCCTGGCGACGGGGTGAACCGCATGAAGAACCGGGTCGGCGCACTTGGGGGGAAGGAGTTGCTGGTGATGAACTATGCGGTTGGGGTTGTGCGTGGGGTGGCTGATCGATGTTGAGGGGCGAAGGGTCTGAACCGAACCTCGCTTTAGACGGTTTTGTCCCGGCGAAACTTCACGCACCGATGATTATCCTTCTATTAGAGAGCTTTGAGAATCTGAAGGATAAACTGTCTGAAGACCGCATGCGTGAGATGCTCGCGGATCCTGAGCTGCGCGTGGTTTTTGCAGACAAGCCAAACAATCCATCTCTCCTCGTAAGATGGTTAGGAGCGGAGTACTCAATTTTCTTGGTGCCTACGGCCATGCCAAGGGAAGAGTTTTCGGCCACGCTTCATCCTTCGACACATAATGCGTCCTCAGCGCAAATCGCTGAAAAACATCGCTCTCACGTTGTTGTATCGACGCTCTCAGTGTCCCCAGGAATGGGGGAGGCGATTGCACAATCTATCAACTTGATTTTGGTCGCAAATGCCATCGGCCAGCTGTTTGACACGCCGATGGGATACTTCTGGGCCAATTCGGGGCAGCTAAGGGTTGCTTCAGAGTTTAACCAAATTGCGGAGCGCGCGCTCGAAGCCATGATACGGCATGGACAGGGTGATGCTCGCGCTTCCGATGATCTGCCGCTGTCTTTTTGGGTGGGCATGCATCTCTTCTCACGCGGAAGCCAACCTGTGTTACAGACGCGTGGACTTGCGGTGTTCGCGGGGCATGAGCTTCAAATTGGGCTTGTTTCGTCGTCCGAGACGGAAAAACTGCTGCATCTCGCCAACACAGTGGCGTACTTGTTTGCTCGCGGCCCGATTCTCACTCCCGGGGAAACAATTATCGAGCTCTCTGGCCAGTCTTTTGAGATCGGACTGGCGCCCACGGATTCTACCGGCTCTCCGGTGCTTATGCTAAGGCCCAATATCTCTAACTTCAACGAGAAGGGCCCGTGATGCTTTACCGGTTCCAGACCAATTTTAGCTTGCCGAAGTTTAACATTTTTCTGAGATGGCGATATGGGGATGGCGTCAAGTCAGTCTGGCTGGAGCACTACGAATCCCTTGCGGTTCCAGACCCCTCCGATCCTGGTTGCCCGGGGATGAGCGCCTACTTACTCCGCCAGGCCCTTGATCCTGAGCGGTTTATGGCTGAGGCAGAGCTTGCGACGGGATCTCGAAGTCGTAAGGGGCCAGATCCCTCAAAGTTTCCAGCTTTATGGACGACAGATCCGTTGCCGGTGGTGACACAGGAATTCAGGGACTTTGTTGAGGAAGTCGATCCGGGGCTTCATCAATTTTTCGAGTTCAAGTTGTTCTTCCACAAGTCAGACCGACGAATTCAGCACACAAGATTCTACGTCTTCATCTGCGGGAGACTATTGGATATTGAGCCAGATGAGGAAGTGCCGGATCGCAATAGTTACTCCTCGGTTTTCCTCAGGATTTCGGAGGCTCCAAAGGTCAGAACGATCCAAAAAAGACCGGACATTCAAAGCTTCGTTACAGACTTGCCGATCTGGTCGTTCAGAGAAGGAGGCAGGGCTTCTTACTTCATGAGTGCTGAGTTTCTGCAAGCCGCTCAATCAAAAAACTTGGCCGGATTTACGAACCACAACGCAAGAACCAAGGGGAATGTGGGGTATGTCAAATACGATCATTGAACGCGCTAACACCGCCAAGCTGCGACAGACTTTAGAACAGCTTGTTTCACAGGACGACGGTCCCTGGTACCGGGATCACAATACCTATGGCGGTTGGGACAAGGTTGAGATCCATCATGTAATTCCTGAAGCTGTTTCGGCCCAGTTCGAAATGCTGTTTGTCCAGATCAATAAGCACTCTGGTGGTGCTTATGCGTTCGATCTGAACAGCACAGAAAACCTGGTCGTTCTGCCAAACAGCGCAGACGTGCAGGCCACTGCGGCTGGGAACGGCCATTATGCGGCAATGCATTTGAAGGGGGACACTCAACATTTCAAATACTCAGAAGAACTCTGGATGAAGCTGGATCAAATTCGCCAGACTTTTCATGCGGAAATGACCTCTGGCAAATTCAACCCAGAGCAAGCCGCCAGCCGGGCGGCCAACCGGATTTCAACAGTTCAAGAGGAGACGGTGAAGGGTCTGGTTGGGACAAACCAAGACGCCGTAAAGTTCTATCTGAACAACCACGACCGGTTCTTAATCGAAGAGTATAATCGAAAAGGGGCGGCTAACCCCGAGACGGGACCGCCGATTGACCTTGGCTCAGAGAATACAGATTCGCTGACACAAGCTCAAAAACAAGCACTCGCCCAATTTCAGCAACAAAATTACACACGCATAGACCCTGATAGGAATCTTCCAGAAAGCATCAATCTCAAAAACAAATTAGCCAGCGCATTCGACAGCCTAGCGAACGGCACAGTGGATGGGCCAGTCTTGATTCTCCAGACCGCATTAATTTTTGAAATTATTAGAGAACATCAGATCAAGAGAGGGTTTGAGACATTTAAAGAAGCGGCCGCCGATTATGGGATCGATGCGAGCGTTGAGTTCTTTAGAAGCCTCGTTGCGGAAGAGGTTATAGACGCCACAATCTCTGCTGCCCTTGGGCCTTTCGGTTTGGCACGGAAGATTTGGGAAGTGTATCAATCTGCGCAGGGTGTTGTTAGTGTTCTCGAACTCGCGCACGCACGTTGGCCTGAGAACTACGCACTTAGTGCAATCGTTGATCTAATAGAGGCTCTCTCCGTCCACTCTATTTCGGTGGACGGGTTAGATCAGGTTCTTCTTGAAATCCGCGACGGTGATGCAGGTGGCGTCATCATATCGAGGGAGCTTGCTGAGAAACTCGGCCCAACTCTTTCGGAAGACAAACATCAGCTCTTCCACTTTGCTGACGGCACGGCGTTCTATACCTCGAACGGACTCGCACCGGGCCAGTCAATAAGCCTCTTGGGCCCACGCGGATTTGATATCATTGCGGTGTTGAGAGACAATCCGATTGTGGTTGGTGTAAGCAAGTCGGGAGAGAAGTTCTCGATTATGGGGCAGGAGTTTCTCGATTCTTACAGCCCTTATGCCGACAATTCTAACATATCAAAGCAAGCCGTTTTTGAAGCTATCACTGGCTATAGACTGTTCTCCGACTCCGCCGCAGATGGGTTCGATCAGATTCTTGATCAGCTTGAGAGAGCCGCCACATATGATGTGGAAACAAACCCCACAATCCTGATCGACCGCATCTACGCCGATACTCTAAAACACTTTGGACATGGCCATGAGGTCTTTCAGCTTTCGGATGGACAGATCCATCGGGTGCCCGGTGGTCTTGAGCCAGGCGAGATGATTAACCTGCTGGAAGGGGAAAGACCAGGCAATCCACACATTGATCCAATCGTCAGCTTCGGCTTGAACACGGATGGCGATCAAGTCGAGATCACTCAGGAGACCCACTACGCGATCATCCAAATCATTGCGGAACTTGGAGGTGACATTGGGGAAGATGAGGCGTTGGCCCTTTTGACGAGACGTGCGACCCTCTCAGAAGACGAGATTGACGCAGAACTTCGTGAATTGCTGGACGAACCTACCCCGGGCGGGGAGGCTGTGGAGGCTACCCACGGCCTGAAGGTGCCAGGCCCGACCATCAAGAGCAGGCATGCTGTGTTCTCAGACAGTGACGGCGACGGCACCTTAGACGCAGTGACCCGCATCACCACCTTCTCCGACAACACACAAATCCGCCAACCGTTCAAACTCGATCCGAGCGGTGAACTCATCACAGAAGAACGGGTCACACTCTACCGCGTGGATCAGGCCCTCGATGGGGAAGCCATCGGCTCCCTTTTTGGCTCCCAGCTGAGCAACGCGCTGGTGGGCAATGACCTGTTCGCGGAGATCGCGTCCGGATCGGTACTCTCATCCGTCCTTGGCAATCTGGGAGAGGCCATCGACCTCTACTTTACCGACAATGGGATAGATAGCTTATTCTTCGCAAATCAGCGGTTGGGCACTGGAGAGGCGCTCTCTTTCGCAGACGCAGTTGAGAGAAGCATTGAGGATTTCGGTGCTGATGTGCTCAACAATCTGAAGTCCGCCGGCATCAGTACTCTCTCCGGCTTCCTTGCCGGCGAGCTTGGCGAAGCGTTGAGTATTGATGGCGGCTTCGAAGGCCAGCTCTTCCAAACCGTGACCTCCAAAACCATTGGGACCGTGACCAACACGGTCATCGACAATGCCATTAAGATCTCCAATGGTTCGTCCATCGATCTCTTCCACAACCTCAATGCCTCCTCCCTGCTGAATGCCGGTGCCAGTGCAGTGAGCAGCTTCGTGGGCGGTTATCTCGCCCGCGAAATCGTTACCTCCGGCAGTCAGGCAGGTGCCATTGGCGGGTCGGTTGGCGGGGCGCTCGGTTCGACCATCGGGGCAGGCTTTGCCGGTGTCGGCTTTCTGGGTTCAACTCTGGGCGGGATCGGACTGGGTTCGGTCTTTGGCACCGCCTTCGGCATCTCACTGGGGACCATCATCCTGCCTGGCGTGGGCGCGTTTCTCGGCACGATCTTGGGAACCGTTCTCGGAGACCTGTTCGACGACTTGTTCAACAACAATGGTTATCCGAAGGGCACGGCCAATGTCTCGCTC
>JBCDDQ010000307.1:0-5761 GCA_039180225.1 Pseudomonadota bacterium
CCTTGTGTTCGGCTTCGAACTTTTTGATCAGGTCCGGGTTTGTATAGTTGCCCCAGTTGAAGATGTTGAGTTCACCTTCCGCATGGGCCGAGGCGCCGAACGCAAGCAATGCTGCGCTCGCCAGGCTAACAAGTTTCAGTTTCATGACAGACGTCTCCCATTCTTGTTGCAGATCACTTACCTTTTCCTCCGGTTCAGGAAGAAAAACACACTCACCAGAACCACCGAAATCGTGAGCAGCACGGTCGAAATGGCGTTCACTTCCGGCGTCACCACCCGGCGCAGCTGGCCCAGCATATAGGTGGGCAGCGTGTCCTGGCCGGGGGTTTTGACGAACTCGGTAATCACCACATCATCCAAGGAAATCACAAAGGCCAGCATGGCACCAGCCAAAATTCCAGGCAACAGAAGCGGCAAGGTCACCCTGCGAAAGGTGAGCCAGGGGGTTGCATAGAGATCGGCCGCCGCACTTTCCAGGGACAGATCCATCCCCTCCAGTCGGGCGCGGATGGGCAGATAGGCGAACGGAATGCAAAAGGCCGTGTGCGCGAGGATGAGATAGCCGAGGCCCTGATAGCCGGTGTTCACCTTGATGACGGCAAAGAAAATGAGCAGCGCAACGGCAGTGACGATTTCCGGCACCATCAAGGGCTGGTTGATCAGGGCGTAGACGGTGGTCAGGCCGCGATAGGGTTTGGTGCGCGTTGTGGCCAAGGCCGCCATGGTGGCCGCGCTTGTTGCGATGAATGCGGCGCAGGCGGCCACAATCAAAGAGCGGGCCGCCGCGTCCTGCACCTGTTCGTTTTGCCAGGCCGCCTCATACCAGCGCCAGGAGAAGCCCTCCCAGATCGCCACCGAGGTGCCGGCGTTGAAAGAATAGGTCACCAGAGTGAGGATCGGCGCGTACAACATGAGGAAGCACACAATCGCGATCGTGGTGAAGCCGGGCTGGCGCTTGATGGAAAAGCGCGTCTGGGATGTGGTGCTCACCTCAGCCATGAGCGTTTTCCTGGCGCGAGACGTTGCGCACATAGGCGAGCAGCGCAATCATGACGATGGCCAGCAAGGTGATGGAGAGCGCGGCGCCCAAGGGCCAGTTTCGGCCCTGGCCAAACTGCAGCTCGATCAGGTTGCCGAGCATCAGATTTTTGCCTCCGCCCAGAACCCGCGGCGTCACATACGCGCCGAGCGAGGGGATGAACACCAGAATGGAGCCGGCAATGACCCCCGGTTTGACCAGCGGAAAGATGACCCGCTTCAACACCCGCCACCGGGTGGCGTAAAGGTCGTACCCGGCTTCCACCAGCCGGAAATCCAGCTTCTCCATGGAGGCGTAGATCGGTAGCACCATGAGCGGCAGATAGACATAGAGCATGCCGAGCATGATAGCGAAATCGGTGAACATCATCTGGATCGGTGTGTCGATGATGCCAAGCCCGATCAGGATGGAATTGATGATCCCCTCGTTGCGGATCACTTCCATGATCGCGAAGGTTCTAATCAAAAGATTGGTCCAGAACGGGATGGTGATCAAAAACAGCCACAGATCGCGCGAGGAGGCCGGGCGCGTGGCCATGAAGTAGGCCGTCGGGAAGCCGATGAGCAGCGCCATAAGAGTGGTGCCCAGGGAGAGGCGCACCGAGCGCCAGAAGATGGACAGATGCGCATCGGAGAAGGTGGTGGTTTCTTCGAAGATGTCTTCCTGCAGAAACACATTGAACCAGGCCTCGGTGGAGAACTGCCAGATCACGCCGCCATAGTCCCCCGGCTTCAGGAAGGAATAGGTCAGCACGATCAGCAAGGGCCCGCTGGCGGCGAGGAGCAAAATCACCAGGGCGGGGCTCAGCAACAGCCAGCGCCGCTTGGCCTCCTGGCGCTCGGCAGCCTCCAGCGCGCTTGCCGCATCCCGCGGCGCATTGTCGACGGAGATCTGAGAAGAGGCTGCCAGTTCGCTCATCTCAATCCCTCAATACCTGGACGGCATTCTTGCCGATTTCAATGCCAACCTCGGCGCCTGGGGTCAGGGTTTCCTCAGTATCGCGGCTGTTTTGCTGGCGCACGATGAACGGCTCACCGCCGCCGTCAAGGCGCAGGTGATAATGCGTATCGGTTCCGAAATAAACCACGTTTTCCAGGCGCCCAGTGAGTGCAGCCTTACTCTTGGCGGTGGTCAGGCCGGCATGTTCCGGACGCACAACGATGGAGACTGTCCCTTCCGTGCGCGCCCCTTCGGCCAGAGCCGCGTTCACCATTTTGCCCGAGGGAAGGCGCAAGCGGGCCGACCCGTTTTTCGCGCTCACCAGTTCGGCATCCAGGAAGTTCGTCTCACCGATGAAGTTGGCCACGAAGCGCTCCGCGGGATGGTCATAAATGTCGCGCGGCGACCCGATCTGCAAGATCCGGCCCGCATTCATGACCGCAATGCGGTCCGACATGGTGAGCGCTTCTTCCTGGTCATGGGTGACGAAGATGAAGGTGATGCCGGTTTCGTGCTGCAGGCGCTTCAGCTCGATCTGCATTTCCTTGCGCAGCTTCAGATCCAGCGCAGAGAGCGGCTCATCCAGCAAAAGCACCTTGGGATGAGGCGCTAGGGCCCGCGCAAGGGCCACCCTTTGCTGCTGGCCGCCGGAGATTTGGTCGGTCTTGCGGTCTTTCAGCTCGTCCATGCGCACCAGCTGGAGCATTTCGCCCACCGCTTTCTCGCGTTCCGTCTTGCTCTGGCCCAGCATCTCCAGGCCGAAGCCGATATTTTCGCCCACGGTCATGTGGGGAAACAGGGCGTAGTTCTGGAACACGGTGTTCACCGGGCGCTTGTAGGGCGGCAGATAGGAAATGTCCTGGCCTTCCAGATGAATGGTGCCGCGGGTGGGATGATCGAACCCGGCAATCAGACGCAGCAATGTGGTCTTGCCGCACCCGGACGGACCCAGAAGCGTGAAGAACTCGTTCTGACGGATCGAGACCGACACCTCGTTGAGGGCGGTCACCTGGGTCTCTCCGCTCCCGAAGATTTTTGTCACAGTCTCCGCCTGAACCGCAGACGGAGAGCTCTTCCCCTCGCTCATACCAAAAGGTTCCTCGGCTTTTTTGCCGTTTCAAAGCAAAAGCATAACCGTCTACCTGGATCACGCCAATGGGTTTTTGTGACAGGTGCGATAACGTGTACCATGCCATTGTGCGCGCAGAGAAAGGGATCCGACGTGAAGGTGCCTATTGTGGTGGGGCTTGCCACTGTCCTTTTTGCCCTGTGGGCAAGCTTGCCAACACGCGCGCAAACGCCGGTCTCTATCGAGCTGGTCCTGGCGGTGGACACGTCTCTCAGCGTCAACAATGAAGAATATGCCCTGCAGATGCGGGGCATCGCCCAGGCCTTCCGCTCAGAGGATATCATCGATCTGATCGGGCTCTATGACGGAGTTGCCGTTTCGTTGATCCAGTGGGGCGGCTGGACGAGCGAGGAACACACAGTGCCCTGGCAGGTGCTCAAGTCACGCGCCTCGGTCCTGGACTTTGCCCGGCAGGTGGAAGAGACCAGGCGCGAGAATGTGGGCTACTTCACCGCCATCGGCACGGCCGTGAGCGCGGCCATGAAATCCATCATCGAGAACAGGTATGCGGGCAAGCTGCGCAAAATCGATGTCTCCGGTGATGGGGTCAACAATGCCGGCCCGTTGCCCCAGTCGACCCAACCGCTGGCGGAGCAGCTGGGCATATCGGTGAACGGCCTGGCCATCCTCACCGACCTGGCCATTCTGGATCAATATTACGAACAGAACGTCATTGCCGGACCGGGCGCGTTTGTGATGACGGCGGCAAGCTATTCAGACTTTGCCCGGGCCATGCACAAGAAGCTGAAAAAGGAGCTTCAGGTGCCGATCAGCTTCAGGAAATCCGTCCCCGGGCCGCAACCGGCAGCTCTCCGACAATCTCCCCACCCCGCACGGTCACCAGCCGGTCCACCATATTGACAACCACACACACATGATTGGGCACAACCCGGACAATCTCGCCCACCTCGGGCTTTGGCCCTGAATGGCTAAGATCCAAAAATCCGTGCTCTTCGGAAAAGCCCTTAATGCGGGCATCGGGGTATTCCAGGATGAAGCCGAAACCGTCGAGACCGCCCGGGTCGGAGGTCAGGGTCTTGGACCCTGAGTCCAAAATGCCCCGTTCAGGTCCGGCCCGGCTGACCACCGTGGCGTGGACCTGAAGCGCGCAGTCGTCCAACGTGGCGGCTCCGCAGGCCATCATCATGCGGTCGTTAAAGATGCTGGTGCCGGAGCGGTGTTCGGTGGCGCCGTCGAGCTGGCCGAGATTGACCAGATTGGGCGTGCCGCCGGTGGAAACGATCTCTGCGGAGAGCCCGGCATCGGCGAGGCCCGCTTGCGCCTCGTGAAAGAAGCCTTGCGTCACCGGCCAGCCATCCACAGGGGGATAGAACATCAGACCCTTGAATCTGAGGTCTGCGTTTGCACCAATCTGCCTGGCCAGCGCCACTGCCTCGCCTGCGGTTTCCACCCCGGCCCGCTTCTGGCCGGTATCGCATTCCACCAGAACGTTGATCGGCTGACCGGCCATGGCGCCTGCGGAGGCGAGGGCTTCCACCACAACCGGATTGTCCGCCACCACCGCTATGTTGGCCCGCTTGCTCAAGGCGGCCAGACGCTCCATCTTCTCCTGGCCCAACAGGTTGTAGCTGATCAGAATATTGTCCATGCCGCCGTCGACCATCACCTCAGCTTCCCCAAGCTTCTGGCAGGTGATGCCGGATGCGCCGGCGTCGACCTGCATCCTGGCCAGCTCAGGGCTTTTGTGGGTTTTGACATGAGGCCGGTTGGCGAGCCCCGCTGCCTCGCACTGGCCTTGCAGCTTTGCGATGTTGGCCTCCACCTTATCCAGATCGACCACCACTGCGGGCGAGCCGAAGCTGTTGGAGATCTCGTTTTTCAGCGCGGTCTGGTCCATGTTGGCCCCATCTCTTGTTGTCTGAGCAGCGATTGTTTAAGCACAGATGAGACGAGATTGTCTTTGCCAAACCGGGAGCGGCGAAAAGCACCATGACCTTAGACGACATTCGCGCGCTCGACCGCGCTGATCCGTTGGCCCCCTACCGGCACCAGTTCGAACTGGCCGACGGACTGATTTATCTGGACGGCAACTCCCTTGGCCCCATGGCCAAGACCATTCCCGCTGAGATGGCCAAGGCTGTGGAAGAAGAATGGGGCCGCGGGCTGATCTCCAGCTGGAACGCCGCCGGCTGGTGGGAGCTGCCGGTAAGCCTTGGTGCCAAGCTTGCGCCGCTGCTGGGGGCGGCACCTGGCCAAGTGGTGGTGAGCGATTCCACTTCCGTCAATATCTACAAGACCCTGCAGGCCGGCCTTGCCATGCGGCCGGAGCGATCGGTCATGGTAAGCGAAGCGGGATCCTTCCCCACGGACCTCTACATCACCGAAGGCGCAATGCACGGGCGCGAAAAGCTCAGCCGCCGCCTGATCGGCGAGGCCGGGGCAAGCCTTGCCGATGTATTGGATGAAGATGTGGCCGTGGTCCTGCTGTCGCATGTGGATTACCGCTCTGGCGAGCTCTTTGACATGGCCGAAATCACAGCCCAGGTGCAGGAAGCCGGAGCAATCATGATCTGGGATCTGTGCCACAGCGCCGGCATCTACCCGGTGGAGCTTGACGCCTGCAACGTGGACCTGGCGATGGGGTGCACCTACAAGTATCTGAACGGTGGACCGGGCGCGCAGTCTTGGGTCTA
>JBCDDQ010000308.1:0-5760 GCA_039180225.1 Pseudomonadota bacterium
GAGCCTCCGGCGCTGTCACCCTCAACGATGAAGAGTTCGGACTTGGCCGGATCGCGTTCCTGACAGTCTGCCAGCTTGCCAGGCAGAGAGGAGATGTCGAGCGCACCCTTGCGCCGGGTGAGATCACGGGCCTTGCGCGCCGCTTCCCGGGCGGCAGCGGCTTCAATCACCTTGCCCACGATCTGCTTGGCTTCAGTGGGATGCTCCTCAAACCAGGCGGAGAGCTCGGTGTTGACGACGCTTTCCACCACAGGGCGAACCTCCGAAGACACCAGCTTGTCCTTGGTCTGGGAGGAGAATTTAGGATCCGGCACCTTAACCGACACAACGCAAGTAAGGCCCTCGCGCGCATCATCGCCCGAGAGCGTGACCTTCTCCTTTTTGGCCAGGCCAGAGCTGTTGGCATAGCCATTAATCACCCGTGTCAGCGCGGCCCGGAACCCGGCCAAGTGGGTGCCACCATCGCGCTGCGGAATGTTGTTGGTGAAGCACAGGACGTTCTCATGGTAGCTGTCGTTCCACCACAGGGCCACTTCCAGACCCAAACCGTCTCTCTCAGCCCGGATCATGATGGGGTTCTCAATCAGACCGGTTTTTGTGCGATCAAGGTATTTTACGAATTCTTCCAGGCCGCCCTCGTACACCAGGTCCAGTTCAACGAGCTCTACGCCCCGATTGTCTGCAAGCCGGATGTGCACCCCTGAGTTTAGGAAGGCCAGTTCGCGCAGCCTGTGCTCCAGGGTTTTGAAGTCGAACTCGGTTTGCGTAAAGGTTTCCGCGCTGGGATGGAATGTGAGGTGCGTCCCGGTTTCCTCACCGGCATCTCCGGTGACCGTCAACGGGCCATCCGCATTGCCGTGGCTGAAGCTCATCTCGTGGATTTTGCCATCGCGCATGATTTTCAGGTGCAGTTTATCGGACAAGGCGTTGACCACCGAGACACCTACGCCGTGGAGACCGCCAGAAACCTTGTAGGAGTTCTGGTCGAATTTTCCGCCCGCATGCAGCTGGGTCATAATCACCTCGGCAGCAGAGACGCCCTCTTCAGGATGGATGTCCGTGGGGATGCCGCGGCCGTTATCGGTGACGGTAACCGAACCATCCGGATTCAAGGTGACTGTGGCCAAATCACAATAGCCGGCCAGAGCTTCGTCGATGGCATTATCGACCACCTCATAGACCATGTGGTGCAGACCGGAACCGTCATCGGTGTCACCGATATACATGCCAGGGCGCTTGCGCACCGCATCCAGGCCCTTGAGCACCTTGATGGAGTCGGCGCCGTAATCTTCTCCGGTGCCGTTCTCAGTGCCTTCGGGTGTCGTCTCTTCGCTCATAAACGTTCTCTCAGTTGCGCTTTACGGACCCATCGTCCATCGCCAAGTACTGTGCCCTATCGCCAAGCGCGGAAAACAAAGAAAGATCTGTTCCCGTCATCCACGCCTGAGCGCCCAATTCCGTCAACTCGTCAAACAAACCATTGCGCCGGCTTTCGTCCAAATGTGCCGATATCTCGTCCAGCAGCAAAAGCGGCGCGAAGCCCTCGAACGCCGCGCGGATCACCCGGGCATGGGCCAAAACGATCCCCACCAGTAACGCTTTTTGCTCACCTGTGGAGCAATAGCTGGCGGCTATTCCCTTGGGCCCGTGCACCACGTTCAGGTCACTGCGGTGAGGACCATGGAGGGTGCGTCCCGCCGCGGCGTCCTGAGCGCGCGATTCGGCCAGCATTCTACGATATTTTTCCTCAACTTCCACTGCAGGAAGTTCACTAATTTGCCGTTCCAGTTCGCCATCCAAAGAGATCTCAACCCAAGGAAAATGACCTGATTCAGAAGCCTCCCCCGTACGCGCCAAAAGGGCGGCCAGCTCGCTCACTGCCGCGCTCCTTGCTGCAGCAATGGCTATGCCCGCTTCAGCCATTTGCTGTTCCAAGCTCGAGAACCAGGCCGCACTGCTGCTGCCTTGTTCCAAAAGCCGGTTGCGTTCGCGCATCACCTTCTCAAAGGTCTGCACGCGGGTGCCATGGTCCGGGTCAAACGACAACACAAGGCGGTCCAGGAAACGGCGCCTGTCCGCGGCAGGGCCCGTGAAGAGCCGGTCCATCGACGGGGTGAGCCAGGTGACCCGGACATGACGACTGAGCGCGCCGGAGCTCTTCTGGAGCACGCCATCAATCTTGACCTGCCGTCCTGCTTGGTTTCCGCCGGAAAATTCAGGGTCTGTCCAGGAGGTTCCAAGCTTGGTTTCCCCTTCAGGGCCCACAAGTTCGGCCGCAACACCCCATTGGCGCGGCGCCTTATCGCCTTCTGCACGCACCAGCTCTGCAAACGGGGCAGATCTGAGGCCCCGCCCTGGCGCAAGCATGGAAATCGCTTCGAGTAAGTTCGTTTTTCCCGCCCCGTTTGCCCCGGTCAGCACCACCGCATGCGGTTCAAGTTCCAGGCGCAGGCTGGGGTAGTTTCTAAACTGGCTTAGGGTGAGCCGCGTGAGCGCCAAAGCGCGGCCATCACCGCGCTCTGATGAGGCACTGGTTTGGGCAGGACCGGATGGTTGAACAAGTGATGTCGACACAATACATCATATGGGGTGAAAACCCCCGAATCGCAAGGAAATTCAATGCGGTTAGGCGGCTATACCCGCATGGGCATAAGCACATAAAGGGCCGTGTCGTCTGTACCGTCTTGCACCACTGTGGGCGAGCCGGCATCAGACAGCATGAAGGTTGCTGTGTCGCCGCCGAACTGGCTTGCGATGTCCAAAAGATAGCGCGAGTTGAAGCCGATCTCGATGGGATCGGACGCATAGCCCGCCGCCACTTCTTCTTCTGCTGAACCGGAATCGGGATTGTTTACCGTGAGGACGATCTTGTCGGCCTCCAGATTGAGCTTAATGGCACGGCCCTTTTCCGCACTGATGGTTGAGACGCGGTCCACAGCCTGGGAGAACAGTTTGGTGTCCACCTCAAGAGCCTTGTCATTGTCCTTGGGGATCACCCGCTCATAGTCGGGGAAGGTGCCGTCAATCAGCTTGGAGGTGAGCACCACACTGCCCACGGAAAACTGGATTTTCGCTGCCGATAAGGAGATATCCACCTCAGCTTCTGAATCCTCCAAAAGCTTGGAAAGCTCCTGAACGGTTTTGCGGGGCACAATGATGCCGGGCATGTCTGTTGCCCCACCAGGCAGGATTACCTGAACCTGCGCCAAGCGGTGGCCGTCGGTCGCCACCGCGCGCAGCATCGGGCCATTTTCCGTGTCTACAGAGTGAAGATAGATGCCGTTCAGATAGTATCTGGTTTCTTCGGTGGAGATGGCAAACCGGGTCTTCTCGATCAGGCCTTTGAGGTCTGCTGCGGCAAGTTTGAAAGAGTGGGTCATATCGCCGGTGGCGAGGTCAGGAAAATCCTCCGAAGGCAGGGCCGCCAGCGAAAAGCGCGAACGCCCCGCAAAGATGGCGAGGCGGTTTTCATCGGGTCCCTGCGTGATCTCCAGCTGTGCCCCATCAGGCAGCTTGCGCACGATATCGTACATCATGTGCGCCGGTGCCGTGGTAGCCCCAGCTTGTGCCACCTCTGCAGAAGAGCTTTCCACCACTTCTATATCCAGATCGGTGGCCGACAATTGCACGCTGGAGCCCTCTGCTTTGATGAGCAAATTGGAGAGGATAGGAATGGTGTTTCGCCGTTCCACCACGCTTTGGACGTGGGTGAGAGATCTCAGCAGGTCGGCTCGTTCAATGGTCACACGCATTTTCAGATTTCGCTCCGAAGAGGGATCATTCCCGCGAATCATCCGGCTTTTGGGCCGCACACTCTGGCTTTTCTCACGGTCAGATGCAAGAGACCAGTCTTGAAGCGGCGGAAGGCGGGGCGCTGTGGATAAACCGGCGCGCCCCGACTTCGCCTCCCCTACTGTTGCTCGAGCAGACGCACCAGCATGGTCACTTCGCGTGACAGCTTCTCATCGGCCTGCATCAGCTCTTCTATCTTGCGCACGGCGTGGAGCACCGTGCTGTGATCCCTGCCCCCGAAGCGCCGTCCGATTTCCGGCAAAGACCTGGTGGTGAGCGTCTTGGCGAGATACATGCCGATCTGCCGGGGCCGCACAATGGATCTTGCGCGGCGCGGCGACAGGAGATCGGCCTTGGGCACGTTGTAGTGGCGCCCGACCACCTTCAGGATATCGTCAATTTTGATCCGCTGAATATCCGTGGTGCGCACCAGATCACGCAGCGCCAGAGCCGCTTGATCCACGGTAAGTGGCGCGCGGGCATGGATTTGGCTGGCGATCACGCGGTTGAGCGCGCCTTCCAGCTCCCGGCCGCCACCGGTGATGCGGTTGGCCACGAATTCCAACACTTCGTCAGAGATGGAGATACTGGCGTCTTTGGTGAGCGCCCCGTCCAGACGGGTGCGCAGGATCCTGCGGCGCAGATCGAGATCAGGTGCCTGGATATCCACCACAAGACCGCCGGCAAGGCGCGAGCGCATACGCCCGTCAATGCCCTCCAGCTGGGCCGGCGGCAGGTCTGCTGCCACAATCACCTGCCGCTTCATGTCCACCAAGGAATTGAACGTGTGGCAGAACTCCTGCTGCATGGATTTGCCCTGCAGAAACTGGAAGTCATCGATCAGCAACACATCCACGGACTGGAAATAGTCCTTGAACGGCAACACGTCGCGGGCTTTGAGCGCGCCCAGGAAGTGGTACATGAAGCGCTCAGCGGTGAGATACAGCACCTTACGGCTCGGATGCACTTGCCGGATGCGCCAGGAAATGGCGTGCAGCAGGTGCGTTTTGCCAAGACCTGCATTTGCATGCAGGTAGAGCGGGTTGAAGCTCACCGGCAGGCCGGGAGCGGTGTCCGACACCCGCCTTGCGGCCGAGTAGGCCAGCGAGTTGGAGGGTCCTGAGATAAAGGTCTCGAAGGTGAAGTTATGATCGAGCGTTGAGCCCCTGTCATCCGGAGGGCCCCCATCGCGTCCGCCTGACGACGCAGCTGGCCGTTCGCGCGTGCCCGCACCGTTGGAAGATTGAGGCCGGTCTGAAGCATCGGGCTGAGGCTGGCAGCTGGTGCGCACAGGAACACCCCTGGCACGGACCTTCACCGCCACAGCTTCGATATCGCCATAAACCCCGTCAACAATCTTCAGGAGCTTGTCATAATAGTGAGTTTGGACCCAGTTCTGGAGAAACCGCGTCGGTAAAGACACCACAAGCCGCGTGCCCACCACCTCTTCAGGTTCCATTCTGGCGAACCAGCTGGCGAAGAGTTCTTCTCCCAGTTCTGCCCTCAGTCTCTGGCTTATCTTGTCCCACTTCTTCTGCAACCCACCCTTGTCGATTGCTCGGCCCTCACCTTTTTTGTCTGGCCCCGATTTTCCGTCAAAGTCGTTCGTAGTCATTGTCAATGATCGCCCGCACAAGTGATTAGTCTTTTGATAAGTCTTTTTGGTTCCAGCAGCCGACAAATGGCTGCCGCCGGTTGGCCTCGCCCGTGGCCGGTCCCGGACTCACTCTTTAACTCGACAATTTTCGATAGTTTTCAGCTCGTTCCTGCCGCGGCCCCTTAGCACTTACCCTCAGCATCCGGCCGATAATGACCGGTCTGAACAGGTCCGCATTCTGCAGTTCTCATCCTCCAATTCCCGGCGCCCCAACACCCGTTTAGACAGCCGATCGGTTGCGATCGGAGTTGCATCTACAAGAACCCTTGCTGATCCGTTTCCGGACCCGCGTGATCCCCACATCCTCAAAA
>JBCDDQ010000309.1:0-5749 GCA_039180225.1 Pseudomonadota bacterium
GTAGCTCAGTTGGTAGAGCAGCGGACTGAAAATCCGCGTGTCGGTGGTTCGATTCCGCCCCTGGGCACCATCACTTTTCGATTTGAAAACATATAGTTAGGCTTTGCGCCCATTTCAAGACGTGGATAACGCCTTGGTCGGGAAATGCGTCCGCAGCTCTAAAACCAGTGCCCCGGGGCGGAATCGAACCACCGACACGCGGATTTTCAGTCCGCTGCTCTACCAACTGAGCTACCTGGGCTTGCTAAGATCAGCGCCAGCCAAATCAAGCCAGCGTTCATGAAGCGGCGCGTTTATAGGGTTTTGTGGTGCGTCTGTCCAGCCGTGCGGCCACGCGATCACGGAAATATTTATTGCGGGCCGTCCATCTCGTCCAGGCCCGGGGCCTCCTCAAAATCCGGCGGGTCTTCCGCCGGGATGGCGTAGGCCCCGCCGAGCCAGCGGTGCAGGTCCACATCAGCGCACCGGGCGGAGCAAAAGGGGTGATACTTCTGCTTGGACGGCGCCTGGCAAATCGGGCAGGCGCGGCGCGGTCTCAGCCGGATCGGTTCGGCGCTGCCGTTGGGCTCTGAAGACATCAGACCTCTCCCCCTTTAATCGCCGGCGTTCAGCCAGGAAAAGTAAACCGGGTAGCCATTGCCCTGCAGCAACGCGATGGTCTCATACACCGGAAGGCCCACAACGTTGGAATAGGACCCGTTGATCATGCGCACAAAAGCTTCCGCCCGGCCCTGAATGGCATAACCACCCGCCTTGCCGCGCCACTCGTCGCTCATTAGGTAGGTCTCAATGTCATCCCGGCTCAGCCGCTTGAACCGCACCTTGGTCTCCACCAACCGGCTGCGCATCTGGTCTTGCGGCGCGATCAGGCAAATGCCGGTGATCACCTTGTGGGCGCGGCCTGAGAGCAGGCGCAGGCCCGCTGCCGCCTCCTCAATGCGGTCTGGCTTCGGGATCACCCGCCGACCCACACACACAACCGTGTCAGCCGCCAGAATGAACGTGTTGGGCCCCAGCTCGCGCACCTGGGTGGCCCGGGCGGCCGCCTCCGCCTTGGCCTTTGCCAGGCGCAGCGCCACGGCGCGGGGGGTTTCGCGCTTCTTGGGCTCTTCATCAATGTCCGTGGGATGCATCAGATCGGGGGCAAGGTCCACCTGATCCAACAGCGCCAGCCGGCGCGGGGAGGCGCTGGCGAGAACAAGTTTGACGCGCACGTCATTCATGAACGACTCAATACCTTTTTGGGGAACGACAACAGCGGACAATGCTGAACCGCGCGGAGAAAATCAAGGGACCGGGGTGTCACAGAGTGCATAACCTTATCTCCGCTTACACCACGGGCGCGGAAATCTGGCCAAAGCGCTGGCGGATCCGCTGCAAAATACCGTCTCGGGTGGAGCGGTATGACTCGATGATCTGTTCGCGGCTGCCGGTCACAAAGGTGGGATCAAGCGTCGGCCAATACTCTACATCACATGCCATGGTGCGGGTCAGCTCCACGGCCTTGTGCTGGGCTTCGGGAGAAAGCGAGATGATGATGTCAAACGAGGTGTCCTCCAGATCATCAAAGCTGGTGGGCCGATGTCCGAAAATATCGATGCCCAGCTCCTCCATCACCGACACGGCAAAACCGTCCAGCTCGCCGGTCATGGCCCCCACGGACGCGGTGAACACCCGGTGGCCGTAGAAATGGCGCATGAGACCCTCGGCCATGGGCGAGCGGATGGCGTTTTGTGTGCAGGCAAAGAGCACAGCGGAGGGGAGGTCTTGCGCCATGGGCGGCCCGGGGCGTTAGCCGCGCCAATGCAGGACGCAAATCAGCGTGAACAGCCTGCGCGCAGTGTCAAAATCAACCTCAATCTTCCCGGCCAGGCGCGCTTGCAAGATCTCGCTGCCGTCATTGTGCAAGCCGCGCCGGCCCATATCGATGGCCTCGATCTGGCTCGGCGTTGCGGTTTTGATGGCCTGGAAATAGCTGTCGCAGATCATGAAGTAATCTTTGACGATGCGCCGGAATGGCGACATGGAAAGCCCAAACACCGCACATTGGCGCTCCTGATGGTCCGCAATGTCGAACACCAGCCGGTTGTCCGCGATGGACAAGATCAGATGGAACGGGCCCTCCGCCGCCTTGCTCTCATCGACCACGGTGAACTCGTTCTCCTCCAGCAAATCGAAGATGGCGACTTTGCGCTCATGATCGATGTCGGGCGAGGGGTTGGAAAACGCGCTTTCGTCCAGGTCAATGGCCACCAGGCGGTTCTTTGAGGGAGCATCGGTCATGGCCGTGTCAGCTCATGTTGAGCCGTAGCGCCACGGAGCGGGCATGGGCCTCCAGGCCTTCTGCCCGGCCGAGGGTGACAGCGGCCGGCCCGATCGCGCGCAAGGCATCGGCCGAGCAGCGCAAAATCGAGGTGCGCTTCATGAAATCCAAGACGCCCAGGCCTGAAGAAAAACGGGCCGAGCGCGCCGTGGGCAGCACATGGTTGGGCCCGCCCACATAATCGCCGACCGCTTCTGGCGTGTGGGGTCCCAGGAAAATGGCGCCTGCGTTGCGCACCGCGGCGGCCAGTTCTGCTTCGATATTTGCTGAAATCTCTAAATGTTCCGGGGCGATCCGGTCCACCAGGCTCACCGCTTCGCGCAGCGCGGGCACTTCGATTATGACCCCATTGTCCTGCCAGCTCTGGCCGGCAATCTCGGCCCGCGGCAGGGTCTTCAGCTGGCCCTCCACCGCGGCTTCCACATCATCGGCGAGCGCTTGGCTATCGGTGATGAGGATCGATTGGGCCGACACATCGTGTTCGGCCTGGGCCAGGAGATCGGCAGCGATCCAGTCCGCGCTGTTCTCGCCGTCCGCCAGGATCAGCACTTCGGAAGGCCCGGCGATCATGTCGATGCCCACCGTGCCGAACACCTGGCGCTTGGCGGCGGCCACATAGGCATTGCCCGGGCCTACAATCTTGGCCACCGGCGCGATTTTATCCGTGCCATAGGCCAGCGCCCCAACGGCTTGGGCGCCGCCGATGCGGTAAATCTCGTCAACGCCCGCAATGGCCGCGGCGGCCAGAACCTGGTCGTTTGTGATGCCGTCAGGGGTGGGCACCACCATGCACAGGCGTTCAACGCCCGCGGCCTTTGCCGGCACCGCGTTCATCAGCACAGATGAGGGATAGGCTGCCGTGCCGCCCGGCACATAGAGGCCTGCGGCGTCTACCGGGGTCCAGCGCTGGCCGAGCTCAACACCGGCCTCATCGGTGTATTGGATGGCGTCGGGGCGCTGTCTGTCATGGAAGGCGCGGATGCGCTCATGTGCGAAAAGAAGGGCGTCATAGACCTCAGGGGGGCAGCGCTTGACCGCCTCGGACACCTCGTCTGAGCTGATGCTGAGGCCCAGATCGGCAACGGAAAACCGGTCGAACCGCTCCGTATACTCAACCACGGCGTCATCGCCGCGCGCACGCACATCGGCGAGGATGGCGGCCACGGCCGCGTTCACATCCTCCGCCTCCTCGCGTTTGGCGCCGAGCATGGCGGAAAACTGCTTATCGAAGCCTGAATCGGCGCTGTTCAGTCGGATGGCCATGATGGGTGCGCCCTAACCTGGTTCTGAATCAAGGTCGTGCTCCGGCTTGCGCGAAGCGCCCCATTCAGAGCCTTGATCGGCGAGCCAGGCGTCCAGACATTCCACCTCAAGCTCAATAGCGCCGCCACCGGCAAACTCCAGCCGCACTATGCCTGACGGCGGATCGGTCTCTTCGAAATTGATGGCCAGGAGCTCCAGGATCGCATCGTCGGCCGTGTGCTTGATCCGCGACGAGCGCACCGCTTTCACCGTGTTGAAATGCAGACCAGTGCGCCGGCGGGTGAACGCACCGCTCTTGTCGCCGGCATCTGCCCAGTTGAAGCGGTTGGCCAGAAGCGCGAAGCGCTGGGTTCCGGCCAGAAACTTAATGTCACCGACGCGCACCAGGGCGTCCTGCATGTGCGCGGAAATGATCTTCAGATCGTCCGCGTCAAGCGCACCGAGCTTTAGTAAATCCATTGCTGCCAGCCCTAAATCAGAGCCGGGCCCCAGGGCCACTCAGGCACTGACCCGCTCAATATCCGCCCCGCAGGCAGACAGTTTCTTCTCAAGTTGTTCAAATCCTCGGTCCAGGTGATAGACGCGATTGACGAACGTGTCACCCTCCGCGGCAAGGCCGGCGATCACCAGCGAAACAGAGGCCCGCAGGTCGGTGGCCATAACCTGTGCGCCCTGCAGGCGCTCCACACCGGTGACCAGAGCCGTATCCCCATCCAGGCTGATATCTGCGCCCAGGCGCACCAATTCTTGAACATGCATGAAGCGGTTCTCAAAGATGGTCTCGCGGATCCGCGATGTGCCATGCGCTTTGGTCATGAGCCCCATGAGCTGGGCTTGCAGATCGGTGGGGAAGCCGGGGTAGGGACTGGTGTCCACATCCACCGGCGACAGGTCCTGGCCGTTGCGCGATATGGCGATGCCCTGGTTGGTGGAGGTCATTTTGGCGCCCACCTGCTCCATGACCGGAAACAGGCATTCCAGCAGATCGCCGCGCGCGCCGGTCAGCACCACATCGCCGCCGGTCATGGCGACGGCCATGGCGTAGGTGCCGGTCTCAATCCGGTCCGGCAAAACTTCATGGGTGGCACCGTTCAGCCGGCTCACCCCTTCAATGGTCAGGGTTGAGGTGCCAATGCCGCTGATCTTGGCACCCATTTTGTTGAGGCATTCGGCCACATCGCCGATCTCCGGTTCCATGGCGGCGTTCTCCAGAACCGTTTGCCCCTTGGCCAGAGTGGACGCCATCAGCACATTGTGGGTGGCGCCAACGGAAACTTTGGGGAAGGTGATGTGGGCGCCGGTGAGGCCCTTCGGTGCGCTTGCCACCACATAGCCGCCCACCACATCGATGTTGGCGCCAAGCGCTTCCAGGCCCATCAGATGGAGGTCCACCGGCCGCGTGCCGATGGCGCAGCCGCCGGGCAGGGAGACCTTGGCCTCGCCGCAGCGCGCCACCAACGGTCCCAGCACCCAGAAGCTGGCGCGCATTTTTGAGACCAGTTCGTAGGGCGCTGTGGTGTCGACGATCTGACGGGCCGTCAGGTGCACCGTGTCGCCGGACAGGCCGCATTTGCCGGGCCGCTTGCCGTCCACACTCATGTCCACCCCGTGATTGCCCAGGATACGGTTGAGCAGCTGAACGTCGGCCAAGCGCGGCACGTTGCGCAAGGTGAGGGTTTCGTCCGACAGCAAACTGGCGATCATCAGGGGCAGGGTTGCGTTCTTGGCCCCGGAAATCGGGATTTCCCCTGACAGCGTGTGGCCGCCTCGAATACGGATCTTGTCCATGTGTTTTATCTGTCCTGCTCTAAATGTGCGCGGCCGCTGAAAGGTGTGATGTGGCCCAAACAGGGCCACCTAAACTGCGTGATGCAAATCTCAGACCCCGTCGGCGCTGACACGCGGTGCCGATCGTTGCCCCTAACAAGCACAAACGGCGCTTTTCGGGCAAGTGCGCTTTATCACATTCTAGAGCAGTTCTTTGTCATATGGCATCGCTTGACCCGGTTTTCGCGTCAGCTGACGAGGCGCGGGTCGCGCCTTGGTCTGGCCGACCACAAGCGGCCCGCAACGCCGCTCCGCGGCCGCTAAAACCCGGCCTTCGGTGGGCCAAATCAGCCCATCTCCGGCGTTGCGAAGCTCGTCCGATGCACCACATCGCAC
>JBCDDQ010000310.1:0-5725 GCA_039180225.1 Pseudomonadota bacterium
CGGTGAGCGGCGAGGAGGGGGCTTTGGTCATCCAGGCTCTGGCCTCTTCAATATCGTTCTGGGTCGTCAGTTTCCGATTCTCCGGCGCCCCGTCAACCATGGTGATGGTGAGACCGGCCCATTCGCCGATGGAGGCATCGTCCGTGAACGCGTGACCCGCCTCGGCCGCGGCCGCCTCATGCGCCTTGCAGATAAGCCCATACCGGAACCCTTGCGGCGTCTGTGCGGCGCGCAAGACGGTCCGGTCCAGCGTATCCACCACCTTGGTCCCGTCGGCGCGCTTGATGGTGTCCACCACCGGTAACACCGGAAGGGCGCCGTCGGCGCTGTCCAGGGCCGCCAAGATCTCGCTGATGATGCGCTCTGAGACGAAGGGCCTGGCCGCATCGTGGATCAGCACACGGCCGGGCGCGTGCGTGCTCAACGCCGTCAGTCCCGCCATAACGGAGGCCTGACGCGTGACCCCGCCCGTCACGGGGGCGAGACACTCAATTCCCCCGCAGGTCTCCGCAAACAGCGCCGCGTGACCATCGCCAATGACCGGCTGCACCAGATCCACCTGGGGATGGTCTGCGAACGCGGCCAGGGTATAGGCCATCACGGCGCGCCCGCCCACCTGCTGATACTGTTTTGGGCGCTCCCCGCCCGCTCTCAGGCCAGATCCGCCAGCTACAATGATCGCGGCTGTCGTCATGCCGAAGTACACCTGATTCTAAATCTGAGCGTTGGGCCCTAAGTCCAACCGTTCTCACCCAAAAGCTCTTGCGGCTGGAAGCGCTTCTTATAATCCATCTTCTCGGACCCGCGCACCCAATACCCCAGATAGAGATAGGGCAGGCCGCGCTTGCGGGTGCGCTCGATATGGTCGAGCACCATGTAGGTCCCAAGGCTGCGATCCGCCTCGCTTGGATTAAAGAAGCTGTAGATCATGGAAAGCCCGTCGCTCAAGACATCGCACAGGGCAGCTGCAATCAGCTCGCCTTCGCGCGAATCAGGTCCGGCCAGTGTGGGCTCTGCCTTCCTGCGGTACTCGACAATGCGGGTTTCCACAAAGCTGTCCTCCACCATGGAGGCGAAATCCAAGACCGTCATATCGGCCATGCCGCCTTCAGCATGGCGCTCGTCAATATAGTCACGGAACAGCGAATAAAGCTCCGGGTTCGCCTTGGCCGGTTTGATCTTGCTGGTGATGTCCTTGTTCTTGCCCAGGATCCGCTTGAACGAGCGGCTGGGCGTAAACTGGTCCACCAACACCCTGACAGAAACACAGGCGTTACAGGACTCACACGCCGGTTTATAGGCAATGTTTTGGCTGCGCCTGAAGCCGCCATGGGTGAGCTGGTCATTCAGAAAGTTGGCATCGTTGCCGATCAGGTGCGTGAATATCTTGCGCTCATGCTGGCCCGACAAATAAGGGCACGGGCCTGGAGGCGTCAGATAAAACTGCGGAAGATGGCGCTGCTCAATGCTCAATTCACTTATCTCCGTTGCGCGATGGCGGGTTCACATGACCCCATACCATATCTGCTCACAAGTTCGATCTAAAGCCCATAATACCACGGTGCGAAAATCGAATAGCATATCCACAGCAGAACAATAAGTGGCGCTCCGGTGCGGGTGTAGTCCAGGTATTTGTAGCGCCCCGGGCCCATAACCAAAAGGTTGGTTTGATAGCCCATGGGTGTGGCAAATGAGCAGTTTGCCGCAAAGATCACCGCGAAGATGAACGGCTTGGCATCCACCCCCAGCTCCAGCGCCGTGCTGGCGGCGATGGGCGTGAAGAGCAGGGCCGTGGCGTTGTTGGACAGGAAGTTCGTCATCACCGCAATCAGCAAGAACAGGGCGGACAAAACCAGGGCAGGGTGGCCGCCCCCCACTGAGGTGATCACCGCATGGGCGATCATCTGACCGGTGCCCGTCTTCTCCAGCGCCAGAGCCATGGCGATGGCGGCTCCGATGAGCAGGAAGATGCGCCGGTCCACCGCCCGGGCCGCCTGGCGCATGTTGAGGCAGCCTGCCGGGATCATCGCCGCCGCCCCGGCCAAGGCGGCAACCACAATGGGCATTAGCCCGGTGGCCGCCAGCAGAACCGTGGCGGCAAAGATCAGGCGCGCGCGGTTGGCCAGGTTGATGTCGGGCAACTCATGCGCGGACCACTCCAAAAGCAGAAGATCCCGGTTGGTGCGCAGCTCGCGGATGCGGCTGCGGGGGCCGAGCAACAACACGCTGTCGCCCGGTTCCAGGCGGATATCTTCCAGGCGCCCGCGCATCATCCGCGAGCGACGCTGGATGCCGAGCACGAGGCAGCCCGTGTCCGTGCGCAAGCCGCTCTGACCAATGCGCCGGCCAATCAGGGTGGAGCTGGGGGCAATCACGGTCTCGCACAAGGTGAGCTCGGCGCCTGAGCCGTCCAGCACCTGCGATGGTTCGTCGTCGGAAACAGGCAGATCGGTGGTCAAGAGCCCTTCGCCGGACAGGAGCACATCGGTGAGTGCCTGGCGGGTGGCCGCGACGATCACGTAGTCGCCGGGGCGAAGGCGCACGTCCTCAAACGGCGGCAGGATGGCCATGTCCCCGCGCTGGACCAGCCGCACGGTCATGTTTTTGAGGGCCGGGAAGAGGCCGGCGATCGGTTCAGCCCCGTTCAGCGGGTGGTCCGCAGTGACGGAGATCTGGGCGATGAACTGTTTGCCGGACAGGCCGGTGGCCTCGCTGGCGAGCGGTTCACGCTCGGGCAAAAGCCGGGGCACGCACAGGCCCACATAAACGGAGCCCACCAGGGCCAGGAGCAGCCCCGGTACGGCGAAGTCGAAAAAGCCCAGCTCCATGAGCCCAACCTGGCTCACCATGCCGGACACCAGCAGGTTGGTGGACGAGCCGATCACGGTGGTCATGCCCCCGAGGATCGAGATGAAGCTGAGCGGGATCAACAGTTTAGCCGGGCTCACGTTGAGCCGGGCGGCCAGCGCGCTGAGCACCGGAATGAACATCACCACCACAGGCGTGTTGTTCAAGAAGGCCGACAGAACACCCGCCCCCACCAGGGTCGCCGACAGAGTGAGCAGGGGCCGCCGCCGTCCGGCATAGGCGAGCTGACGGGTGGGCCGTTCCAGGGCGGCGGTGTGGTAGAGCCCCTGGCCGATCACCAGAAGGGCGATGATGGTCACCAGCGCCGGGTTGGCGAAACCGGCCAGGAGCGCCGGCGCGTCCAGCACATTGGCGCCGTTCTCAGCCACCAAGGGATGGAGTTCAAAGAACACCAGAAGCGCTACGATCACCAGGACGCTGGTCAGTTCCATGGAGATGCGTTCAGACACATAGGACACCACCGCCAAGCCGATTATGGCGAAGGTGAACCAGATCTGGAGAGTGTCCGCCGCGAACATGTCCCCTCAATTCAGTGTGTTGGACGCCAGTATAGACTCATTTTATGAACTTGGCCGCTTGGTGTTTGGCGTGGCCTGCCCCCCGGGAGAATCGAGCACCCGCACCCGGAAACCGGCCGCCTCCAGCTTCTCCACCAGCACGCTCACATGGTCCGGCCCGCGCGTCTCCACCATGAAGTCGAGCTCTGCGCCCTTGGCCGAAACCTCAAGGAACATGCGCGAATGGGCCACCTCCAGAATGTTCGCCCCGGTCTCCCCGATAATGTTGGCAATGGCGGCCAGGACGCCGGGGCGGTCATCAATGGTCACACGAATGTTGACGATGCGCTGGTCGCGTTCCAGCTCGCGGTAGATCACCGAGGCCATGATGCGCGGGTCGATGTTGCCCCCGCACAGGATGAGGCCCACCTTGCGCCCGGCAAAATGGTCCGGGTCGGCCATCACCGCGGCGAGTGGGGAGGCCCCGGCGCCTTCCGCGCTGGTCTTCTGGTGGCTGAAATAGGCGTTTACGGCGCCCTCGATCTGCGCCTCGCTCACCAGGCGAACATCGTCGGCCAGATCCTTGATGATGGCCGAGGTCTTCAGGCCCGCCGACTTCACCGCGATCCCGTCCGCCAGCGTGGTGCCGCCGCAGGTCATCTCCTTGCCGCGTATCAGGTTGTACATGGACGGATAAAGCTCAGCCTCCACGCCGATCAGCTCAATGTTCGGGTTCACCGAGCGCGCCGAGATTGCGTTGCCGGCCAAGATACCGCCGCCGCCGATGGGGATAACCAAAGTCTCCAGATCCGGCACCTCCTCCAGCATTTCGAGGGCGATCGTGCCCTGGCCGGCGATCACATCCTCATCGTCATAAGGGTGCACCAGGGTCAGGCCGCGGGCCTCGATCATCTCTTCCACCGTGCTGCGCGCATCATCCAGGGTCTCTCCCGACAGCACCACCTCGGCCCCATGGGCCTGGGTGCGCTCCACCTTGGTGAAGGGGGTGAACTGAGGCATGACGATGGTGGCGGGAATGCCTAATCGCCTGGCGTGGTATGCCACGGCCTGGGCATGATTGCCGGCGGACATGGCGATGACGCCCTTTTGCTTCTGGCTCTGTGAAAGCTTGGAGAGACGGATATAGGCGCCGCGGTCCTTGAAGGAGTTGGTCACCTGCATGTTCTCATACTTCACCCAGATCTGTGCGCCGGTGAGGTCCGACAGCTTGGGGGCATGAAGCATGGGCGTGCGCACCACCTGGCCCTGGAGGGCCTCGCGGGCGGCGTGGATGTGGTCAATGGTCACCGGCATGACAGGGATATCCCGAACTAAGAATTGTCTTCGACGCGCTTTTCTAATACCACTCTTCGGCGCATCTGGGATCAATCCGGCATTCCGCCACGGCTGAACGACAATCTTGTCGCCCCGCCGCGGCAGGGCAACCGTCACGAACAGGAAGGCTATAAAAATGGGTGAAAAACTGGCTTGGATCGGCTTGGGCGTCATGGGGTATCCCATGGCGGGGTATTTGCAGAAGGCCGGCCATGATGTGACGGTCTATAACCGCACGGCCGCAAAGGCCGAAAAGTGGGTGAGCGAATATGGCGGCAGCTCCGCGCCCACGCCCAAAGCGGCTGCCGAGGGCGCCTCTGTGGTTCTGGCCTGTGTGGGCAACGACGATGATCTGCGCGCCGTTGTGGTGGGCGATGACGGCGCCTTTGACGGTATGGCCTCCGGCACCTTGTTTGTGGACCACACAACCGCCTCGGCCGACGTGGCGCGCGAGCTTTACAGCGCCGGCAAGGCACGCAGCATCGGCTTTGTGGATGCGCCTGTGTCCGGCGGTCAGGCCGGCGCGGAGAACGGTGTTCTGACCGTGATGTGCGGCGGCGACAGGGAAGATTATGACCGCGCGGTTCCGCTTATTGAATGCTACTCCAAGATGCGCGCTCTTCTGGGCGACAGCGGCGCAGGACAGCTGACCAAGTGCGTCAACCAGATCTGCATTGCCGGCTTGGTCCAGGGCCTTGCGGAGGGCATTCATTTCGGCAAGAAGGCCGGCCTTGATATTGAAGCGGTGATCGAGGTGATCTCCAAGGGCGCCGCGCAGAGCTGGCAGATGGAGAACCGCTACAAGACCATGGATGCCGGTGAGTATGATCATGGCTTTGCGGTGGATTGGATGCGCAAGGATCTGGACATTTGCCTGAGCCACGCCCGCACCACGGGCGCTCATCTTCCCGTTGCTGCCTTGGTGGACCAGTTCTACAGCCAGGTTCAGAAGATGGGCGGGAACCGCTGGGACACCTCTTCGCTGCTGGCGCTGCTTGAGCGGGAGTAAGAGATGGCCCGCGTCC
>JBCDDQ010000311.1:0-5722 GCA_039180225.1 Pseudomonadota bacterium
CTTTGATGCGGTGGTCAGCCAGTTCGGCTTGATGTTCTTTGAAGACCGGGCGGCAGCGCTGCAGGAAATGTGGCGCGTGCTGCGCCCGGTCGGGCGGCTGGCAGTTGCCGTGTGGGACCGGCTGGAAACCTCACCCGGTTATGCCGCCATGGTGACCCTTTTGCGCCGACTATTTGGTGAGGAAGCGGCCAACGCGCTTTACGCGCCCTATTGCCTCGGTGAGACCGGGCCGCTTCTGGAACTGTTCAAGGAGGCCGGGGTGAGCGGCGCGCAGGTGCAAACAGAGGTCGGTAGAGCCCGGTTTCCCTCGCTGCAAGACTGGGTGCGGACGGATGTGAAGGGATGGACGCTGGCTGATCTCATTGATGATGACCAGTACGCCCTCCTGCAGAAAGAAGCCCAGACGGCCCTGGCTGAGTTTGTGCAGGCCGATGGCAGTGTCACCTTTGATGCACCGGCGCATATCGTAACGGCGGCTAAGGCTTAGACCATGCCGGGCTGACCGAGAAACCCGCGCCCTTGCGCACGCGAGGGCCCACAGCCCCAACCGTTTCCTTGGCTCAGAAGGTCCTCGCGTTCGCAAGGACGCGCAAACGAAACTCGTCATACCCGGAAAGAGGGGGCCTCCAGCACGCTGGTGCATATCCACGGATCCCCGCAGTAGGGCGACGACGGCTGAGAGCGTGGAGATCTGATCGCCTGCTCGCTCCGAGTTGCCGGGGGGCTTACACCGCGATACGCGGCCGGCCCGAAGCGGTGGCTGAGATTTGCGTTTCAATCAGGCTTGTTTTGCCCTCGATTTCCGCGGTTTTGTCGGCCCGGGTGAACTTCACGGAAATCTCGCCCGCACCGGCACTCTGCGCGGCGCGGCGAATTTCGTCCTCCAGATGAGCATGCACCTCGCCGAGCGCCCCGTCGAGACTTGGGAAATCCTTCGGCGGACGATCGCCCGTGCCCAGGAACATCCGGTAACGGCCCTCCTCGGGCTGGGTGATCAGAGCCTCGCGGGTCACGCGCACCTGGCCCACCACAGCGCCTACCGCATTCGCCACGCCCGCATGCTCCGGGATCACTGCATCCGTGCCCAGGAGCTTGGTCACGCCCGGATAGTAGATCGGGGCAGACGCACCCAAACCAATGACCGGTATGGAGAGCCTCATTTGCATCTCCACAAGCCCGTCAGTCTGACCACGGGCTTTCTGGGTTAAGACAAACAGGGCAGGGCTGGCATCCTCATGGCCATCGTCGTGCATGGCCTGGGTGAGAAGGGCTTCGGCGGAAGAAAGCTCAAGCCGGTCGACAATGAGCCGCGCCAGCTCATCGGCACCGGGCATAAACGCCTGGCCCAAACCGTCCTTGCGCGAGGCGTAGAGGGCCAGACCGCGCCGTGCGGCCTCTGCGTCAAAGTTCTGATAGGTGCCGAGCACATGAGAGGCATCCGTGGGCGTCACGCCGGACAGCATGACCAGGCCGCGCGACACCAGCCGGTTGAGCGTGGCCAACTGCATTCTGGTCTTCAAGGCTTTGTCGAGGGCCAAGGGCTGGGGGGTTATGGTGTCGAGCAGGGCCTGTTCCTTCTCCGGCAAGGCGGCCAGATGGGCGCTGGCGCGTCCCACTGCGCTTACAAACACCCCGTCCTGCTCTTCGTGCCGCCCGCGCTTGGCCTGCCGCTCCAGAGTTTCGTACACCAGCTCGCGGTTGTTCACCGCAAAGAGGCTGAGCGGGATCACGCGCCTTGGCCCCAACTGTAGCCTGAGCTTGGTGCCTTGCGGCACGGTGCACACCTCGCTGTCCCCGCCAAGGCCGATGGTGCGCATGTCCACCGCCTCCACCATGGTGCGCCAGCCGCCCACGGTGGCCCCTTGCGTGTCGAGCCGGGGCTGGCCGTTTTGCAGCACTGCGCTGTCGGTGGTGGTGCCGCCAATATCGGAAACGATGGCGTTCTTCTCGCCGGTGAGCCATGACGCGCCCACCACGCTGGCGGCCGGACCGGAGAGAATGGTCTCAATGGGGGTGAGCTTGGCCACCTCTGCTGAAATCAATGCCCCGTCGCCGCGCACCACCATCACCGGCGCATCGATCCCCGTTTCACTGAAGTGCTTTTCGGCTGAGGTGATCAGATGATGGATAAGGCTGATGAGCCGGGTGTTCAGCACACAGGTGAGGGCCCGGCGCGGCCCATCCAGCTTGCTGGAGAGTTCGTGACTGCAGGTCACCGGCAATCCGGTGTGCTCCCAGATCAGATCGCGGGCCTGGATCTCGTGGGCCGGATTGCGCACCGCAAACTGGCCGGCCACGGCCACCGCCGAGATCTGGCCCTTAAGCGCTTCGAGCGAGGAAGCCAGATGGTCTTCATCAAAGGCATGGGCTTGTGATCCGTCCGCGTTGTGGCCGCCGGAGACGATGATATAGGGATCATCTCTCAGTGCATCGGCCAGCCCTGCGCGGCTCAGCGAGCTCTCATCGAACCCGATCAGTACCAGGCACACGCGCCCGCCCTGGCCTTCCACCAGCGCGTTGGTGGCAAGTGTGGTGGAGAGCGACACCAGACCGATCTCAGAGGCCGGCACCTTGGAGGCTGAAAGCACAGCGGAGACCGCTCCGGCAATGCCCACGGACAGATCATGGCGCGTGGTGAGCGACTTGGCGGTCTCGATCACGCCCTTGTCTTCGTCAAACAGAACGGCGTCGGTGTAGGTGCCGCCCGTATCGATCCCTAAAAGTATAGACATATTCTGCCCCGGCACTCCTAGGCGTTGGTGCTGAGCCGGTCGGCGATCAGGCTGATCATTTCAAACATTACCGCCGCGGCCACCAGGGCGGTGATATTGTTGGGCTGATCCTTCGTGGGCATCAGGCAGACCACATCGCCGCCCACCACGTTGAGCCCGCGCACCGATTGCACCAGTTCCACGGCCTGATCAATGTCAAAGCCGCGGCATCCCGGCTCCAGATTGGAGACCGCAGGCGCAATGGTGGGGTCCAGACAGTCCAGATCAAAAGTGATGTAAACCGGCGCATCGCCAATGCGCTCGCGGATGATCTCGCAGCACTGCGCGGCCCCCAGCTCGCGGTAGCGGTCCATGGTGATGACTTCGTAACCCAGATCATAGCTGGGCTGCAGCCAGTCCAGGGACCGGGTGTTGCCGCGCAGGCCGATCTGAACGCTTTTATGGGCATTCACCTGACCCTGCTTCACCAGATAGCTGGCCCAGTGGGCGGCCGATTTCTTTGAGCCCAGGAAATGATCGAGCTGGTCGTAGGTGTCCGTGTGCGCATCCAAATGCAGGAGCGCTACGGGCTGGCCATCGGTCAGTTTGGAGCCAGCCCCGGACAGGCCCTGAAGAACGCCGCCGGTGATGCCATGGTCGCCGCCGATGCAAACGGGCCGCACCCCTGCCGCGCTCACCGCCTTGAAGTAGTCGGTCATGCGCTCAATGCACATCTCGTTATTGTTCACTTCCGGCAGGGGCACATCGCCCAGATCGTTGATCCGGCACGCCTCCCACGGCGACAGGCCGAATGTGTTGTGCACCCGGCGCGCGGAAGGCGACACATGACGCACCGCACGAGGGCCCAAATGCTGATCGTGCTCGGTGGTTCCATTGCCGGCGCTGTGCGGGATGCCTACCAGGCCAATATCGCAATTGGCGAGATCTGGATCATGCGGGCAGCGGAATAGAGTGGGCACGCCCCACCAATAGGTGGTCTCAAGAACTTGCTGCTCTGCATCACCGGTTTTGAGGGTCATCTAAGGGGTCTCTCCAAGGCGGATCTCAATGTGACCGACGCCATACACCGGATTGGCGCATTTTGGGAGTTGAAAAACGCTGGTGCGTTGGTGGCAATGCCGGTCGGATCGTCAAGCCCCTTCTAAAGCCGTCATCCCGCGAACGCGTGGACCCAGGGGCTGCAGGTCTCGAAGCTCTGCAGCCCCTGGGGCCCGGAGATTTTGCTGGCGCATAATTCCGGGATGACGGGTTTGGTAATGAGGTGCCTCACCGCGTGGGCGGGCGGCCCGTGGAGTCCCGAATGATCAGATCCGTCTCCAGCGGACGCGGCAGGGGTGGCTGCACACCCGAAAGGGTTGCGATCAGGTATTTCGCTGCCTCCTCTCCGATCTCCATGTTCGGCGTGCGCACCGTGGTGAGCTTGGGCGAGATTTGGCCGGCCAGCCAGGTGTCATCGAACGCCGCCACGGAGAGCTCTCCGGGCACCGAAATGTTCTGCGCAGCCGCTTCAAAGATCGCCCCATAGGCGAGGGGCTCGGCGCCGCAGACCACGGCCGTCGGCGGGATCTCCTGGCTCATGATCAAGCGGAGCATCTCGCGGCCTTGCTCCACGCCGAAGGGGCGCTCGATCAAGTCGTTGTCCGCCAGGGTCCGGCCCTGCTTTGCGTACGCATCGCGCACGCCGGCGAGCCGGTCTTGCGCCCGGTCGTTATGGTCCAGAATGCCCGACAGAACGCCAATGCGCTCATGGCCCAGGCTGAAGAGGTAGTCGGTCAGATGTTCTGCAGCCGCGCGATTGTCGAACCCCACCGCCGGATGCACCTGCTGGTCAGCCAGGCGCCAGACGGTCACGTAAGGGATGGCATGCGCGCTGATCAGCTCGTAGGTTTCCTCATCACGCGCCAGGCCCACCAGCATCAAAGCATCGATCCCGCTTTGCAGCATGCGCCGCACATGCTGCTTCTCGCGCACCGGATCATAGTCGGATGAGGCCACGATCACCGTGTAGTCGGCGTCCGCCATGGTGCGTTGAAAGGCATCCAGCGAGGTGCCGAACAGGGTGTTGTCGATGGCCGGAAACACTGCGCCCACCATGCGCGATTGTTTGGAGGCAAGCGCCCGGGCCGCTCCATGGGGCACGTAACCTAAGGTTTGTATGGCCTGGTTGACCCGGGCCCGCTTGTCGAGATTGACACTTTCCGGCCGGTTCAGACAGCGCGACACCGTTGCCGGCGAAACCTTCGCCAAGTGCGCCACATCCTCAAGGGTCACCCGGCCCAAAGAGGGGGTTTTGGAAGCGCTTTCAAGTTCGATGCCCATGTGCTCAGTGTTTCCAACTTTGCGGCATTCCGCAAGTTTGTTATTTTATTGCAATCATTTTAGAGGGTTACCAATTTTCATTTCAAGCACAAACCAGTTTTCATAGCCAACTTGACTCTGGTTAAGAACTTTGCAAAGTTAAATTTTGAAAGCGCTTTCAAATGTTACAAGAATACAAAACCGAAAAGCGCGCTAACAGAAGGTGGACTGATAGATCTCATCGCAATGGTTTCGTGAACGGGTGCGCGCCCGTCCGCGCGCTTCGTCGCATTTGGATGAGTAGATAAGAGTTTTTGGCCCTTACTTTCTATCTAGGGGCGCACTAAGGTGCAGATACCCTAGAGGGCCGAAAAGGCAGCAGACCGAAATCTGCAGGTTAAACAGGGTGTTGGGAGAAAAAGGAGTCATACCCAAATGAAACTCAAGAAAACCATGCTGGGCACGGGCCTGGCACTTGCGCTGATGGGCTCAACTGCAGCCCAAGCCGCTGACGTTGTCATCGGTGTGCCGAACTGGCCGTCAGTGCGCGTGACGGCACACGTTCTGAAGACTGTGATGGAAGACAATCTCGGTCTGGACGTTGAGCTGCAAAACGGCACGAACCCGATCGTGTTTGAAGCCATGGACTCTGGTGCCATGCACGTGCATCCGGAAGTTTGGCTGCCCAACCA
>JBCDDQ010000312.1:0-5705 GCA_039180225.1 Pseudomonadota bacterium
CCGCCATTGGCATCGGCCAGCACGATCTGGTTTGGCGAGAGCGCAGACAAAAGCGCGCTCACATGCTCAACATCTTCCCTCAGGGAGCCAACGCCGAGCTTCAGCTGGAACACCGTGCGCCCCGCTCCGGCCACCGCCACGCGTTCCCGGATGCGTTCCGGCGTGCGTTCTGAGATGGAGAAATAATCCGGCACCGCTGGCGTGATCGCTCCGCCCAGGAGATCAGACAGCGGGCAGGCTTTCTGCCAGGCCGTCAGATCGTGCCAGGCGGTTTCAAGCCCGAATGCCACGCCGCCCCAGGCTTTGCCGCGCGCTCTCAGATCCTCTGCAAGATCGAGCAGTGCATCCAGAGGCTGGCCGATGAGCAGGGCAAGGAAGGCGCGTTCTTCGGCAATCTTGCCCATTTGTTCGGCTTGGGCCAGGAACGGGGGAAACACCACCTCGCCAGACCCGCGCGCACCGTTGTCCAGGGTTACCCGATAGAGGCGCCCATAGGCGCTGTCCTGGATCACATGAGACATGGCATAGGGCCCATCGCGCATGAGAGGGCGGAAGTTCCAGACCTCAATCTTTGCGATGGTCATGGGGCCCTATAGCGATGGGAGCTTGGCCTAAACCGTTCGACATGCCACCGCGCCATTGCGAACGCGAGGGTCCATGGCTTTGCGCGTTCCCTTGGCTGAGAAGGTCCTCGCTTTCGCAAGGACGCGGGAGAGAGACCGATTGCGGATTCACTCAAACCTCATATCGCCCTAATCCAAAAGCGCCTCTTCGAACGGATAGTGGGAGAGCAGTTCATAACCCTCGTCGGTGACCAGCACCTGCTGTTCCAGCTTCACCCCATCGCGCTCGCCCACCGCGCCGATATAGCTTTCAATGCACAGCACCATGCCGGCCTCCACCGTGCCGTCATAGACGTTCACCCGCCGGTGGATCGGATCGATCTTGGGATATTCATCGCACATGCCGACGCCATGGACGATGCACGGGTAGGCGTTCTCCTGAAACTCCTCAGGGATCGGCCAGGCGCGGCGCTGCAGCTCGGTGAAGCTGATGCCCGGTTTGATGAGTTTGAGGTTGTGCTCGATTTCCTCAACGGCCGTTTGGTAGAGCTGCTTCTGGCGTTTGGTGGGTTTGTCCGGGCCGCAATGGAAGGTGCGCGAGACATCGGCGAAATAGCCGTTGGGGCCGATCATGTCCGTATCGAAGCCCACCATGTCGCCGGACTGGATCACCCGTTCGGAGGCTTCCTGGAGCCAGGGGTTGATGCGCTCGCCGGAGGCCAGCATGCGCCCGTCATGCCAGGCGCCCGCATTCGCCAGGTTCGTGTAATTGAGCAGTCCCCACAGCTGCAGTTCGGTGATGCCCGGGCGCAAGGCCTCCTTCATCTTGGAGATGCCGAGTTCAGCCACGGCCACGGCCCAGCGGATGCAGTCCACCTCGTCTTCGGATTTAATGACGCGGGCATCCTCGGAGATCATCACCCCGTCACTCACCTCAATGCCGCGCTGGAGCAGGGCCTGGGTGAGGCTGGGGTTCACATATTCCAGAGCCACGCGCCGGTTGTCCGTCCCGATCTCGGCCAAGAAATTGACGATGTCATCGGCCAGCAGACGGGCCTGGTCGGCCAACTCATCGCCGCCGTCAAAGTGGGCGAGGGCGCGGCCTTGGCGCGCCTCATCCGCGCCGCCCGGCACGCCGTAAGCATTGTACATGATCACCGGACCGTCCTGAGGCACCACCGCATAACTTGTTGGGATGTGGGACTGGAACTGCATGTAGGAGGTGTAATCAACCGCATAGCGCATGCTGATGGGATTGGTGAGCAGGCAGAGCGCGGCGTCCTGGCGTTTCAGACCTTGCTTGATGCGCCCGAGGCGATAGGCGCGCAGCCGTTCCTGATCGATCTCAGGCGGGGTCTTAAATCTGGCCAGGTTGCTCCAATCGTCGGCCATGACCATCTGGTCCGGAGAGAGATGCTGCATGTCCGTACCTGCACATGTTTGATGCGTGGTAATCTATCGCGTGTGAGGGGGTTTGGGCAGTGCAGAATGCGACATAAGAGTTGCAAATAACTCACCTTTTCGCCCCGCGTCCTTGCGAAAGCGAGGACCTTCTCAGCCAAAGGAAAGGTCTGAGCTATGGGCCCTCGCGTGCGCAAGGGCGCGGCAGGAAGGTGCAAACTTTTCACCTCCCCACCGAACGCCCCCTTATTGCAATCGCTTTGGAAATATGATGCCGTCCCGGTCATGACCGCCGACTTTTCCCCCGCCTAAGCCCCATGCGCACCCATGCCCGTGTAGTGGTTATCGGCGGCGGCAATATGGGCGCCGCGGTGCTCTATCATCTGGCCAAGGAAGGCTGGACCGATTGTGTCCTTGTTGAAAAGGCGGAGCTGACCTCCGGTGCCACGTGGCATGCCGCCGGGCTGGTGAGCCGCATGGTGGGCGGCTACTCCCTGGGCTCCATGCACGACTATGCGGTGGACCTCTACAAGACCATCGAAGCGGAAACCGAACAGGCCGTCAGCTGGCATGGTTGCGGCTCGCTCCGGGTGGCCACCTCGCCGGATCATCTGGCCTGGATCAACCATGTGCGCGATGCGGTTCTGGCGCGCGGCCAGGAGGCTCAGATGATCGGGCCTGCGGAAGTGAGAGCCCTCAACCCGCTCTATGACATTGAAGCGGCCGGCGTTCTGGGCGCGCTCTATACGCCCGATGACGGGCATGTGGACCCGGCCGGCACCTGCTTTGCGCTGGCCAAGGGCGCGCGGAAGCTGGGGGCGGAGGTGGTTCGCCAGTGCCGGGTGCTGGAGGTGAACCCTTTGCCCACCGGCGCGTGGGAGGTGGTGACCGAGAACGGCACCGTGCGGGCTGAACATGTGGTCAATGCGGCCGGTTACCATGCCCGCCAGGTGGGCGCCATGAGCGGGCTCGATCTGCCCATCACCACCCTACAGCACCATTATGTGATTACCGATGATGTGCCGGAGTTTGCCGGGATGGGCCACGAGATCCCGGTGACGCGCGATGACTATTTCTGCGGTTATATCCGGCGCGAGCAGGCCTCCGTCCTGATCGGGCTCTATGACAAGCAGGCGCCCCAGGCGGTGTGGCTGGACGGCTGCCCGTGGGACAGCGAGAACGAGCTGTTTGAGGCCAATATGGAGGGCATCATGCCCTGGCTGGAGAACTGCTTTGAGCGCTGCCCGGGCCTTGCCGAACGGGGGATCAAACGTATCGTCAATGGCGGCATCACCTACACGCCCGACGGGGCCATGCTGCTGGGCCCGGCGCCGGGTCTGAGGAACTATTGGCTGGCCTGCGGTGCGACCGTGGGCATTGCCTGGGGGCCGGGGGCGGGCCGGGCTTTGGCCCAGTGGATGGTGCATGGCTCGGCCGATCTTTCCACCCGGGCATATGATCCAAGGCGGTTCGGCATTTGGGCGGATGGGCCCTACGCCAGGGCGCGGGCAACGGAAGACTATACCCTGCGGCAAGCCATGCCTTACCCGCAGCATCAACGCAGGCAGTTCCGCAACATCAAACGCTCCGGCGCGCACGCCCACACGGCCGCACTGGGGGCGCTTTATGAGGAGGCCGGCGGCTGGGAGCGCCCGCGGGTTTATGCCCCCGAAGAACCCTTCGGGTGGCGCCGCACGAGCACGTTTGAGGTTGTGGCCGCCGAGTGTGAGGCGGTGCGCGAGCGGGTGGGCTTGGGCGATTTCTCCGCGTTTGCCAAGTTTGAGCTGAGCGGCGCGGGGGCCGAAGCGTTCCTGGATGCGGTCTCCGCCAACCGGGCGCCTGCCAAAGTGGGCAACACTGCGCTCACCCACTTCCTCAACCGGCGCGGCACGTTTGAAGGCGAAGCGGTGCTTGTGCGCACCGGCGAGGACACCTTCTATCTGGTGACCGGCGCCCCGTCCGAGCGCCGGGTCTGGGATTGGCTCACGCTGCATTCAGGTGTCGCCATGGACCATATGGAGATCACCAACCGCACCGATGAGACTGGCATTCTGACGCTGGCCGGGCCCAAGGCCCGCGACGTGCTGGCGGCTGTCACAGATGACGATGTGAGCAACGAGGCGTTTGGCTGGCTGAAGGCGCGCCGGATCACCATTGCAGGCCTTGAGGTGCTGGCGCTCCGGCTCTCGTTCACCGGCGAACTGGCTTATGAGCTGCATGCACCGAACAGGGATTTGGGGGCGCTGTGGACCACCTTGTGGACGGCGGGCGAAGCCCATGGCATGGCCGCGTTCGGCATCAAGGCGCTGGAGAGCCTCAGGCTTGAGAAGTTCTACCGCGGCGGCCACGAGCTCGCCAACGATGCCTCCTTGAAGGATGTGGGCCTGATGCGCCTCACCCAGAGTGCGCGCAGCTTCGTTGGCCACGAGGCCATGGCGGCGCGCGAGCCGCGCTCGGAAGCTTCGCTTCTTGCCCTGAAAGGGGAGAGCACCGATGCGCTGGGCGGGGAGGCCATATTTATGGAGAACGCCCTGGTGGGGTCTGTGACCTCGGCAGGTTACGGCCATCATGTGGGCAAGAGCCTCATCATCGCCTTCCTGCGCGAAGAGGCCCGGGCGCCGGGGACGCAGCTTCAGGTGTCGATCTTGGGCGAGCTTGTGGCGGCTGAGGTCTTGCCATCGGCGCCCCATGATCCCCACAATGGCCGCCTGAAAGCCTGAGGAGGGACCCAGATGAGCGCACACAACACCCATGTCGCCAGATCCTATGCGGCCAAGACCGTGGACGAGCAGCGGAAGGCCTATGACGATTGGGCCGGCAACTACGAGGCCGATCTCTGCGCCTTCGGCAACCGGATCCCCGCCGTGTTGCCCACGCTGTTTGCCCGACTGGTGCAGATCGGCGCAGGCCCCATTCTGGATGCGGGCTGCGGCGGGGGCATTCAAGCTGAACCGCTTGATCTCTTAGGCTATGGGCCGATCACCGGGATCGATCTGTCTGACGGCATGCTGGAGATCGCCCGCGCCAAGGGCTTTTATGCCGAACTGCGTCAGATGGCGTTGGGGGAACACCTGGATTTTCCCGACGAGCATTTCGCCGCCACCCTCTCCAGCGGCTGCATCACGCCGGGCCACGCGCCCGCGCACAGTTTCGACGAGCTGATCCGGGTCACCCAGCCCGGCGCGCTCATCATCTTCAGCCTGCGCGATGATGCGGCCCAGGAGCCGGAGTATCCCGCAGCCCTGAAGCGCCTTTCGGATGCGGGCGCCTGGAGCGAAGTGTTCTCCACGCCCAGCTTCCAGTCCATGCCCTACGGCGAACCGGATGTTTCCCACAAAGTGCACGCCTACCGCGTGACCTAACAAGGACCCTCAACGCCCATGTCTCTGCCCAAATCTATGCGCGCCGTGGTGCTCACCGGCCATGGCGGTCTCGACAAGCTGTCTTATGTGGACGACTGGCCGACCCCTCAAGCGGGGCCTGGCGAGGTGGTGGTGAAGGTGGGGGCCTGCGGGCTCAACAATACCGATATCAACACGCGCACCGCCTGGTACTCAAAGGCCGTCACCGACGGGATCACCGACGCCGGCGGCAAGGGCGGCTTTGACGAGGCCGAGGGTGGGGATGCCTCCTGGGGCAGCGGCGCCATCACCTTTCCGCGTATTCAAGGGGCCGATGTGGCCGGCACCATTGCCGCCGTGGGCGAGGGCGTACACCAGGCCCGCATGGGCGAGCGGGTGA
>JBCDDQ010000313.1:0-5693 GCA_039180225.1 Pseudomonadota bacterium
ATGCTCTTGAGTGCGTTGCTGATCTGGAGCCTTTTCGTCGGCTTGACAGGCGTTGCCGGATGGCAAGACATGCTGACCCATGGTCCGACGGATCCTGATTCAGTGATGCGCCTTGCGCAGATCAAAGATCTCCTTGCCGGCCAGAGCTTCTTTGATGCGACGCAATACAGAATGAATGCGCCCTTCGGCTTAGAAATGCACTGGTCCAGGCTGATAGACGTTCCTATCGCCGCTTTGGTCTTGTTGGGGAACGCCTTACTTGGCGCGGAATATGGAGTGCCGTTTGCGCTTACGGTATGGCCTACGATCGTGCTTCTCGCGGTGCTCTTGACACTTGCTATTCTTGCTCGGGAGGTTGGCGGGACACGTGCCGTATTGCCATGCATGGTTTTCACCCTGGCTTGCCCACGCATTGCCGCTTTCATGCCCGGGCAAATTGATCACCACAACGTTCAGATCCTGCTGTGTCTGGCGGTTGCAACGTGCGTGGTGACCTCCAGGCGTGTTCCTCAGATGGCTGGTGCCGCAGGCGTTATCGTGCCCCTCTCGCTGTCCGTCGGTATGGAGACAGCAGTTTACGCGTTGATCTGTTGTGCATGGTTTCCATGCCTTTGGATCCTCAAAGGTCACGAAGCAGCAGAGCAGATGGCGTCCTTTTCGATTAGCCTTTTTTGCACGACCGGACTTTTGATGGCGGGGCTGCTCATCCCGGTTTCTGGCTTCAGTGCCCAGTGCGACGTACTGTCGTTCGCATATGCGCCGGCGCTCATGGCGGGGGCGCTTGGTCTCTATGTCTTGGCAAAAACAGTTGGACCATCAGGTCGCCGGCCAGTTCGGCTTGCCGCCATCAGCGCACTGGCCGCCATTTGCATCCTGTCCATCGCATCCGTTGCACCGGATTGCCTCAAGGGCCCCTATGCCTCCCTCGCGACTGACCTGCGCCCAATCTGGTTTGACCATATTCCAGAGACCTGGAACTTGGTCCGCGTATGGCACGAGGATGTTCACACAGCACTGGTCCTATACCCGTATTTCGCATCCGCCATTGCATGCGGGGGCTGGGCCGTCTGGACCCTCTCGCGCAGGAGTGCGCGTGAAATGGACGGCTTGATATTCGTCCTCGTGATGTTGACGGCAGGTGCGGCCCTTGGGGTGTTTCAAGTGCGAGCATTGACCGGGGCTGCATTTCTCGCGATTCCAATATTCGCCGTGTTTGCCGCGTGCGTTCACGAACTCATCACTGTCAAAGCACGTACACCCGGCGTTTTGGCCGTTTGGCTCCTCGCGTGGATGATGGGCACCAATGCCCCCTGGTTAGCTGTGGCGCGCCTGGTCGCTGCGGAACCAAGCAGCCATTATGCGAGCAATGGATGCAGGCTGGCCGAAGGACTTGCAACTTTGAACAATTCTCCGCCAGGAGTTGTAATCAACTCTTTTGTTGTGGGTCCTTGGATTGCCGCTTTCAGCGAGCACGGCGCTGTGTCCGGGCCCTATCATCGCAATGAGGGAGGCATTTCCTCTGCGCACCGCATTCTTACAGCTGAGCCGGAAGCGGCCCGCAGGCTCATCGCGTCACGCGGCGGACGCTACCTGGCTTGGTGCAAAGACGACCGCCTATTTGAGGCGAATAGCATAGGTCTGGTTGCAACAATTGAAAGCGGACTTGTCCCCGATTGGCTCGAGCCGCTCGGAATACATACGCACGAAGGACTGCGGCTCTACGAGGTTAGGAGGTCGAAAGTTCCAACAGATGCCTATTCGGCCGCAACTGAGAGACCGGTCGGGCAGGACACGCCCGTGCCCCCTAAGCCGCAATAGCCCATCGGATTTTTAGCTAGGTATTGCTGATGGTAGTCTTCTGCAAAGTAAAACTCCGGTGCGCTGAGCACTTCTGTGGTGATTTCGCCCAAACCACGGCCGTTCAGAGCCTCCTGATAAGCGGCGCGTGACCGTTCTGCCAACGCCTTGTCGTCATCGCTACAGGTGTAGATTCCAGAGCGATATTGGGTGCCCACATCATTACCCTGGCGCATACCCTGGGTGGGGTCATGGCTCTCCCAGAACACCTTCAGCAGGGTCTCAAGTTGCACATTGGCCGGATCATATACCACCAGCACAACCTCATTATGCCCTGTGCGGCCTGAACACACCTCTTCATAGGTGGCGTTGGGCGTCATCCCTGCAGCATAACCCACGGCCGTGACCCAAACGCCATCAACCTCCCAAAACTTGCGCTCCGCTCCCCAAAAACAACCAAGACCAAACATGATTTGGCGGGACCCTTCCGGATATGGCCCTTTCAAGGGATTCCTGTTCACGTGGTGGTGGCTAGCGGTCGGTATCGCATCGGCCCGGCCGGACAACGCTTCATCACGCGAGGGCATGCGGACTTTTTTGGGGTTGAAGAGAAACATTGGCTAAAACCTCCATGCTTCCGGGTGTCATTAGGCTCAGAATATTTAGGCATGTTACCACATTTAAACAAGCATAGCGGCCAATCAGCTTTTTGTGTTCGCATATGCTTGCACACAGCGCTTCTATGAGTATATTCCCCCATTCGCAAAGGAGAGGTGGCCGAGTGGTCGAAGGCGCACGCCTGGAACGCGTGTAGGCGGGAAACCGTCTCGAGGGTTCGAATCCCTCTCTCTCCGCCAATCACCCCCTGGACATGTGATTCCCCGCAATCCGATACGGCAAAAGAGTTCCCATCACCCTGGCGAACCGCTAAAAGTCAGAGAACATGCTAATTATCGCGTATGCAGACTGATCAGTGAGCTGCGCTGCATCTGACGTCAGAGACCGAGCTTCCGCTTATGAGTTTGAAGGTTGAGAACCTCACAAAGACTTTCGACGGCATATCGGCGATCAGTGAGGTGTCCTTGACCGTTCCCGAGAACGCGTTTTGCTGCGTGGTTGGTCCGTCCGGATGCGGGAAGAGCACGCTTTTGCGTCTGATCGCCGGTCTGGAAACGCCGGACCAAGGGAGCATCACACTTAATGGAACGCCCGTGGTTGGGCCAGGCCTGTTTGTTCCGCCTGAGCAGCGGCAGATTGGTGTTGTGTTTCAGTCCTATGCGTTATGGCCCCATCTCACGGTCGAGAAAAACGTGGCCTTCCCTTACGAGGCGCAAGGGGTTGGCGCGGCTGAGGCCAAACGGCGCGCAGCACCGCACCTGCAAACCGTTTCGTTGGAAAGCTATGCCGACCGACGTCCCGAGTCACTTTCGGGCGGACAACGTCAGCGTGTTGCTTTGGCGCGCTGCCTCGCCAGCGATGCTCAAACGATCTTGATGGATGAACCCCTGGCCAATCTAGATCCGCACTTGAGGGCCACCATGGAAAGTGAACTGCGGACCTTTCACGAGCAATCGAATGTGACCACGCTCTACATAACTCACGACCAGCGCGAAGCCATGGCGCTTGCAGACATTATGGCGGTGCTAGACGCGGGCCGCATTCTCCAAGTCGGAACGCCGGAAGAAGTCTACGAACACCCCCAGTCGGAAACGGTCGCCAGATTTATCGGCCGAGGCACCGTGCTTTCAGCCGATGTGACAGCTCGACAGGCGACCATAGGTGGACGGCGCGTATCCCTGGACGGGTCCGGCGAGGGGTCTCGACAGATTTTTGTGCGGCCGAAAAACATCATCGTCTCAGAGGAAGGTTGGCCTGCGGAGATATCATCGGTTCACTATCGTGGCGGTCTGTGGGAAGCCACCGCCCTTAGCTCAGAGGTCGACGGCCCCATCATGCTGGATCTGCATCAGCCGGTGCGCAGCGGAGACACGTTGCAGCTGTCATTCACCGGGGGATGGATCTTGCCGAGCTAGAGACGCCATGGAATCACGCCTGGCGGTGTGTGACGGCCCACTCGATCAAGTACGATCATGAGAAGCACCGTGGCCACCACGGTCACGGCCGCCATAGCGGCCGCCAATGTGGTGTAGCCCCCATCTTCATAGTTGAAGATTGTGGTTCCAATGGTCTCGGTTCCGCTGGACCAAAGAAGCGCTGAAACCGTAACTTCGTTATAAGCGGTCAGGAAAACCAAAATTGCACCCGATGCTGCAGCGGGTGCGATAAGCGGAACGGTTATGCGAAGCAAGCGCTGCAAGAACCCTGCACCAGCGACCCGGGCTGCCTCGTCGAGAGCTGGATCAAGCTGAAGGTAGGCAGCAGATACGGGTTTGAGCGCGATTGAGAAAAAGGCGCACAGATAAGCCAGGAGAATGATCGTGAGCGTGTTGTAGATCGAGACGCCCACGATGGGCAGCGGATTGATGAACGCCAGAATGAACGCCACGGAAATCACTAGCCCAGGGATCGCATAAGTCATTTCTCCGAGTACCGTCATGCCGAAGCCCAAACGCCGCATGAAGCGGTGCGCAGAGACGAGATAGCGCGCCACAAGAAGGGCGAACAGCGCGATGAGTGCCGCTGCTACCGTTGCAATTAGCGTTGAGTTCATGAACGCACGTATGGTGACTGCTTGGCGGAACAAGATTTCGTGGAAGTTCTGCAGTGTGATGGTTTCGCTTGTCAGCGGAACCCCGTAGGTGGGCACAAGGGCGGTCGCGAAGAGTGCCGTAACGGGCAGCACAAGCGTTGCAAGTATGACAAAGGCAAGACCCACTTCCACCGGGAGCCGCGCGCGTCCTAACGCGATGTCGAGAGGTGGCTGCGGCGGGCCGATTAACGCATTGCGGCGCTGTGAGGAAAGCCATAGCTGAAACATCACCGTCAAAATAGCGATGCAGGCCACAAGGCTTGCAATAACAGCCATATCGGTCAGGACCGAAGGACCAAAGCTTGCCAACCGGCGCCAGATCAGCACCGGTAGGGTGGTATACCGCGCCGGAATGCCCAACAGAGCAGGAATGCCAAAATTCCCCAGGGCTGAGACGAAGGCCAGGGCAAACCCCGCAATCAGGGTTGGCGCCAGAAGCGGCAATATAATCTTGAACATCAGTTGGCGCGGCCGGGCGCCAAACACGCGGGCGGAATCAGACAGTTCTCGCGGCATACTGCGTAACGCTGCGAGAACAACAAGAAACACCAAGGGAGCATGCTGGATTCCCAAGAGAAAAATGACACCTGCGCGCGAATAGAGGGGGTGAGTTGTGCCAATTTCTGGCTGAAGACCAATGGATTGCAGCAGCGGCGAAGAGGGCCCCAAGGCTTGGATCCATGCGATTGCCGTCACATGTGGTGGGATCATCATCGGGATCAGAAGCAGAAAGGTGTAGACCCCCTTAATGCGGGCGTCGGTGAGGCCCAAGATCAGCGCCGCTGTGGTGCCGGCAACGAGCGCCAAGGCTGCGGAGAGAACGGAGCTCTCCAGAGAGTTCCAGAACGCGCGCATAACCGAGCGGCTAGCCAGAGCCTCGGTAAACGGGCCGAGCCCGTCCGCAAACGCCACCTTTGTTAGAAGCGCCAATGGGAAGAAGAACAGCCCCAGGCACACAAGACAAAGGGTGAGGAGGGTTAATCCCTCCGCACCGACTCTCAAGCGGAGCATCAGCCGCCAAAGATCTCCAGAAACTGCTCCTTGTTGGCTTTGTCATCAGCCAATGCCTTTACAGGGTCGAACTGGAGCAGTTTCTGGAGATCTTTGGCGGCTGATGCTCCGCTTGAGAGTCGGTGCGGAGGGATTAACCCTCCTCACCCTTTGTCTTGTGTGCCTGGGGCTGTTC
>JBCDDQ010000314.1:0-5678 GCA_039180225.1 Pseudomonadota bacterium
CCGGGTTTTCGCGGCCGCTGAGCGTCGTTGCGGGCCGCGTGTGGTCGGCCAGACCAATGCGCGACCCGCGCCTCGTAAGCAGACGCGAAAACCCGGTCAAGCGATTCCATATGACAAAGAACTGCTCTAGGCTCCGCCCGCCCTCATCGCCTCAGCTGGCCGACGCTTCGAGCACGTCTTCGAAGGTCCGGAGCCCCGTTGTGGGCGCAGAGACCAGCACCGCCATGTTGCCCGGCTTATGCTCATTGTTCATCATGCGCATATGGGCCTTGGGGATATGCTCCCAGCCAAACACCTCAGACATCACCGGATCAAGGCGCCGGCTCATCATCAGCCTGTTGGCCTGGGCCGCCTGCATAAGGTTGGCAAAGTGTGAGCCCTGAACGCGCTTCTGGTGCATCCACACATAGCGGGCATCCATGGTCAGATTGTAACCGGTGGTGCCGGCACAGAACACCACCATGCCGCCCCGTTTCACCACGAAGCAGGAGACCGGGAACGTGGCCTCCCCCGGGTGCTCAAACACCGTGTCCACATTCACGCCCTTGCCGGTAATGTCCCAGATGGCCTTGCCGAACTCCCGGGCGCTCTTGAACCACTTGTTGTACTCGTCGGTTCCCACGGTGGGCATTTGGCCCCAACAGTCGAAATCCTTGCGGTTGATCACACCCTTGGCGCCAAGCGATAGCACAAAATCACGCTTGTCTTCCTCAGAGATCACACCGATCGCATTGGCGCCCGAGACGGCGCACAACTGAACCGCATAAGACCCAAGACCGCCGGAAGCCCCCCACACCAGAACGTTGTGGCCGGGCTTGAGGGTGTGCGGCCGGTGGCCGAACAGCATGCGGTAGGCCGTGGCGAGTGTGAGCGTGTAACAGGCGGCTTCTTCCCAGGTCAGATGCTGCGGACGCGGCATCAGCTGGCGCGATTGCACTCGGCAGAACTGGGCAAACGAGCCGTCACCGGTCTCATAGCCCCAAATGCGCTGGGTGGGCGAATTCATGGGATCGCCGCCATTGCATTCTTCGTCGTCGCCGTCGTCCTGGTTACAGTGGATGACCACTTCATCGCCCACTTTCCAGTTGTTCACCTTGCGGCCCACGGCCCAAACGATGCCCGAGGCATCAGAGCCGGCCACGTGATAATCCTGCTTGTGTACGTCAAGCGGGGAAAGCGGTTTGCCCAGCGAGGCCCACACGCCGTTGTAGTTGACGCCGGCGGCCATCACCAACACGAGAACCTCGTTGCTGTCGATCTCCCAGGTGGGCAGCACTTCCACCTGCATGGCGGTATCCGGCTCCCCATGCCGTTCTTTGCGAATAGCCCAGGCGTACATCTGCTTGGGCACATGGCCCAGCGGGGGAATTTCACCCAGTTCGTAGAGATCTTTCACCGGCGCGCCCTCATTTGCCGGCGGCTGCGCCACAACTTCTGCCCGTGCACTCATCGTCATCACCCTTAGTGCTTTGAAGAACTGGGAAGTGTATAGCAGAACTTTTGCAGTGCAACAAACTGGACTTTCGTAAGAGTGTTGGACTCATCGTTTTAGCGGATTTGGGCGAGAATTTGCGTCAAACCAATGGATACTTGCACGCCTGGGCCCATTCAGGCATCTTTGTTGCAACTGCGAACAGTCGCGTCTAACCAAGGCCAACGTGTTATGAGTGAAACACCGAAACCCGATCGACCCTGGATCTTCCGCACCTATGCGGGCCATTCCACCGCGGCTGCCTCCAACGCGCTCTACCGGGGCAACCTGGCCAAAGGGCAAACCGGCCTTTCAGTGGCGTTCGATTTGCCGACGCAGACAGGATACGATTCAGACCACATTCTGGCGCGCGGCGAGGTGGGCAAAGTTGGCGTGCCCATCTCCCATATCGGCGACATGCGGGCCCTGTTCGACCAAATTCCCTTGGAGGAAATGAACACCTCCATGACCATTAACGCCACGGCGCCCTGGCTGCTGGCGCTCTATGTGGCGGTGGCCGATGAACAGGGCGCGGCGCGGTCCAAGCTGACCGGCACGGTGCAGAACGATCTCATCAAGGAGTACCTCTCCCGCGGCACCTACATTTTCCCACCCGATCATTCCTTGCGCCTGATCACCGACATCATCTCCTGGACCTATAAGGAGATGCCCAAATGGAACCCCACCAACATTTGCTCCTATCACCTGCAGGAAGCCGGCGCGACACCGGTTCAGGAGCTGAGCTTTGCGCTGGCCATCGCCTGTGAGGTGCTCGACCGGGTGAAGGCGTCAGGCAGCATCTCGCCGGAGGATTTCCCCAAGGCGGTAGGGCGCATCTCGTTCTTCGTCAACGCAGGGATCCGCTTCATTACAGAACTTTGCAAGATGCGGGCGTTCGTGGATCTGTGGGATGAAATCTGCCGGGAACGTTATGAGGTGGAAGATCAGCGATACCGGCGCTTCCGCTATGGGGTTCAGGTCAACAGCCTGGGGCTCACCGAGCAACAACCTGAGAACAATGTTTACCGCATTCTTTTGGAAACCCTTGCAGTGACCCTCTCCAAGAAGGCCCGCGCCCGGGCGGTGCAGCTGCCGGCCTGGAACGAGGCTTTGGGCCTGCCGCGCCCGTGGGACCAGCAGTGGTCCTTGCGCATGCAGCAGGTGCTCGCGTTTGAAACCGACCTTCTGCAGTATGGCGACATCTTCGACGGCTCAGAGGTGATCGAGGCCAAGGTGGCCACGCTCAAGAATGAGGCCCGGGCGGAGCTTCAAAAGATCGACGCCATGGGCGGCGCAGTGGCCGCGGTGGAATCGGGCTATATGAAGGAGCGCCTGGTTGAAGCCAACACAGAACGGGTCAAAGCCATCGAAGCGGGTGAACAGACCGTTATCGGCGTGAATGCCTACACTGAAACGGAAGCCTCGCCTTTGAGCGCAGGGGGCGAAGAGAACATTGTCACGGTCTCCGACACTGTTGAGTTTGAGCAAATCGAGACCCTCAAGACCTGGCGCAAGAAGCGCGACAAGGCTGAGGTCCAAGCGGCGCTCGCAGCGTTAAAGCAGGCTGCCGAACAGGGGACCAACATCATGGAGCCCTCTATTGCCGCGGCCAAGGCCGGGGTCACCACCGGCGAGTGGGGCGAGACTTTGCGCGGCGTTTTCGGCGAATACCGCGCGCCCACCGGCGTCAACACCATCGAGATTTCCACTGAGGGCGAAGACATCGAGCAGGTTCGACTGGCGGTGGCACGGCTGGCCAAGAAGCTTGGCGCAACGCCCCGCTTCCTGGTGGGCAAACCTGGCCTCGACGGTCATTCCAATGGCGCAGAGCAGATTGCCGTGCGGGCGGGAGACTGCGACATGGAAGTGGTCTACGACGGCATTCGCTCCACCCCGGCAGAGATTATTGATGCCGCGATCAGCGAGGGCGTGCACGTTATCGGCCTCTCCATCCTCTCCGGCAGCCATGTGCCCCTGGTGCGCGATGTGATGAACGGTCTTCGCGAAAACGGTCACGACCATGTGCCCGTGGTGGTGGGCGGCATCATCCCCACCGAGGACGAAGCCATCCTCAAGCAGCTGGGCGTTGCGGCCATCTACCGGCCGAAGGACTATGAGCTGACCGGCATCATTGGCGATGTGGTCGCGCTTGTGGACAAGCGGACCGACGAGCGGGCCGCTTAGTCCGGCCGCAGCGCAGCGGACATTTGCGCGCGCAGCCACTCATGAAAGATGCGCACCGAATGCCGATTCTGTTCGCCCCTGCGGCACACGAAATAGAGCTCAGGATCCAGACGCAACGTGCGCGCGCTGAGTTGCACCAGACGGCCAGCCTTGAGATCGTCGAGCGCCAGAAGCCGGCGCACCAGGATGGCTGCTTGGCCGTCCAGAGCCGCAGCGATCAAAACGCCTGTGTCCCGGTAGCGGTCTCCGGGCAAAGTGGCTCCCTCCGCAACCAGACCAGCCACCTGGAACCAGCGCTCCCAGCCGGGATTGTAATCGTCGTGCATCAGGGGCAGCTCCAAGAGAGCTTCATCAGGCAGAGGCAGCGGCTGTGCCCCGATCAGGTTCGGAGAGGCAACGGCCACCAGTTCATCATTGGTGAGCCTTTCTGAGTGCACGCCGCTCCACGTTCCCTCACCCAGCCTCAAAGCCACGTCGATCATGCTGCCCCGAAGATCGACGACGCCATCGTTTGTGTCGAGCAGGATGGAGACTTCCGGATGCCTGGCCCTGAAATCCGGCAGCCTGGGCACAAGCCATTTCAACGCAAGTGATGTGGCAAGCGACACAGAGAGGGTTTTGGCGTCCTCCCGTTCTGACACGGCAACCACCCCGGCACGCAAGGTGGCAAACGCTTGGCCGGCCGCGCGGGCAAGCGTTTCGCCGGGCACGGTTGCCTCAGCCCCTTTCACCGTGCGGCGAAGAAGCGTGACACCGAGCTGCTGCTCCAAGCTGCGCACTTGGCGGCTGACCGCGCCATGGGTGACGGCAAGTTCATCGGCAGCCCTGCTGAAACTGCCATGGCGGGCCACCGCTTCGAAGGCGCGGACGGCGTTAAGAGATGGCAGGCGCATGGTGATCAGCTCTGTTACTTAAACTCACAGTCTTGAGATTTTAAATCGTTTGAAGCGGCCAACGCAACGCCATATCTCTGAACATGATTTTACAATAACTCACATATCGAATTGGAAACTATGCTGACACGCCACACCCCATCCTCACTCCGCCAGGTACCGGAGGCCTTTCAGAAAATCTACACACACGCCGTGGAGATCGCCTCGCCCGAACGGCTCGTTCTGATGTCCGGCCAGATTGGCGTTGCGCCGGATGGCCAGACGCTTGAAGGATTTGAGAAGCAGTGCCACCAGGCCATGGACAATGTGGAGGCCTTGCTAGAGGCCTCGCGCATGAGCGTGGCGGACATTATGCGGGTAACCTACTTCCTGACCGACAGCGCTGACCTGCCGGCACTCTCCGCGATCCGAACAGCGCGTTGGGGTTCGGACGAGCCGCCTGCCGTCACCACGCTGGTTGTCGCGGCTCTGGCGAAGCCGGGTCTGGTGGTGGAAATTGAGGTCACGGCGGCCAAGGCCTAGTGCACGGACTTTCCGGAAAGTCTGCATAAATCACCACACGCTCTCCAAGGAATTTGGCGCGGCGCGCGTCATAGGTTCAACATCTGAACCTTTAATGGAGCGTGTCATGTGTATCACCCGTCTTGCCAAATCCACCCTGATCACAGCAGCTGTTGCTGCGGTGCTGGCAACCTCAGCCGGCGCCGGTTCGGCCACTGCCCGCCTGGTTTCGCCTTATCACACCAACACGGTGAATGTGAGCGTCAGCTTTAACTCGCAGACCCCTATGACTGAAACCAACGACAGGGCGGTCGCTGCGATCCAGAAGATGGGGCGCAAGTTGATCTATAAGATGGCCCGGGAGGAATGCGAGACCTTGCGCAACACGATTGCGCAGAGTTGCCAGCTGACAAACCTCAATGTCACCAGCCAACTGCGCCACCAGCACAACCGGCCGAACAGCCTCTACATCAACGGCAGCGCACAGTTTTCGATCACGTTGAAGAGTGAGGCGGCAGAGTAGCTGCTGCACTCAGACACCGTCATCCCCGCGCTCTAGGCCCCGGATATTTGCTGGCGCAAATTCCGGGGTGACGGATGGCTCATCCGCAGGGACAAACGATCACATA
>JBCDDQ010000315.1:0-5645 GCA_039180225.1 Pseudomonadota bacterium
CAGCAGGGCTTCGGCCAGGCACATGAGCGCGATGCCCTCTTTGGTGGAGAGGCCATATTCGGCCAAAAAGCTCTCCATCATGCCGGGCTCGTCATTCTCCCGGATGCCCAGCACCAAGGATGTGGCCCGTTCGGAGATGCGCTGGCGCTGATGCGCTGTGAGGGGAGAGGCGGCCTGGAGATTGCGTAACGCCTGGGCCTCGTCCATGAGGCAAGCGGACCGAATGTCCCGTCTGATCGTAGCGAGGGCGCTCATGTGCCGAAATCCTCCGCAAGGTTGCTGACGATCAGTCTACCATTGTTTGCGGGGTCATTCTGACTTATCAACGTGGATCTCATGTCATTATGTTCCGAAAAACTGATGGATTTACGTTGATATGGACTTTGAAGCTTCCACATCAAGTCAACTTGACCGATACGAACTGGCCATTCTTGATATCCTGTCCACCGATGGCCGGTTGCCGATCACGGAGTTGGCGGCGCGCGTTGGCTTGTCCAAAACCCCTTGTGCGGTGCGGTTTAAACGGCTCTGCGATCTGGGCTACATCAAGGGCTTTCGCGCCGTGTTGGACCCTCAGCTTTTGAACCGGGAGCATGTGGCGTTTACGGAGGTGAAGCTCTCAGACACGCGCGAGAGCGCACTGGGGGCGTTCAACGATGCGGTTGCGGCCATACCGGAGGTGGAGCAATGTCACATGATTGCCGGATCGTTCGATTACCTCTTGAAGGTTCGCACAGCGGACATCCGGACGTACCGGCGGATTTTGGGCGAAACCATCTCGGCCCTTCCGTTCGTTGCGAACACGTCGACCCATGTGGCGATGCAGTCTGTGAAGGATGTTGAGTTTTAAGTTTGAGGAAAGGACCCGTTCTCTATGACCCCCACCCCTTATCTCTTTTTCGACGGCAACTGCCGCGAGGCGCTGACCGCTTATGCGGAGGTGTTTGGCGGGAAGATTGAGATGATGATGACGTATGGCGACATGCCGCCGGGTGAGATGGACATTCCGGAAGAGCGCAAGGATTGGATCGCGCATGGCGCCGTGGAGTTCGACGGCGGCTTGTTGATGGCGTCGGATGATCCCTCAGATGAGTTCCAGCCCATGAAGGGCTCTTCGGTGCATATGGATTTGCCGACGGTTGCGGCAGGGAAGGCCGCGTTCGATGCGCTGGCGGAGGGCGGCGAGGTTGGCATGCCCTACCAGAAGACGTTCTGGACGCCCGGGTTTGGCGTCCTGGTGGACAGGTTCGGGATCCGCTGGATGATCTCCACCTCTGAGCCTTTGGGGTGAATTGGTAGCGGAGGAGGGACTTGAACCCCCGACACGCGGATTATGATTCCGCTGCTCTAACCAGCTGAGCTACTCCGCCGCCCAATGAGATGCCGGCGCGCAAAACTTTGCGCCGCGCGGGGCGCATATAGGGTTTGCCGTGACCAAAAGTCAAGCAAATGAAGGCTGTATTTTACCCTCTTCTGAGCGGCTCGCCGGCATGACACTCTCCGCGCTGGCAATCCAGCCGCCGCCCAGCACCCGTGCGCCTGGGCCCTCGCCTTCATAAAGCACGCACGCCTGTCCCGGGGAAACCCCGTGGTCGCCATCATTCAGGATGATTTTTGGCGTCTCCGCGCCACTGATGAGCCGAGCAGGCGCTGCTGGGCGGGTTGAGCGTACTTTGGCATAAACCTCCGTGCCAGCCTCCGGGGCTGCACCGCCCAGCCAGTTGAGCTCGCGCAAGGTGAGCTCGCGGGTGAACAGCGCCTCTTTGGGGCCCACAACAACGCGCTTATGCGCGGCATCGATTTTGATCACATAGATCGGCTCGCCCACAGTCACGCCCAAACCCCGGCGCTGGCCGATGGTGAAGTTGATGATGCCGTCATGCTGACCGAGCACGCGGCCGTCCAGGTGCACGATTTCGCCGGGATCATGAGCCTCGGGCCTGAGCTTGGCGATCACTTGAGCATAGTCCCCGTTGGGCACAAAGCAGATGTCCTGGCTGTCGGGCTTGGCGGCAACGCTGAGGCCATATTTCTCCGCCAGGGCGCGCACGTCGGCTTTCTTCATGTGCCCCAGCGGAAAGCGCAGGTAATCCAACTGATCCTGTGTGGTGGCAAAGAGGAAATAGCTTTGATCGCGCGCCATGTCGGCCGGCACATGCATGGAGCGATGGGCGCTGCCATCCTGGGGCGAGCGGCTTTCCACATAGTGCCCGGTGGCCAGGCAATCGGCGCCCAACTCGCGGGCCGTGGATAGGAGATCGTGGAACTTGACGCCCTGGTTGCAGCGCACGCACGGGATCGGCGTCTCGCCGCGCAAATAGCTGTCGGCGAAATCGTCAATCACCGATTGGCGAAAACGATTTTCATAATCAAGCACGTAGTGGTGAATGCCCAGATCGCCGGCCACGCGGCGTGCATCATGAATATCCTGGCCTGCGCAGCAGGAGCGCGCTTTGGCCACGGCGGCGCCGTGGTCGTAGAGCTGCAGAGTGACGCCAATCACCTCATAGCCCTGTTCATGCAGCAGGGCGGCCACGACGGAGGAATCCACGCCGCCCGACATGGCCACCACCACCCGGGTTTGGGCGGGGGCTTTGGCAAAACCCAAACTGTTCAACGTGGCGGCCATGGCTCTTTCACCGTGGGATCTTGAATAAAGCAATAAGGATCGCGCTCATATAGGCGCCTTCCGCCGCCGGCGCAATCGTTACGACTCTGCCCGCGAATTGAGACCAAATTCGCCGGTTTGTGCAGATATGAAACACAAAGCCCCCCAATGTTTGCGAATTATTCGCTTCTCCTTAGACCTTTCTTAAGCGCGCGGGCCTAATTTGAGGGGGTTAGTCAGTTTGTATGCGTATTGGGTTTTGAGTATATCATGAGTCACGTTCGTACACGGGTCAACTATGTCATCGGTCCCGATGGCACGCCTCTGACAGTTGCAGATTTGCCGCCGACGAGCACCAGACGCTGGGTTATCCGGCGCAAGGCGGAGGTCGTCGCCGCTGTCCGCGGGGGTCTTTTGAGCCTAGAGGAGGCTTGCGGGCGATATAAGTTGACCACCGAAGAGTATTTGAGCTGGCAGCGGTCGATCGACCGTCACGGCTTGCCGGGTTTGCGCGCAACGCGGGTACAGCAATACCGGCCAGGCTAAGCCCTGGGGCTCAACCACTAAGCGGACCGGCCGGCCAGGTCATATTCCCTGGCCGGCCGGTTTTTTGTTTTGCGTGCGTTTCCAATGTCTGGGCGGCGAATCACCGAGCAGGTAAACTGTTCGCGCTGAGAACGCTAATGCCTGGAGCCTCATGAAAGTACTGGTGCTTGCCGCTCATCCTATTCTGGAAGCTTCGGTGGTCTGCCGCAAGCTGCTGGCCGGGATCCGCCGCGAAGCCGGTATTTCCGTGCTGGATCTCTATGAACGCTATCCTGATTTCAACATAGACGTGCCGGCAGAACAGAAGCGTCTGGAGGCTGCCGACGTCATCATCTTCCAGCACCCGTTCTACTGGTACTCCACACCGGCCATCTTGAAAGAGTGGACCGATCTGGTTCTGGAACATGGCTGGGCCTATGGGCGCGACGGCACGGCGCTGGAGGGCAAGTATCTGATGACGGCCCTCAGCACCGGCGGCAGCGCCGAGGCCTATGGCGAAAGCGGGACCAACCGGTACACCATTCCGGAGTTTCTGGTGCCCATAGCTCAAACGGCCGCGTTGTGCCGCATGACTTATCTGCCCCCTTATGTGGTGTTTGAAGGACGCCGGCTGGAGCGCCAAGCGTTGGCGGAAACCGCCGGTCTCTTTAAAGACCTGCTATGCGGATTGCGTGACGATCGTGTCGATCCGAAAGCATTGGCCCGCTATCGGCTGGCCAACAACGCAGCCGGTAAGCTCTATGGGCCAGGCGCGGAAGGGGGCGGCGCATGAGCTTGCACGATTTCCTCTTCGGCGCGTTCATCTATCTCACCGCCGCGGTGATCGCGGTGCCGGTGGCCAAACGTCTCGGCCTGGGCTCGGTGCTGGGTTATCTGATCGCAGGTATCCTGATCGGGCCCTACGTGCTCGGGCTCACCGGCGGCGAGGACGTTCTGCACTTTGCCGAGTTCGGCGTGGTGATGATGCTGTTCATCATCGGCCTTGAGCTGAGGCCCAAGCTCTTGTGGTCCATGCGCCAATCGATCCTGGGGCTTGGCGGCTTGCAGGTGCTGCTCACGGCGTTCTTCATCTTTTCAGCGGCGTTGAGCTTCTCGCTCAACTGGCGCGAGGCCTTGGCGATCGGTCTGATCTTGTCCCTCTCGTCCACCGCCATTGTGTTGCAAACCTTGAACGAGCGCAGGGTGATGCGCTCAGAGCCCGGACAGAACGCCTTCTCGGTGCTCTTGTTCCAGGATATCTCCGTTATCCCCATGCTGGCGCTGATGCCGCTCCTGACGGTTCCCGATTTCTGGATGGGCATCAACATCAACGAAGCTGAGGCAGACCATTCCCTGATCAGCAATCTGCCGGCTTGGCAGCGTGCGCCTCTGGTTTTAGGTGCGCTGGTGGCCATCATCGTGGCGGGGCGCTACGTGCTGAGGCCCGCCTTCCGCTACATTGCCGAAAGCCGCATCCGGGAAGCCTTCACGGCGGCGGCCTTGCTGATCGTGGTGGCCATTGCTCTGTTGATGGAGACGGTGGGACTGTCGCCGGCGCTGGGCACCTTCGTGGCCGGCGTGATGCTCGCCGACAGTGAGTACCGGCACGAGCTGGAGATGGATATTGAGCCGTTCAAGGGCTTGCTGCTTGGCCTGTTCTTCATGTCCGTGGGCGCCAGTGTCAACTTCGCGCTGATCGCCTCAGATCCGATGCTGATCGCCGGGTTGGTGGTGGGGCTGATGCTGATCAAGCTGTTCGTGCTCTACCTGCTGGGGCGGATTTTCCGCATGCAGGTGAACAGCGCCCTTCTGTTTGCCTGTTTCCTGGCCCAAGGCAGCGAGTTTGCCTTTGTGCTCTTCTCCTTTGCCACCCAGAACGTGGTGATCAGCCAAGAGCTGGCCAACCAGCTCATTGCCGTGGTGGCGGTGACCATGGCGCTGACGCCGCTGGTGCTGATTGCCTATGACAAGGTGATGGCGCGCAAGCTGCAGGCCGAGCAGGAAGAGCCGGAGTATGACGAGATTGAAATCGGAGACACCCCGGCCATCATCGTGGGTTACGGCCGCTTCGGCATGACCGTGGGCCGCCTTTTGTCGGCCAACGGCATCGGCTTCACGGTGCTGGAGAACGACCCTTCGCAAATCGAGCTTTTGCGCAAGTTCGGCTGGCAGGTCTATTACGGAGATGCCTCGCGCCCTGATCTGCTGCATGCCGCCGGGGCGGAAGATGCCAAGCTGTTGGTGATTGCGCTCGATGACCGGGATCAGATCCTTGCCGTGGCCGAGGCGGCCCAGAAGCACTATCCCCATTTGAAGATTTTCACCCGGGCCTATGACCGGCGCCACGCCTATGAGTTGATGAACGCGGGCATCGATAACGTCTACCGCGAGATGTTCGGCTCATCGCTGGATATGGGCAAGGACGCGCTCAGCGCTCTGGGCTTCAGGGCCTACAAGGCCCACCGGCTGGCGCTGAAGTTCCGTGACCATGACGAGGAGAACCTGCGGGAGA
>JBCDDQ010000316.1:0-5627 GCA_039180225.1 Pseudomonadota bacterium
CTTGCTCCAGGCCTTGCCGTCCCACTGTTGGATGTAGATCGGGTGTGCGCCGGCATGGTCCTTACAGGTCACGGTGATCGGGTTGGTGAACCCTTCCAGACCGATTTCCTTCAGGCGTTCCGCCGTGATATTGAGGTTTTCAAGCCCCTTGCGCATATCTTCGCCGTTGATCTGCTTCTTGCCGGTCACTTCCTGAGCGGTCCGGATGGCTTCAGCGATCAGCACCGCGTTCATTACGCCTCGGTTGTAGAAGTTGGCGCCAACATCTTCTTCCTTGGCCTGGCTCTTGCCGGCTTTCACCACGTGTTTCAGGATGTCCTGAATGGCGCCGAACTCGGTGCCCGTGCCATGGAAGTTGGCAGATTTGTAGCCCTTGGCACCGGAGCCGGCCGGAATTACGTCCACGTTACCGCCGGACCACCACACGCCGATGAACTTGTCCATGGAGTAGCGGATCTTGGCAGCTTCCTTAATGGCGGTCGGGTTCATTGCGCCCCAACCCCACATGATCATCCAGTCGGGACGCTCTTTGCGAACCTGCAGCCAGTGTGAAGACTGGTTCTGCATTTCCTTCACGCCCACCGGGATCTTGACCACGTCAAAGCCCATCTCTTTGGAGAGCTCATCCAGAAGCGGGATCGGCTCGCGGCCATAACCGACGTCCAGATAGATGAAGCCGATCTTCTTGCCCTTAACGCCGCCATTGGCATCAATATATTTGATGATGGCAGACATCTGGCTCCAGTAGGTGGACGGCGCATTGAAGGTCCAGGGGAACTTCTCGCCCACGGCCGTAGCGGAAAGGCCATAGCCCATGGACAGGATCGGAATCTTGTCAACCGGGGCTTTCGGGATCAGCTGAAGGGTGATGCCCGTGGAGTAAGGGTTGTAAACCACGGCGCCCTTGCCTTTGGTGCCTTCGTAGCACTCGACGCCCTTCTGGGCGTTGTAGCCGGTTTCGCACTCTTCAACGATCAGCTTCACACCGCCGATCCCACCGTCGCGCTCGTTGAGCATTGTGAGATAGTCGTGCAAGCCGTTCGCGGTGGGCGTGCCTGAACCGGCAAAGGGGCCGGTGCGGTAGGTGAGAAGCGGAACATAGATTCCTTTCTCATGGCCAGCGGCCATCGCCGTTGAGCTGGCGGCAATACCTGTGGCCAGCATGGCGGCAGCACCTGCGCCCAATACAAGTTTCTTCAAGTTCATGCGGTTGTCTCCTCCACTCTGTGTCGGTGCCTCGCCGGTGCGGCAAGACGATCTAACGCCATTTCATTCTTGGTTCTCGAACCCCTCAGCGGGGGATCTTGGCTAAACCTAACACTCCCTAACGAAATAGCGAAACTCCTGTTTTACATAAGACTAATACGCGCTCCCCTAATAGGGGAATGGCCAGACGCGCAGTTTCTGTTTGGTGATCTGCCATAATCGGGCAAGCCCGTGCGGCTCTACGATCAGGAAGAAGATGATCATCGAGCCCACCACCATGAACGCCACATGCTCCACGGTCGCCGCATCCATGGCTTCACCAAAGACGCTGCGCAGCAGGATGGGCAGGTTCCACAGGAAGGCCGCGCCGAGGAAACAGCCGATCAGGCTGCCCAGGCCGCCAATGATCACCATGAAGAGAATAAGGAATGAGTGGTTGATATCGAAGCTCTCAACCTCAGCAGCGCCCAGCCACAGGAACACCATGCAGGCCCCGGCCACGCCGCAATAGTAGGACGAGATGGCAAAGGCGGTGAGCTTTGTCGGCAAAAGTCGGATGCCGATCAGCTCGGCAGCGATGTCCATATCGCGGATCGCCATCCACGAGCGGCCAAACCGGCCACGCACCAGATTTGACGCGACCCAGGTGAGAACCACCACAATCGTCAACACCACCAGATAGCGCGTTTCCGCGCTGGCGGTGGGACCGGTGACCGGAATGCCGAAAGCCTCGCGGGTGGGCACTTCGATGGCGCCTGAATCATTGTAGTTGTAAAGCCACGGCACACGGCCAAAGGCCCACTCCAGGAAGAACTGAGAGGCCAGCGTCGCCACGGCCAGATAGAAGCCCTTAATGCGCAGCGACGGCAAACCGAAGATGAAGCCCACACCGGCCGCAAACAGGCCGCTCAGCATAATGTGGATGAGGACGTTCACTTCCGGGAAGATGGTCACCAGCTTGTAGCAGGCATAGGCCCCTACTCCCATGAACCCGCCGGTTCCCAGCGACAGCTGGCCTGCATAGCCCGTCAACAGGTTGAGCCCCACGGCCGCAAGCGCAAACACCAACGTGGGGATCATGATCCCGCCGAGCCAGAAATCATTGAACGTCAGCGGCACCACAATGAAGAGAAACGCCAGCATGATGATGATGCCGATCTTATCCTGCAAGATCGGGAAGACGGCCTGGTCGGCGCTGTAGGTGGTCTTGAACTGACCTGTTTCGCGGTAAAGCATGGGTCTCGTCCTCCTACACGCGCTCGATGATCTTTTCGCCGAACAGCCCTTGCGGCCGGAACCACAAGAAGATCAGCGCGATGAAATAGGGCACCCAGCTCTCGATCGAGCCGCCCAACAGCGGGCCCCAATAGAACTCGGCAAGCTTTTCGGAGATGCCGATGATGAGACCGCCCACAATGGCGCCGGGGATGGAGGTGAAGCCGCCGAGGATCAGCACCGGCAAGGCTTTCAGCGCCACGATCTGGAGCGCGAAGGACACATCCGACCGCGCGCCCCACATGATGCCGGTGGTCAGCGCCACGATCCCCGCCGCAAACCAGACAATCACCCAGATCTGCTGCAGGGTGATGCCCACGGACATGGCCGCCTGGTGGTCATCGGCCACTGCGCGCAGGGCGCGGCCGATCCGGGTTTTGTTGAAAAAGATGGCCAGCATCGCCACCATCACCGCGGCAATCACTGCAGCTGCGATATCAAGGCGTTGCAGGATCACGGTGCCGCCGAAGACCTCAAAGTCGATGGACCCGGTGGGCAGGCCCAGATCTTCAGCCGGCATCAGCTTGGGCTCGCCGCCAAAGACGAATTCGCCGAACCCGATCAGGAACTGCGTGAGCCCGATGGTCGCCATGAACAATATGATATCCGGCTGGTTCACAAGCGGCCTGAGCACAATTCGCTCAACGCTGAGCGCAAGGACAAACATGATGCCGATACAGGCGATCACCGCGAGCCACGCCGGCACGCCAAGGGCAAACAGGCCGACAAGCGTGAGCGCGCTGAACACCACCATGATGCCTTGGGCAAAGTTGAAAACCCCAGAGGCCTTGAAAATCAAAACGAAGCCCAACGCGATCAGCGCATAAAGGGTTCCGGACACGAAACCTTCCCACAGCACCTGGATCAGCAGGTCGGGTAGTTGGGCCATCTCCACGAATGGATTGATGAACACCTTATAGAAAATATCACCCATCCCGGCGGTCCTCCCTAATGCGCGACGCCGAGATAGGCATCAATCACGTCCTGATTGGACTTCACCTCATCGGGCGTGCCGTCGGCGATCTTCTCGCCGTGGTCCAGCACGACCACCCGGTCCGACAGGTCCATGACCACACCCATATCATGTTCGATGAGCGCGATGGTGGTGCCGAACTGGTCGTTCACCTCCAGAACGAAGCGTGACATGTCCTCTTTTTCTTCCAGGTTCATGCCGGCCATCGGCTCGTCCAACAACAGCAGCTCCGGTTCCGCCGCCAAAGCGCGTCCGAGCTCAACCCGCTTTTGTAGCCCATATGGCAAGCGACCCACGGGCGTGCGGCGGATGTGTTGGATTTCCAGAAAATCGATGATGTGCTCCACGAACTCGCGGTGTTCCAGCTCTTCCTGCTCGGCCGGGCCAAAGCGGAAGAGGTGCCAGAACAGCCCCTTGTTCATTTTCAAAGTGCGGCCGGTCATGATGTTGTCCAGCGTCGACATGCCCCGGAACAGGGCGACGTTCTGGAAGGTGCGCGAGATGCCTTGGGTGGCCGCCACATGGGGGCGCATGTCATGACGCGCGTTGCCTTTGTAGGTGATCGTGCCTTCCTGAGGATGATAAAAGCCATTGATCACGTTCAGCATCGACGTCTTGCCGGCCCCGTTCGGCCCGATGATGGCCCGGATCTCGCCTTTGTAGATGTCAAAGCTCACATCGCGAATGGCTTTCACCCCGCCGAACGACAGGCTCACATTGGATATGTCGAGCAACACTTCAGGGTTGGTGTCCACGCTCTCTGCAGCGCTCATTCGGCCGCCTCCTTCATGGTTTGCGGCGCATGGGGCTGCATGTCGCGAATCTGTACATCGCCCTCCACAGCGCCCTTGCGCCCGTCCTCGAAGGTCATTTCGGTCTTGATGTACTGACTGGTCTTCTTGCGGTCATAGAGCGCTTTTACCAGCGGGGCATAGCGGTCTGCGACGAACGAGCGGCGGACCTTCGCGGTGCGGGTGATCTCGCCGTCATCGGCATCAAGCTCTTTATGCAGGATCAAGAAGCGTTGGATCTGCGCCCCGGCCACCCGCTCTTCGCGGGACAGTTCCTGGTTCACTTCGTCCACATGCTTTTCGATCATGTTGTAGACGTCCGGATGGCCAGCCAGCTCCTGATAGCTCGCATAGGACACGTTGTTGCGCTCCGCCCAACTGCCCACCGCCGTCAGATCGATATTGATGAAGGCGGAGACATAATCACGGCCATGCCCGAAGGCCACAACCTCGCGTATGTTGGGGAAGAACTTCAGCTTGTTCTCAATGTACTTAGGCGGGAAGAGCGTGCCGTCCTTCAGCTTGCCCACGTCCTTGGCCCGGTCGATGATCTTCAAATGGCCGCGTTCGTCGATGAACCCGGCATCGCCTGAATGCACCCAGCCATCCTTGGTTTTGGTTTCCTTGGTGGCTTTGGGATTCTTGTAGTATTCCTTGAAGACGCCCGGCGAGCGGTAGAGCACTTCGCCGTTGTCATCCACCTTGATCTCGATACTTTCAAGCGTCTTGCCAACGGTGTCGGGATAGATCTCTCCATCCGGCTGATTGGTGATGTATACGGCAGCCTCGGTCTGACCGTAGAGCTGCTTAAGATTGATGCCGAGCGAACGGTAGAAGCGGAAGATCTCCGGACCAATGGCCTCACCGGCCGTATAGGCCACACGCACCTTGGAGAGGCCAAAGCGGTTCTTCAGGGGCGCGTAGACGATGAAATCACCCAACGCATAGAGCATCCGGTCACCGAACGAGACATCGCCTCCATCCAAAATCTTCTCGCCCACCCTGCGCGCCACGTCCAAGAAGTAGTGGAACATCTTCTTTTTCAGCTCACCGGCGTCTTCCATCTGCACCATGGTGAGCGTGATGAGGTTCTCATACACCCGTGGCGGGGCAAATGCGTAAGTGGTGCCGATTTCGCGGCGGTCTTCCACCACGGTTTCCGGGCTTTCCGGACAGTTCACGCAGTAGCCGCACTCATATGATTGGGCATAGGAAAAGATATGATCGCCCACCCAGGCCATGGGCAGATAGGCAATGACGCTCTCGTTTGAGTCCAGCTTGTCAAAGCCGTTGGCCACCTTGGCGGCCCAAACCACGCTGCGCATGGTGAGCACTACGCCCTTTGGCGTGCCCGTGGTGCCGGAAGTGTAGAGAATGATCGC
>JBCDDQ010000317.1:0-5620 GCA_039180225.1 Pseudomonadota bacterium
CCGTTCCGTCTCGCCCACGCCAAGCAGGAGCTTGCGCTCCAGATCGCTGCGGATATGGATGGCGCCTGGTATGGCCCCCACGTGGACGGCAAGTTCTGCGGCGAGGGTGGACTTTCCGGTCCCTGACAGACCGCCGACCGCCACCAGCCGCGGCTGGTGCGGTGTTAAGAAACCCATTCCATCATGCAGATAGGTCACCGGGCTCGTGGAGCCTTCAAGCTCATCGCCCGCCACCAATGCGGCGCGCTGGGCGGTGACCATGGCGCGGATGCCCGCGCGGATCGCCATGAACAGCCCAAAAGCTAAGAGCCCGTCAAGCTGCTCCAGGTTGGCCGTTTCGAAGAGATAGCGGTTGAGCAAGAGATTGGCTTCAGCGCGCAAACCTTCATGCCAAAGATCCATCACCAGAAAGGCCATCTCGTAAAGAAGATCCGTGGTGTCGAGGGCTTCGTCAAATTCCAACGCATCAAACAGAACGGGCTTGCCGTCCCACTGCACGATGTTGCCCAGATGCAGATCGCCATGACAGCGCCGGATCAATCCGTTTGCTGCCCGCGCGTCCAGCACGGACGAGACCTCGGCCAATCGCTTGCCGGCAGCGGTTAAATACGCATCGGCCGTGTCGGGAGGGATGAACTGTGTCAGTTCCGAAAACGCATCGCGCAGCTCTTTAATGATGTCAGCGACCGGGCCTGTGCCATCCGCTCTTGCCTGCCGGTCCAAACGCCTGTGGTAGGAGGCGATGGTTGCAGCCAGGTCTTTGATCATCTCCTGATCAATCTTGTGCCGCCGGGCCAGTGCGCAATAAAGATCGTCCTGGTTAAAGCGGCGCATGTGGACCGCCCACTCCACCGGCGTCCCGCTGCCCGCAATGGCCAGACTGCCTGACGCGTCGCGGGTGATCGGGACCATGCCCAGATAAAGATCCGGAGCGGCCGGCTGATTGAGCACCAGCTCGCGCTCGCACACTGCCTGGCGCTTTTCCAGCGAGGAGAAGTCCATATAGTCGAACGCGACCGCCCGCTTGATTTTGAAGACCTCATCGCCGGCCAGGAAGACCAATGCCCCATGGGTCTCGATCACCTCCACGGAAGATGGGCGCGGCGCGTAGGACCCGGGGTCCTCCAGAAAGGCGATGACCTCTTCTTGCTGCCTGCTGGTGTCTGTTTGCATACCTGTCACATGGCGTCTGCGGCTTGAGATTCAGTTTAGGCAATTTTGCCGGCGGTCGCTTGACCTCGATCAATGTGGCTGACCTGCAAACATCCGATGCTTCATGTGTCCAAAACCCATGGAGCAATCTTCAAGAGCAGAGATGATCGGATGCGAACAACAATCTTGAAAAGCTTGGGCCAGGCGGGGTTTGCCGCCCTTATGCTGGTGGGGCTTTGTGGCAGCGCTTTCGCCGAAGAAACCTCGCCAAGCCAGAAGGGCGAAGAGATCGCCGCTAAACTATGTGCAAGGTGCCATTCGATCACGCGGGATGGCGAAAGCCCCTTTGCCGAGGCTCCGCCGTTTCGCACGTTTGGCCAGAAATGGCCTCTAGAAAGCTTGGAAGAGGCGTTCGCCGAAGGCATCGTTGTCGGCCATCCGGCCATGCCCGAGTTCGTGTTTGCGCCGAATGATATTCAAAACCTATTGAGCTTTATGGATTCGCTCTCGCGTTAGAGGCCCAAGAAGCCGCCCGCCAGCACAAACGCACAGCTTGCAAAGCCCAGCACCGGCACCCAGAGGTGCACGGTGAACGCGCCCTCAGGCGCCGGCGTGCCGCGACGCTTCACCAACATCAGCGAGACGTTCACCAGAGCAAAGACGGTGAGCACAACTCTGGACGTCATCTCCGCCAAATGCTGGAGGGGAAAGAACAGCGCCAATATGAGGATCAGGCAGACCACGGTGCCGGTGGCCACTAGAGGTGTGTGGGTGACCGGGTTCACCCGTCCGAAAATAGCCGGCACACTTTCCTGCCGGGCAAGACCGTAGAGAACCCTGGAGGCCATGATGATTTGGACAATAACACCGTTCAATGTGGCGACAATGGCGATGGCGCTGATGGCGATGGAGGGCATGCCGGTGATCTGGTTGAACACAAACCCCAAGGGCGCCCGGGATGCGGCCAACTGGTCGATGGGAACGGACAGAACGGCAACCGTCACCACCAGAACATAGATGAGTGTGGACAAGATGAGGGTGAGAAATATGGCCCAGGGCAGGGTCTTGCGCGGTTCTCGGGTTTCTTCGGCCAGGTTGACGATGTCCTCAAAACCAACGAAGGCGAAGAAGGCAAGCAAACCGGACCCGTAGATGGCCAGCCAGGGTGCCAACTCGCCGGCGGGCGGTACGATCTCGCCGAGCCGAAGCATCAATCCTGGGTCTGTGATCACACCTGCGGCGACAATCACCAACAGCCCGGCCACTTCAATGATGGTGAACAGACTGGCAAAAGTGACGGACTCCATGATGCCCCAAGCGGCAACGCCGCCCATCACCAATATAACGGCCGCAACGATGAGGGTTTCCGGCGCGCCGATAAACTCCAATATGTAGCCCATCGCACCAATGGAGATCGCGGCCGAAGACACCACCGCCGATGTGATCACCAGCAGCCCAACAGCGAGCGAAAGCGCCTTGGATCTGAACCCTTCCTGGACGTAGGCCGCCTCGCCGGCGCTGACGGGCAAGCGCCCCGCCATCTCCGCAAACGAAGCCGCGCTGAGTGCAACGACCACGGCGGCGAGCAGGAAGGCGAAGGGTGCATAGACCCCGGCCTTGCCCGCGGTGACCCCGATCAGCACATAGATGCCGGCGCCGACCGTAACCCCGATGCCGTAGAGCACCACCAGGGGAAGGCTCAATGCGCGCTTGAGGGGCTCAGCGCCGATATGTTGGTTCTGTGCATTCATGGTGCGCCTCACATATTGGTCGCCGGCACGTTCAGCGCTTTGACCCACATCAAAACCTGACTGGTGCCTGGATGCGATACTTGACGCGCAATGACTGTCAGGCGGAGAGGGAACCTAGAAGGAGTTCACAGATGACGACACTCTACAACAAGGTTCAACTCATCCAGGAGCACGCGCGCCGGCTTTATGAGGCGCATGGCGATAAGGCTGAGTATGAAGCCGCCCAGAAAGCCCGGATGCATGACGAAAGAGGCGAGCCTGAGGAAGCGGAATCCTGGCGCAAGGTGCGTGAGGCCATCAGCCAGATGCGCGGACCTCACGCCAGCTAGGCGGAGCCTAAGCCAGCTGCTTGGTGAATAAGGAGCCGAACTCGGGGCGCTCATCGGTGATGCCGCCCAGGCGGAGCGTGTGCCAGGCCATGGCATGGTTGGACGAGGTGACAGGCAGTCCGATCTCGCTTTCCAGCTCAGCGGCCACATCGGCCAATCGCACCGATGTGCAGGACACAAACACGGCGTCCACGTCGCTTAAGGCTTTCAGGCGCCGGATCCCTTCCTTGATGGAGCCGGGGTCGATGCGGGCGACTTTGTCGTCCATCTCTTCGTTGAACGACCCGAACACCGGCACCTCCACGCCGCCGTGAGTGGTGATGTAATCGGCGACGATCTGGTTCACATCGGCCCGGTAGGGTGTCAGGACGGCAATGCGCTTCGCACCGAACGCCCTGAACGCGGCGAAGGCGGCTGTGATCGGCGTTGTATATTTGGCGCCTGGCTTGGAGGCTTCCAGCAGCTCAAACACCCGCTGCTCGCCAATGGCCATGGAGGCGGAGGTGCAGCCGAAGGCCAGGACATCAAGGTCTGCCCCCGGCAGGATCAGATCCGCGGTGTCGGTCAAGCGCGGCTCCATGGCGCGCAAGGTCTCCGGGGTGATCTGCGGGTCGTTTTTGATGCGTGCTGCGTAGACCGCGACACCGGGGATGTCCATGAGGCTCATCCATTCGCGCTCCATCGTGTAGTCTGTTGCCAGCACGATGACGCCGATGCGCGCACGTTCGGCCACGCCCCCATCCAGGGTAAAGGGCAGGTGTTCTTCCAAGATCATTTGGTCTGATGCGTGGGCGATGTCTGCCATGGTCGTCTCCTGATGCCTAGTTCAGCAACATTCCATCCAAGTCGATGGCCGGCGTATTGCCGGCGATAAGATCTGCGGTGATCCGCGCGCCGCCGTGGCTCATGGTCCAGCCCATGTGGCCAAGGCCTGTATTGTACCAGAAATTGCGGTGCCGGGCGCGGCCGAAAATCGGGCTGCCCTCCGGTGTCATCGGCCTGAGCCCGGCCCAGTAATCCGGCTTCGAATAGTCCGCCCCGTCGGGGAAGAGGTCCTGGATCACATTCAGCATGTGGCGGAAATCTGCCGGCGAGTGCTCGCGTCCATAGCCGGAGAACTCAGCCGTTGCGGTGACCCGCATGCGCTCGCCCATGGGGCAATACGCCACCAGGTTTTCCTCATCCACGCCGCCGAGCATGGGTGGGTTGTTGCGCCCGGCCACGGGCACCGTCACCGAGTACCCCTTGACCGGATAGATCGGCAGCTTCACGCCAAGATGGCGGGCCAGGTGCGGGGCGTAGACGCCAAGGCACAAGACGTAAATGTCGGCGCTCAGATCACCTTTGGACGTGGTGATGGCACTCACCTCATCGCCTTCGGTCTTGACGCCTGTGATGTCCGTTTCCCAGTGGAATGTCACTCCGCGGGCTTCGAGCACCTTGCCCAACTCCTGGGTGAACTTGCGGGCATCGCCGCTCTCGTCATTGGCTGAGTATAGCGCACCGGCAATCTTGTCCTTGAAGCCCTCCAGCGCAGGATCCTTGGCCACCGCGCCTGCAGCGTCCAGCTGTTCAATCTCAACGCCGTTATCCGTCAGGAGGTTTGATTTGGCGCAGGCCGCCTCGAAGGCGGCCGGCGTTCTATAGAAATAGACCAGCCCGCCGGTATTGCCGTCATAGTGCACATCTTGATCGGCCTTGTTGGCGTGGAACACCTGTTGGGCATAGATGCAGATCTTTGCCTTGCGCGAGGTGTTGATGGCAGCGCGTTCAGCGTTGCACTCACCCAGAAACTTGATCATCCAGCGCCACAAGGCCGGATCAAGCGAGGGCTTGAACCGCAGGGCCTGGTCGTTGCGCCACAGACTGCGCAGAAGGATCTTCGGCGCTGCCGGCGAGGACCAGGCATAGGCATGGCCGGGCGCAAACAGGCCGGCATTGGCATAGGAGGTCAGCATGGCCGGCTTTTGCTCGCGGTCCACCACGTCAACCTGCCAGCCGTCTTTCAGAAGCTCATAGGCCGTGGTGATCCCGGCCAGACCTGCGCCTAAAACAAGTGCCCTCATGTGCGGCGAACTCCGCAGCTTGATGTCTCACGGATGGGCGAGACTAGCAACATGAGCAAGGCGGCGCAAAGACATTGCATGCAGCAAACAGCCGAGCCCCGGAAGAGCCCGGCTGCGCCATTGGCGAAAGCTTGGGTCCGCATCTTGGATGCGGAGTGTCTAGCCGGCGTCGGCCACGTCCACGCGGCGCAGGGCCTGCACGGCCTGAGTGCGGCGCGGGATATCTTCGGAAGTGGGTTCTGAGACCAGCTCTGCCATTTTGTCGTTCACACGCGTCTGCGTGGTGCGCACTGTTTCCAGCTGTCTCTCAGGTTGTTCGAGC
>JBCDDQ010000318.1:0-5585 GCA_039180225.1 Pseudomonadota bacterium
GTATGCCAAAACTTGGCACGTTCACATAAGGGTGAGGAATAGACATTGGCACATTCAGTGGCGGGTGAGGAATAGACATTGGCGATTGTATGCCAAACCTTGGCACATTCAAAGACTGGAGAGGAAGAGACCTTGGCGATACAATCACCAAGGCGCGTTCGCAAGGGCGCGGGCGGCGTTTGGGTATGTTCGGGGAGACAAGATGCCTGCATCCCTGCAAAAGCAAGGATCTTCTGAGCGAAGGGGAAGGGGAAAGCTATGGGCCCCTGCTTTCGCAGGGGCGCAAGCTGTGAACTCAAAACTTACGCGGCAGGTTTCGGGGCCTCATCCCCGCTCTCGTCAGCATCATCAGCCCTGGCCTTGCGTTCAGCCATGAAACTGTCGAACTCTTCCTTGTCGCGGGCCTGACGCAGGCGCTCCAGATAGTCTTCGAACTGCTGCTGCTCTTCTTCCAGGCGCTGCATGGTCTGCTCGCGGTACTCATCGAAAGCCGCATTGCCCGTGGGCTTCAGCCCGTGACGGCGGTGCTTGCTCCGCGAGCACGACCACTTCATCGGCGCGGTGTTTGCGCTGGAATTGTACCACCGGCCTGGGCCGTTACTGACAGATTTGCTCCAAGATCCCATTCGTCCACTCCATATCATGTATCCCAAAATGGCCAGTCCTGCCGGCCAGAAAATGATGAAGCTGAGAACCATTAGGGTGATCCACCCGGCCTTCCCATATTCATCCACGCGTTGTGCGAGTTGCATCTGTTCCTCATGTAAATGTTATTTACATTTACATATCTGGCCACAGGATCCTCCTCTGTCAAGGGGAGGACGAATGGAAACGGAAAGATTCTTCGCGCTGCTGAGCAAAACTCAGGCCGGGCGCTTGATACCGAGGCCCTCCAGGTAGACCAGAACGCCTGCTTCCAGGAGGTCTTCCGGCGGCATGGGTAGGGGGCGACGGGCTTCATCGCCGCGCCCGAAAAGGGAGGCGATTCCGTGGCTTAAGCTCCAAATGTGAAGGGCAACCATGCGCGCCGGCGGTTTCCCGGGCCCTTCCAAGTCCGCCACCAAAGCGCCAGCGGCTTCCACAAGCACATCAAAAGCCTTGTCGGCCGACTGGGCAAACTCCAAGCTCAAATTGGGCGGCAAACCCGCCTCGAACATGGCTGAGTAGTAAGCTGGTTCTTTCCGCGCAAACTCCAAATAGGCACGGCCCATGAGTTGCACAGCGGTGAACGGGTCCGGTTTCCCGCCGTTCCAGGCCGCCTCCAGCTTTGCTGCAAACGCCTCAAACCCGCGGGAGGCCACGTCGGCAATCAGTTCATCGCGGTCCTTAAAGTGGCGGTAGGGTGCACCGGGGCTGACCCCGGCCCAGCGCGCAGCTTCAGCAAAGGTGAAGCCGGCAGCGCCCTTCTTTGAGATCAGGTCCAACGCCGCCTCCACCAGGGTTTCGCGCAGATTCCCATGGTGATAGCCGCGTTTCTCTCCGCCGCGATTGCGTTTGCTCCAACTCATGTAAACGGTGTTTACATGATCGGCGCTGGGCGTGCAGCAGGATTATTCAAGGGCCGTGGTCCAGCGCAGCCTGCAGGATCTCATCAAGATCGCGCCCGGCAAAGTCCTCAATCCAAACATGCGCGATGGTGTCCAGCCGCGGGCCCACGCCCACAAAGGCCCAGCCCAGATCTTCGCAAGCTCTGAGATCCCATATGCCATCGCCGAAATAGACCGTTCTTTCGCCCCGGTCAGGCAGGCGTGTCAGGCAGGAGCGCATAATGCTGGTGCGCTCATGGTGGTCATCGGACGAAGCGATGGTCCAGGCACCTGTGTTAAAGCCGGCGGATGCGAGCTTTGCCCGGGCCGTGTGACCCCAGCCGCCCGTGGCCACCCCAAGGGCAGTTCCTGGCCGCGTGGCAAGCTGAGCCGCCACCTCTGTCGCTCCGGGCAAAGCCCGGCAGGGGCTTTCGCTCAATGCGCTTGAGACAAGAGCGCCGAAGCGCTCCCTCACCTTCTGCTCCAGACCGGTGCCAGGCGTGAACCCATTGTCCTGGAGGATATCAGCCAGAATGCCCGCGTCCGACACGTGTGGATAGTCCACCCAGTCGTTACGGAACGCGACCTTGCCGAGCACCTCGCTGACAGCCTGAAGAAACAGCTTGCCGTCCAACTCGTCGCTGTCCACCAGCGTGCCGTCCACATCGAAGATCACGTTGAGCATGGGCGCATCCCTCTCGCGCCCGGCCAGTTGGGCCTTACGCGAAAGGACCTTTCAATCCGAGCCGTTCCATCATAACCGCATATTTGTTGGAATTGCGGATCAAATCGGCCCCGTAGCGCTCGATCAGTTCTGCCCGGCGGGCCGGCTCATCGATGGCGTCAATAGAACCCCAAACGGCGGCGATGTCCTCAGCCAGGTGACGCAGCTCCGCGGTGGTCTCCGGGCTGTCGGCTGCTGCCGCCAGAGCCTGGCCGGTCACCTTGCCCACGCCCGGGACTGTCTTGGCCCCGCCACTGGTGTAGCCGGCGGGCAGGTCGCCTTTCAGGTTCGTCACACGCTTGAATTGGATGGCATCGAAGATCTGGTCCACCGCCTGCTTGGCGCCTTCCACGCGCGACAGGTGTTCTGTGTCCGCTGCCGCGTGCGGCAGCAGTTCCAGCTTGCCCTTGTGGCGTTTTTCCACATCCAGATAAGGCACCATCGGCCCGGACAGTGCGCCGGTTTCAGAGCATTTGAAGAGGTCAGCATCAATTCCGGCATAGCGCACCTTGCCGCTCTCCAGCGCCTTGTTCAGCGCCTCACAGCAGACCACTTCGCCGCGGTCGTAGTTCACCACCACGGCGCCGTCATTCAGGTTGTTCAAGACAGCCTCGTTCAGCAACTCCGCATTCGCAAACCGGCCTGTGTCCGACGAGACGGGGCCAAGGCCGGTATGGGGGCTGATGAAGTCCGCGCCCTTAGCGGCATCTTCGGCGGTTTCGGCGTACTCAAATCCCTCCGACTGGATCCACTCTTTATGGGCGGGGCGGGCATGGATGGAAACGCTCATGCCGAACGCCTGGGCAAGCTTGGCCACCTCGCGGCCAATGTTGCCGTAGCCGATGACAGCCATGCGCTTGCCTTCCAGCTTCTCGGTGGGGAAGTCGCGCAGCTGTTTGCCTGTGTCAAAGTCGCCGGCCACCACCATCTCATGCATATGGTCCACCGGCAGGTCAGGCGCACGCTTCAGCAAGGCCTTCATGGTCATTTGAGCGGTTGCACGGCTGTTGAAGCTGGGGGTGTTCATGAGCGGCGCAGAGCCACCGTCCCCGTTGCCGCCGCCCCAGGAGGCCGAACCCATATTGCCGGTGCCGGCCCCAATGCGCACACCACCTTCGGGGAACTGGGAGCCCGCCGGAATGAAGGTCGCTGCAGCGATCAGCGCATCATACTGCCCCTGATCGGTCTGGGGCAGGATCTCCGCCTCAGTGCTGAGATCAGGCTGGTAGAAGAAGTGGATCTTACCCGCCGCCAAATCAGCGCCGTTCAAACCGCCTTCATGGAACACCCCGCCTTTGGCCTCCACATAGGCCTTCACCTCACTGTGGTCGGGTTGGCCGGCGGCGTCGAACTTCAGGCCCACCAGATCGGCCACGAGCACTTTATAGGCCCGGTCCGCATCGTCCTGACGCTGAGTGTCGCCGGGCGCAGAGGAGGCTTCAAACGTCTCGCCCTGCTCCGCAAGCAACTCTTCCAGCACAACGATCTTCGCCCGGTGGTAGGCATATTCCAAATTGTCGAGAAGCGCCTCAATGTCCCCATGGGGGCGGATGCCGCCGATCCAGGCGCGGTAGTCGCCCGGCGTACCCGGGAAGGCGTTCACATAACGCGCCACATCCAGGCCCGCCTCGCGCTCCCCATTGGGATGGGTCAGGCCTTCGTAGGCCAGGATCTGCTTGGAGCGGGCGATAATGCGGTTGTGGAGATCGGTATCGGTAATGTCCGGATCGACCACCTTCAACAGGGTCACCGCAGCGCCCCGGCGCTCTTCCTTCTGAACGCCCAGTTCGAACAGGGGATGAGCCGCAACCCAGTCATTGATGGTCTGACGGTTCTTCACCGAGCGGGCATTGAGCGCGCTCACAGATCCCACGATTTTCTCAGAGCGTTGCAGGCCAAAAGTGGTTTCGGCGAACGCCAGCGTTGAATAGGTGTTGATGATACCGCCTTGCATCTTGTGCCCATCGGGGTCGTAGATGGGGCCCAGCGTAGTGGACTTCTCTCCAGTGAGCGGACGCTTGGGGTCTGACGGTACAACGATCTTCAGTTGCCGCGGGATCGCCCAGGCAGGATCCTTCTGGTTGGCCTCAATAAGGTCCATAGCCTCCGGCGTAAAGGATGCCACAAGGTAGCCCGAGATGCCGCCGATGGCCTTCTGGAACGGCATGAACATGCAACACTTCGACATGAATGCCGACACCATCTCCTCCGGCCAGGGCATGGCGCCCAGCATGGAGGTGGCATCAATGACCGCGTGGTGGTTGGCCGGGTCCCGGTCGATCCACTCCAAGAGGTTGGCAATATCGCCATCGGTATAGGTGGTGGCGCCCGTGGTTTCGTGACCAACACCGACAAACAGCTTGATGCCCATGGCGCTCAGTTCATCAGCTGTCGGGATCGTGCCTTCTTCGTCACTGAAGTGCAGCCTTGCCTCATCGCCGTTCTCAGAGAAGCGCTGCATTTCGATCATCTGAGCACCCCAAGACTGGCGGAAGAATCCGCCCGCCATCGCTGCTTTTGATTCCGGGCGCGGGGTGTCGACGAAGACGTGTTGGCCGGCATCATTGGCGTTCATCATGTGCATGATGCAAACCGTGAAGCCACTGTGCCCGCCGCCGAGGCCCACGGCCATCTTGTTCTTCTTAGGGAAGCCGAAATAGCGATGGATCTCACCCATCATGTCGAGCAGGATTTTGTCGGCCGGATAGCCGCGATGCATGCTGCGGCCGATCTCTGCGGAGGTGAAGGCGCCGATGGGTTTGTTATTGTCATCGACCTTGCGATAGTTGGCCTCCAGCCAGGCTTCAAACTCAAAGCGCATGCGCCGGCTGTCCACCTCATCAGCGGTCAGGTCGGTGATCGGACCTACGCCGAAAAACTGGTTGATGGTGCGTGCTGGTGGGCCGCCGGCTGTGGCTGCGAGGGATGCCTCGCGCTGTGCCTTGAGGGTTTCGATCGTCGCCATGTTCATCCTCCACGTATCCGCGTTCGCGGCAAGGCGTGCGTCCTAATCCGGCGTTTACACCGGGCGGTCAGCCGCCAAATTTCTGTAGGCGCGTCCCCACTCGGTCCTGACGCGCGGAGGCAAGATATTCTGACCTTTGGTGAAATGAGGTCACGTAAGCGTCATCCTATTGCGTGGAAACGCCACCCGCGGGCTGGAAACGGCTGAGAGTACACCAGAAAATGCATTGCACATACTTTTCGTTTGACAATAGCCCAGAAGAGGGCGTTCTGACGTGCTTCTGCCTGCAGATAGTGCAATCATCGGATCTTAGAGCTATGGAACAGCTCCCAGTTTTTTATAATGTCAAAGGCCGCAAGGTGGTGATCAC
>JBCDDQ010000319.1:0-5574 GCA_039180225.1 Pseudomonadota bacterium
AAGAAGCACGCCAAGAAACCTGCCAAATCGTCCAAGAAGACGGAAAACGTCTAGCGCGATTGTGCAGAAAACCATCACACGGTTTGGATAGGCTCTGCACGGCGCGCGTCTAGCGTTGCCCGCATGACAGCACTTGTTCTTCCCCAGCACCCCAAACCCTTTTGGGCTCATGTCCGCTCCTACCGTTTCTGCGCGCTGATCGCGCTGGTCTGGCTCGCCGATTGGCTGTTCTTCGAACGCACACCTGGGCTCTCCGTGGCTGTGTTCGCGGTCGCATTGGCGGCGTTAGCTCTTGCCATGGTGCAGCACGGTCCGTCCGTGACCCGCGTCAGTTGGGCCGGTGCCGCATTGGGAGCGGGTCTGGTGCCCAGTTTGCAAGTGGTCAACCCGTTGACTTTCAGCATCGCGATGGCCGGCGCCATTGCGTTTGTGCTGCTCGTCAATCGCAGGCTCAGCTCAGGCCTGCTTGCAGGATTGACCGTGGGGCTCTGTTTTGTGGCGCATCTGCCCGGCCGCTTCGTCATCGATCTGGCCCGTTACCGGAAGCGGCCGACGAGACCTAAGCGGACGGCGACCGCAACCTCGCGGGTGCGCGGATGGGTCGTGCCTGTGTCGTTCAGTTTGCTCTTTGCCGGGCTGTTCGCGGCGGCCAATCCCATGTTTGAGCGTTGGCTTGGACACTTAGGCTCGCTCAGCGATGCTTCAGTCTTCGATCTGCAGCGCTGGGGCGTTTGGTTGCTGGCGTGTCTCGTGTGCTGGCCGTTCTTGCGGCTGCGCGGATGCAAACTGCCCAGCGATCTGGTGAAGGATCTGAGGGCGATGGAGCCGCGGCTGGATGGTCCGCGTGTTACAGCTCTTATCAGCGAACCGGCCGTCTTCCGATCATTGTTGCTGTTCAACCTCCTGTTCGCCCTGCAAAATGGTCTGGACGCCACCTACCTCTGGGGCGGGGTAACGCTGCCGGACGGCATGACCTATGCGGGATACGCGCACCGGGGGGCCTATACACTGATTGGAACTGCGCTTCTGGCGGCCGGTTTCGTGTTGTTCACCACGCGCCAAGGGGCCCCGGCGGAGCACTCCTTAAGAGCGCGTTGGCTCTTATTGTTGTGGACGGCCCAGAACGCTCTGCTGGTGCAGTATTGTGTGCTGCGTCTCAACCTATATGTGGACGTCTATGCGCTCACCTATTGGCGCGTGGCGGCGTTTGCCTGGATGGGGCTGGTGTTTGCGGGGCTCGTGCTGATCTTTGCGAAGTTCGCCTGGGACAGATCTGCGAAATGGCTTGTTGAAGCCAATCTCATCTGTGCGATGCTTGTGCTCTACGGGATCGCAAACCTTAACCTCCCTGAGCTCATTGCCAACCATAATGTGCGCGTGAGTGAGCCGGGCGAAAAGACAAAGGTGGTGGACCCGGTCTATCTGGCTGCACTTGGGCCAGCGGCTCTGCCGGCCATAGACACAGTGCTGGCTGCGCCCGATGCGTACACGCTGGACCACTCAACCCGCTCTGAGATCAGTGCCCTGGCGCTCTTGAAGCTCAAACGGGCTCAACTGGTGCATCAGGTTCGCATTCAGGCGACGGACTGGCGCGGTTGGGGCTGGCGCCACGCGCGCACCAGAGCTTATCTCAACAAGCGTCATGCACCTTCCCAGATGCTGCCCTGGCGTGTGTCGCCACATTAAGAGATGTCATGTGTCAGCCAATTGCGCTTTTCCGTTAGGCGCATTATTCATGCGCGCCTGGACGCAAAGTTAGCTTGGGAGAAGAGCCCGATGGGATATGTGATCACGCCGCCACCTGCCGCCGTTTTGCCTGTGCGGGGCTCTGTTGACGTGTTTCCGGTGCACCGGATCTACTGTGTTGGGCGCAACTATGCGGCCCATGCCATCGAGATGGGCCATGATCCGGACCGCGAGGCGCCGTTTTTCTTCCAGAAGAACCCCGACAATCTGCTGATAAACGGGGCCGACTTCCCGTACCCGTCCAAGTCTGAGGATGTGCACCACGAGATCGAACTGGTCGTTGCGCTCAAAACAGGCGGAACAAACATTGCCGTGGAAGACGCCCTGAACTGCGTCTACGGCTATGCCGTCGGGCTCGACATGACCCGCCGTGACCTTCAGGCCCAGTGCAAGAAGGCCGGCCGGCCTTGGGAGATCGGGAAGGCGTTCGAGCAGTCTGCTCCGTGCGGCGACTTGGTGCCGGCCTCGGAGATAGGACACCCGGACAAAGGCGCGGTTTGGCTGAAGGTCAATGGCGACCTGCGCCAGGAGGGAGATCTGAACCAGCTCATCTGGAAGGTGCCGGAAATGATCGCCTATCTCTCCGGTCTCTTCGAACTGGCGCCAGGCGACCTCATCATGTCGGGGACACCCGCCGGCGTTGCAGCGGTCAACCGGGGCGATGAGATGCATGGCTTCATTGAGGGGGTCGGAGCGCTCAGCACCACGGTGATCTGATCCGGGTCGGTGCCTCCGAACAGCCATTTTTGCGCACAAGCCCTGATTGTGCACCCAGAACCGGTCATGCTTTTGCCTGCCGAACGGCAAGATTTTAACTCTATTGCAAAATGTGGCGGCGGACAGGCCACTCGAAGCATATACCCTAAAGTGTTGATTCCGGTGGCAGAGTCTTGCAGCGTTAAAGTCAGCCAAAATAGTCGATTCAAGTTTCTTAAAATCCCGGTAAGAATTCTCAACAGCCGTTAAGAAGTCGAACTTACGCCCTCTGACAGCCAACCTATGGCCCCCCTCCATGCGCAGCCTTGCGCGGGGATCATCACGACTGTTACGAGAGGGAAATCAAACATGTTCGACAACGAGTTCAATGGCTCTGAAAAGGGCGATACGTTCAACCTAGGCAGCGGCCGGCAATCTGTGGAAGGCAGTGCAGGCCGGGATCGGATTATCTCCTATGGCGATGCGGGAGAGCCCGATCCGGCGCAAACGGAGGGTGCAGAAGGGCGCTATGGCCCAGCCTTGCCGGAAGGCTCCGGTGATGATGAGGTTTCAGGCGGTGCCGGCGCAGACATTTTCGAGTTCCGCGCCCTGCTCAATGCGACTGATGAGGTGAAAGCCCAGCACACAGGCAAGAACGGCGTTGTAAACTGGCGCGGCGTAGCCGGCGAGAACGATGATGTTCATGGCCACTGGGTCGAAGGCTTCAGCAATGACACCATCCTCGATTACTCCAAGGAGGATGGCGACCAGATCATCGTGCGTGGCCACACTGTCGAGATTGCCAGCATCACCCACGGCGAGGACGCCGGTGGCAGCTACTCCCTCATCACCGTCATCAGCCAGCAGGGCGATGGCGGCGCCAGCGGGGCCAACACGCAAACCGGTGCCCATGATGAGGATCCGCTGGGCACGATCAAGGTTTATGGCGACAAGGTCACAGAAGACGATGTGAAGGTCCAAGCGGCGGGGGTCTTTGACGGCGTGGATCAACTGGCCCAGGCCGACAAACTGGCCGATTACAATGGCGGCACCCAGCAGTTCGGCAGCCGTATCAATGGTGAGACCGTGGAAACCGCGCCAGCGAACCTCAAGACCAAGGACACGGTCACCATAGGCGAGGGCGCCCAAACCGTGATCGCCGGGGCAGGGCGGGACGTTCTGGTGAGCTATTCCGATGATGGCGAGCCCGACCCGGCCCAAACCAATGGTGCCGAAGGACGGGTCAATCCGGCAATTGCCGATGGCGAGGCCAACGATGTGCTCATCGGCGGACAGGGGGCGGACCTCTTTGCCTTCAAGCTTTTGCTCGACGCCAAACAAGAGATCTTGGACAAACACACCCGCGACGATGGCTCAGTGAACTGGCGCAAGGTGGCCGGTGAGAATGAGAACGTCCACGATCATTGGGTCCAGGGTATCGGCAACGACATGATCAAGGACTTCTCCATTCAGGATGGGGACAAGATCCTGATCCGCGGCCACACGGTCGAAATCAAAGACATCGTGTATGGCGAAGATGAAGGCGGCGACTACTCGCTCATTATCCTGCGCTCTCAGCAAGGCGACAATGGCGGAGCGCATGACGAGGATCCGTTGGGTTCCATCAAAGTCTATGGCGACAAGGTCACCGAGGATCAGATCAAGCTCCAGGCGGTCGGCGTATTCGACGGCGCGGACAAGCTCGATCAGATCGAGCAGGCGCCAAACGCTCCAATTGCCGGGCCGACGGTGGCTTCGGAGCCGGGCCAAAACCTGGGCGGTCAGGAGTTTGAAGGCTCAAACCGCGGCAACACGATTGTCCTTGGCAGCGGCCAGCAGACGGCGGACGGCAATGCCGGTTCAGACCGCATCATCTCCTATGGCGATGCGGGCGAGCCCGATCCGGCCCAAACGGAAGGTGCCGAAGGCCGCGTCACCCCGCCGGTGCCGGATGGCTCCGCCAACGACATTCTGACGGGCGGTTCAGGCCGGGATATTTTCGAATTCCGCGCTCTGCTTAACGCCAAGGCCGAAGTGATAGCCGAGCACACCAATAAGAACGGCGCGGTAAACTGGCGCAAAGTGGCCGGTGAGAATGATGATGTGCACAACCACTGGGTCCAGGGCTTTGGTGAAGACACCATCACCGATTACACCAAGGCCGATGGCGACAAGATCATAATCCGCGGCCACACGGTTGAAATCGCTGACATCACTTATGGAGAGGATGAGGGCGGTTCGTACTCGCTCATCCGCGTCATCAGCCAACAAGGTGATGGTGGCGCAGGCGGAGCGAACACGGCCACCGGTGCCCATGATGAAGACCCATTGGGCTCAGTGAAAGTCTATGGTGACAAAGTCACCGAAGACGATATCAAGGTGCAGGCCGCCGGCGTGTTCGACGGTGTGGATCAACTGGTCCAGGCCGACAAACTGGCCGACTATAACGGGGGCAGTCAGTCCTTCGGAAGCCGGAGCGATGGCGAACAGATCGAAACCGCGCCGGATGATCTGAAAACCAAGGATTATATCCGCTTAGGTGAAGGCGCTCAGACCGTGGACGCAGGCGCTGGCAATGACACCGTCGTCATTTATTCAGATGCCGGCGAGCCAGATCCTGCCCAAACCGAAGGTGCGTCCGGCCGGGTCAACCCGCCGGTGGATCCTTCAACGGTCAATGACGTGGTGAGCGGCGGCCAGGGCAGGGATATCTTCAAGTTTAACCTGCTGCTTGATGCCACCGATGAGGTGAAAGCCCAGCACACCCGGTCCGACGGCAGCGTCAACTGGCGCGGCGTGGCCGGGGAGAATGACAATGTGCATTCCCATTGGGTGCAGGGCATCGGCCAAGATGTGATCAGAGATTTCTCCAACCAGGACGGCGATCAGATCATTGTGCGCGGTCACACCGTGGAAATTGCCGACATCACCTATGGTGAGGATGAAAACGGCGATTATTCCCAGATCATCCTGCGCTCTCAGCAGGGCGATGGCGGTGCGAGCGGCGCGAATACCGAAACCGGCGCTCATGATGAAGATCCTCTGGGGTCCATCATGGTCTACGGCGACAAGGTCACAGAAGACGACATCCAGGTGCAGGCCGCGGGCGTGTTCGATGGGGTCGACAGACTT
>JBCDDQ010000320.1:0-5566 GCA_039180225.1 Pseudomonadota bacterium
CGTAGCGTGCTGCCGGTCCCGTGGGCTGCGGCAGGGGCCCGTTGCTCATGGCCAGAACCCGGTCCACTTCGCTGAGACCGAACGCAGACAGCCACCCGGAGGGCTCGAATATTTCGGTCACATCAATCCGCACGAACGCACCGGCATGGGCCGTCAGGAACGCATGCACCAGAGCCAGAGCGCCCTCCGCCGAAGGGGCCACCACAGGGCCGATCACCTGACCGCGTCCGAAGCGGCGCAGGCAGGCATAGCCCTCAGGCCTGTCCGCAGATCCAAGGCATAAAAACACCGCGCGCGACACAAGAGCCTCCAGCAGCACCGTACGCTGAAGCCCCGTGGCCGCCTCGTCCAGAACTAAGAGCTTCTGAAAAACCGCAGCGTCACGGTCCGGTTGCCAGGGAACCACGGGCGGCAAACCGTCCGGCACGGCGCTTTCGTCTGCCAGGGTCACCACACCCTGCACCTGCCGGATCTCCTCAATCGGCGAGAACTGCTCTGAACGGTAAAGATCAATGCCCTGATGCGTGGCGTGGAGCAGCACGGTGCGTCCCGTCTGCGTCTCCAGCGCGCGCCTCAATAGGGTGCGCCCGATACCCCGGCCTTGCGCCTCCTTTGCAACAGCCAGCATGCCCAGACTGGAGACATTTGGCCCCAGAGGCCAGGTTAAACAGGTGCCGATCAGGCGCCCGGCATCCTGTGCCATGAGCCCAGAGCCCAGCCCAAACGCAAACGACCAGTCTTCAACGGTGTGGGGCCAATTGAAGCTGGTCGTAAGCGCCTGGGCCTCTGCAATATAATCCTCAGTCATGAGTGTGTAGGTCATGAGCACACGTCAGCTCCCGTTGTCTGCCGGAGGGGGTCGGCATGTGACTTTAGGGCTGTGTGGGTGGAGGATCTAGCCCAATCGCGGGCCCGGCTGTAATCTCCAGAATGTCTCTTTGCGGGTTCAGGACCGATCAGAACGGTCGATCCTCATGGGTGCATGCAGCGTCTCCTCATCCTTACGTCATCCTCACCTTGGGCCGGTGCCCACTTGCTCTGTGCCCGCGCCGACGGCTGCCGGCGCGTTTGCCTCAATAAAGGCCGTGACAGCACCGGCATCGACCAGCGCGCCCGTCATCAGGGCTGCCATGCTCAAAAACAACGCCTTGTCCCAAAGGTTCAGGTGATCAGCGAACACCCGGTGGGACAAAATGAGCGCCACGAACGCTGTTCCAAGCGCCGCCCACGTGGCCAGCATGGAGAACATGGCCATGGCCAGTTCCGTTGGATAGATCGAGGCATATGCGCCGACGATCGCCAAGGACACGCCGGTCATGAACAAGACACGGGCGTTCATTTCGCGCCGCACCGCGTCTGCCTGATCGGGATCTGGACCGTTTGGTTGCAAAAGCATCGTTCAACTCCATTGCTCACCCTTATATGACCAATGCGCCTTAAGACGCTAATCGACAATTTCGGGCGGACTGATAGAGATTATCTATCAAGAACGGCTTTCAGAAACGCTCGCCGCGGATCACCTCAACCGGAGAGACGGTGACGAGCAGGCCATATTCCGACAGCAAGGGCTCAAGGTCAGACAGGAAACGGTCTGCGGTTTCATCATCCACAATGGTGGCAAACACCAGTTTGCTGCCTGCGCCGCCGGTGACCTCTTCGGCCCGCCACCGGCCTTGGCCGCCCTCCCCGCCTATGGTGCGCTGGAGGGTGTAGCCTTTCACCTCCGCGTCCTTGGCAAGTTGCTGGATGCGGCTGAGCAGCGGGGCATCGACCAAGATCTCAATCTTCTTGCGGGGATGGGTGGTGACCATGATCAGACACTCCATTTGGCAATGGCGGTGTAAACCGGAATGCCCACTGTGATGTTGAACGGGAAGGTTATTGCCAGGGACATGGTAAGATAAAGGCCGGCGTCCGCTTTCGGCAAGGCCAGACGCATGGCCGCCGGCACCGCAATGTAGGAGGCGCTGGCGCCAAGGATGCCAAGCGCCGTTGAGGTGCCCACATCGAGGCCCAAGAACCCGCCAATCAAAACCCCAAGCGTGCCGTTCAGGAGTGGGAAGATGATGGCAAACGCCACCAGGCGCACGGTCAGGCTGCGGGTGTTGCGCAGCCGGCGGGCGGCCAGAAGCCCCATATCGAGCAGGAAGAGACACAAGAGCCCGGTGAACCCGGTCTGGAACACCGGCGTGAGCGGCTCAAAACCGGGCTTGCCAATGATCATCCCGATCACAAAACTGCCCACCAGCAACACCACCGAGCCGTTCAGGAGTGTTTCGCGCCACAGGCTTCCGCCCGTTTCCATGTCCGCTCCCCCGAAGCGCCTGGCCAGGAACAGGCCCACAATGATGGCGGGCGTTTCCATCAGGGCCAGAACCGCAACCATATAACCGGCCGGCGGCAGGCCCGCATCGCTCAGCAATTGATCGCCGGCGATGAACGTCACCACGCTGACCGAGCCATAATGCGCCGCCACCGCCGCGGCATTGATCGGATCCAGCCGCCCCACCCCGCGCAAGACAAGGAAGCCGATCAGCGGGATCGTCATGCTCAAGACCAGGCCGGCGGCGGCCGCGAGCAGCAAATCGGACGTGGCGCCGTTGCCGGAGACCAGAACGCCCCCCTTAAGGCCGATCGCACACATCAGGTAGATGGAGAGGGCTTTTGACAGGGCTTCGGGAAAGACCAGATCGGAGCGCGCGAACGCAGCCAACGCGCCCAGAATGAAGAACAGGATAACCGGGGAGAAGAGCGTTTCCATTAAGGAGGGGACCAGATTCTAAATGTCAGGCGGGAGGGCTGAGTGAGCCTGCTCTACGCCGGCCTGCGCCGATTACCAAATTGATCCTCTCCACATTTCTGATAGATTTTTTCTATCAGAGGTGAAATCCTTGGTTGAGAACCTAAATTAACCCCGTGGAAGACGATCCCGTGTGTGCGGGCTTTTGAGGGGAAGACTGACCCGTCATGGCAACATTACGCCAGTTCAAATATTTAGTGGCCTTATCTGAAGAGTTGCACTTTCGCAGGGCAGCCGAACGGGTGCATGTGACGCAACCCACTTTGAGCGCCCAAATTCAAGAGTTGGAGCGCCAACTCAAAGCCCCGCTGGTGGAACGCGGCGCCGCTCAGGTCATGCTGACCCCATTGGGCCGCGAGATCGCCGAACGGGCGCGCCGCGTCCTTGCCGACGTTCAGGATATCGAAGATTTGGCCGCCTCGTCCCAGCATGGCTTTCAGGGCACGATCAGACTTGGCGTCCCCCCCACGCTCGGGCCCTATCTATTGCCCCACATCATCCCGGACCTGCACACAGATTACCCGGAACTGAAGCTCTATGTGCAAGAAGGAAAGCCGGCAGATCTGCAGCTGGAGCTTCAGGCGGGACGGTTGGACCTGGTGGTCTCTCCGCTTCCCATCAACCACACGGATCTTGAGGTGGAGAGCATCTTTCGCGAAACCTTGCTGGTTGCCGTTGCGCCGGACCACCCGCTGGCCGGAAAGGCCCGCGTGGAGAAGTCAGACCTTGACGGACAGAACGTGCTGGCAATCGAACGCGGACACCACCTGCACGACCAGGTGCACCAGCTGTGCGAGGACTTCAACGCCATCCTTCTGAGGGATTATGAGGGCACAAGCCTGGACACCTTGCGTCTGATGGTGGGCATGGGGGTTGGGCTTGCATTTCTTCCCGCCCTTTATGTGCGCTCAGAGATCGGCAGCCGCGGCGAGTTGGCCGTCATGGAGCTGGCAGCGGCCAATCTATACCGCCAGATCGGCCTGACCTGGCGCAAGCGCTCTGTCCATGCGCCCCTGTTCAAGACCATCGCCGATCTGATCCGGTCCACAGCCCTGAAAAAGCTGCCGGAACTGAGGGTGATCGGCCGATAGGCAATTTCTATCGACCACCCCCTCTCTTGTAATTGGTCAAATCGTCGGCGGGCGCCTATCTGGCAGGGGAACAGGAGACAAGCAAATTCGGAGGAGACCGATGTTCCGCTATCGCCAGACGCAACAGTTGCAGCGTGATCTTGAACGACGTTTTTCCAGGCTGCTCAAGCCCTTCGGACTTGGCCCCACTCACGAACCCCATCCCGAACTGCCGGCTAAGGATGCGACGACGGCACCAAAAACACATGCCGATAAGGCAGCACCGTCAGCACGGCGCGTGGATCAACCCGCGCAACAGGCGTCTTAGGAAAGAAGCATTCACAAGAGGTTTGAAAGGTACACCGATGATCTCGAAAAAGTTTGGAACCGCTCTTGGCGGCGCGGCACTTTTGGCCGCAGCGATGATCATTCCCGCGATCGCCACTGAAAAAGACAATGACCGGCTGCAGGGCAGCGAAACCGGTCTGGGCTTGCTGATCCAAACACCCGATACACCGCACGGCATATCGTTCACCCGCCAGATGACCTGAGGGCTGTGAGGTTTTAACGGCCGCGGGCCGCGAGGGCGGCGTGCATCATCTGTTGCGGTTCGTCGTGTTCGAACGCGCCCGCGAACCGGTCGATGCTTGCCGTTATGGCGTGTTCAAGCCCCTGGCGCTGCCAATCGTCCAGCAAGCGCTTCTGCGTGCGCACCGCGCGTGGGCCGTTGCCTAAGAGCTGTGCGACCCAGTCTCTGACGGCCGCGTCCAGATCCGCCGCTGGCACAAGCTTTTGCAGAAGGCCCATGGCGGCGCTCTCCTCAGCTGTGTAGGTGCCGCCCAAAAGGACCATTTCCCGGGTTTTGCCCCAGCCGATCAGGCCGGGCAACAGAGCTGCCTCGATCACCGACGGAATGCCCACCCTCACCTCCGGCATGCCCACAACCACGCTGTCATCGCCAATGCGCATATCGCAGCCCGCGGCCAGCTCCAGTGCGCCGCCGAAGCAGTAGCCGCGCAGACGGCCGATGACGGGAACCGGGCAGCGGCGCACCGCGGCAATGGCCTCATGTAGCCCGGTGATGAAGGCGCGCCCGCTGGCCGGATCCAGCTGCTTCATCACAGTGATATCGGCGCCGGCGGAAAATGCCCTGTCGCCCGCGCCGGTCAGCACAACCGCCCGCAGCCTGTCGTCTTGGGCAAGCCCGGCGAACGTCTCGGCGAGCTCTTTTGCAATGTGGGGAGAAATAGTGTTGCGTTTGCGTTGATTGTCGATGGTCACCGTTGCCACGCGGCCTTGGTCATGTTCTTCAATGCACAGGTGCACGCCTGCGCCTTGTGCATCTTGTGCGTCTTGTGGTTCGGCCATCTCCCCATCTCCTTGCCCATGTGCTAGTTATCGCCGGGTCACACCTTAGCACCCCTGCCCCAAGTTTGCCGCTGCGGTCCGGCCTGGTCATGGGTGGCGGGCCTTTTTGAGAAGCGATGGGAGGATGAGGGGTGTTTGAAGCCTTATTGCCCCCGGCCATTGAGCCCGTTTGGGCTGCTCTGCTGATTGCCGTCAGCGCCGTCACCTCGTTTGTGACGGCGTCGCTGGGCCTGGGCGGCGGCGTCATCCTGCTGGCCGTCATGGCCCTGATTGTGCCCGGGCCCGCGATCATTCCGGTTCACGGCGCCGTTCAGATCGGCTCCAACGC
>JBCDDQ010000321.1:0-5559 GCA_039180225.1 Pseudomonadota bacterium
CACCGGACCTGATACGCTCAATCACCGAACCGGAAACGATCGAAGCCGCGGTCCAGGAGAACAGCAGAAACGCGGCCCAGAACACACCGGTGATTCGGTCGCCCAGATTGGTGCCCATGGTTTGCGACCATGGGGTGTTGGCCGCAGCCGCCCCATCAATGCCGCCCGTGATGAACGGCCCATTGGGGAAGGCCCAATAGATCCACCAGCCGAAGAAGAAGAACGTGACCGTCACCAACGGGATCAGCATGGTGTTCTTCATCAAGGTGTGGAGGTGGTTGCGCCGGCGGCTGGCGCCGACTTCGTACAGGCAAAAGCCCACGTGGATCAAAAACATGAAGACAACAGTCACCCAATAATAGAACTCGGTAAAAACTGTCGTTAAGGCGTCAAGATTACTTCCCATCAAGGTTTCTCCCAACGCGGGCAAATCTCTTGAAAGGTTTAGGCGCGGTGCCCGTGACCGTTATATTCTGATCCCACGCCACATCCCCGATGACCCAGTGCCCGCTTTCTTTTTCTGGTCACCGTACCGACACATCATATCACGAAGGCAGGGGGTTGCCTCCAAGTCATCCGTGTGCCGACCAATATCCTGTCATGTGTGTTCACCAAATGCAAATATAATTCCTGACAGTAAATCCACATCTGTGGATACGAACGAGGATTGAAAGCATCTCGGAAGGGATCATCCCGGGACAACGCTTGGGAGCGCCTGGTGATGGCGCAGAAAATCATCACGTCCCCTGACACGCCGGGCTGCGCACCTCTTCACTCTGTCTGCCTGTGGCCGTCAGAACGCTGCGCCTGAGCGCGAGCGCGCTTGCCACCAAATAGTTGCCTTTTTGTCACGCCGATGAAAATTTGCAGAGGCCCCTCTCCCTAAATCCAGGCGGGCCCCATTGTCGCCCGTTTCCGGCTCATTGTGGTGCCATACGTTCTTCAGCTTGGAGGAGCGGCTGGGTGGGCATGGTTTTTTGAAGTTTGTGCAGTGATTAACTCGGGAAATGCAAAACCATGGACCTCACATTCAAGACTTTAAAACAAACTGCAGCCGTTTCGGTGGCCGTACTGTTCGCGGTTACGGCCGCCCACGCAGCGGACCTGCCTCAAGAGCTGCCGCCGGACCCGGACATCTTCAACTGGTCGGGCCCTTATGTGGGTGGTCATTTGGGCTATGCCGTTGAGGGCGATGCTGCCATGCGCTTTCCAGGCGGCACCTTGAACGCGGACTTGGACGGCATCCTGGGCGGCGTTTATGGCGGCTATAACCACCAGATGAACGGCTTTGTCCTGGGTGGTGAGGCTGACGTCACATTCGGCGATATCGACGGAAACGCCCCGCCGGTGAGCCGCTTTGAGCCCGAAGTTCAGGGCTCCATCCGCCTGCGCGCCGGCCTCGCCTATGACAGGATACTGCCTTATCTGACGGTCGGTCTGGGAATTGCGAGCGCCGAGCAAACCATACCGGGCGCAGGCAGCCCGTCTAACGTCCATTTGGGCGTGGTGGCCGGTGGCGGCATTGACTGGGCCTTGAGCCAGAATTTGAGCGCCAGGGTGGAGTATCTCTACAGCTATTATGGCCGCGAGCGCTACAACCACACGGCCGTCTCGTCCAGAACCGACTTCGACACCCATGTGGTGCGCGGGGGCCTGAGCTGGCATTTCGGCCCATACGCGCGTTAGAGAGCTTTCAACTGAGCTTCCCGTTTCTGCGCCCCTGCGTAAGCAGGGACGCAGGAGAACGGTCTACTTCTTCACCCGGTCATGCACCCAGGCCGCCGCCGCCAGGAGCCGGTCATCGCCCCGCAGCGGACCCACCAACTGAACCGCCAGCGGCAGTCCGCGCGGCCCTGTGCCAAACGGCACGGCAACACACGGCACCTGCAACAGTGTCCAGATCCGGTTGTAGAGGGGATCACCCGTCTGGGACAGTGTTCCCGGCGCTTCGCCCGGACTGGCCGGCGTCAAGATCACATCCACCTCCTCAAACAATTCGGCCAATTCCTGTTGCGCAACGCCGCGGGCGGCCAGAGCCTCTTCATAAGTCTGCCAGGAGTGGGCTCGCCCCTCTTCCACGAACGCAGCAAAAGGCGCACTCATCTGGTCGCGGTGGTGGTCATACTCAAAGCTGCGCGTGCGGGCACCTTCAAAGGCCATGACAATTTTTTGAAATTTGACCAAATGTTGAAAAATGGCAGGATCGGCCAACTCCCGGGTCTCCGCGCCGCCTTTTTGAAGCGTAACCATGGCCCGCTCACAGACGTCACGCATCTCCTCAGATCCGGCGTCCCAGTCGGGCCCGCGCACCAGACCAATGCGTGGGGGGCGACTGGCAAAGGCCGGATCAAGCATTGCGGGCGTCCCGCACAGAGCCGCCCGCCCGAGCACAAGATCTTCCACCTCCCGGGCCATGAGGCCGAGCACATCAAGGCTGGGCGCAAGGCCCATGACCCCATCAAGATCGACCGCCCCATGGCTGGGCTTGTACCCCAACACCCCGCAGAACGAAGCTGGGCGAATGATGGAGCCGCCGGTTTGTGAGGCGAAGGCCAGTGGCAGCATGTGATCGGCCACGGCGGCAGCTGAGCCACTTGAAGACCCGCCCGGCGTATGAGCCAGATTGTGGGGGTTGGCGGTTTTGCCCGGATGGGTCAAGGCAAACTCTGTGGTTACCGTCTTTCCCATGACAACCGCGCCCTGGCGCTTGAAGAGGTTTACACAGCTGGCATCACGGGGCGGCTGAAAGCCGTGATAAATGGGGCTGCCCCAGCCGGTCGGAGCATCGGCGGTGTCACAGATGTCTTTTATGCCGAAGGGCACCCCATGAAGCAGACCGGGCCCGGCATTGCGCGCGGCGTTCAAAGCTTGGGCCTCATCAATGTGGATGAAGGCACCCACAGCCTCCTCGCGGGATTTGACCCGGTCCAGGCAGGCGGCCATGACGTCCACGGCCGAGCAATCGCCCGCGGTGATCCGGCGCACAATTTCAGCCGCGCTCAGTGTGTTCAGTGCTTCCGACATGAGTTATTCGTCTCTTCCGCCAGTGTGTTTTGTTTTTCAGTAAAGAACGAGGTTCCCACCATGCAAGTTTATGCGCTTCGCATCTTTGTTCAAGATTTGCCCGCCGCGCTTGCGTTTTATCGCGATGTTCTGGAGCTCCCGGTTATTTGGCATCAGGAGGATAGCGCCTTCGGGCTTCAGACAGGGATCAGCCTGATTGTGGAGACCGTACCGGACGATGCGCCTGAAGAGGACCGCGCCTTGGTGGGTCGCTTCGTCGGCTGTTCGTTTGAAGTCGAGGACATTCACGCCAGCTATGAACGCCTGCGCGCAGCGGGGGTCAGCTTTCACGACGCCCCGGTCCGTCAGACCTGGGGCGGAACGCTCGCCCATTTCGACGACCCCAGTGGAAATGTGCTGACGCTCGTGTCGGTTTGAGTGCGCACAGACCGCGGCCCTAAAGCGCGTCCAACCAGATCGGATTGGTCCACGCCCGGCGCCAGCCGTGATCCACCAGCGCCACCCGGATCCACGGCACGGGCTCCACCACCTTGCGCGGGCTCGCCTTAAGGCCGGTCCAGAAGTGGTTCAAGCTGCTGATGTTCAGCGTGGCCTCGGTAATCGACGAGCCCTGACGGGTGGCCGAACGGGAATTGCCGCACAGCACCGTTACCGTGTCCACCGGCGAGCAGACAATGTGCACTTCATCCTTGGTCACCGTGAGCTCATGGATCTGCGGGCCCTGGCTGGAATAGAACTGGCCGGCTTTGAGCCCCGCCAGCAGGGCCTCCGGCTCCAGGCTCTCCGACTTCACATGCACCCAGCCGCCAAAGGCATCGTCGCAGCCGAAGTGGGCATCATCGGTGGCGATCGCCGTCATCCGGTGGCCCTGGCGCAGCATCTGATCCATCAGGTACCAGCCATCGCCCCGGTCATTGCCGGTGAAGCAGCCGTGATTGTAAACCTCCACTGCATCGGCAAAATCCAGGGCATTGCCGTCCTCCAGGGTGAGCTGCGACCAGGACGGGTGGGCAATGGCAATGAACGCCCCGGCATCGGCTGCGCGCCGGGCGAGCGCGGGACCGCTTTCGTCTTCTGCGGGCGGCTCAAAATCCAACGGCAGCCCGGCCGCCAGAATGTGCCAGAGCTCGCCGGTGGAGGTCTCAGGTGCATGCAGCTCGGCCCCTAAGATGGTGGTGAAGGCATTGCCACGAAAGGGCCGCGTGTCGGCGATGGGATAGTCGAAATTCTGCACAAAGTGCTCTGACATTTGCAGAAAATCGTAGCCCCGGTCCCGATAGGCGTTCACCACCTGATCCAGCGGCAGGGCGCCGTCCGACAGGTTGGAATGGGTGTGCAGGTTGCCCTTGTAAAACTGACCAGGGCTTGAAAAGGGGGCGATCTCGGCCATGAAGGCGGCTCCATAAGTGGCAGACAATGCGCCAGCTTTATAAGGATTCGCGTATCAGGGAGATGACAATTCAATTCACCTCATGTCCAAAGGCTCACTGCGGGTTTTCCCCTGCCTTCTCTTCCGCTGGGGCGGCCGCCTTCGCGGGCTGCACTTTCCATTCGTTGGGGTTCCACAAATGCTGTGTCCGGTCCGTCAGTCGGGACGCCTCGTTGATCACCCGGCGCAGATCGACAGGCTTTATACCCCTGTTCACAAGGGAGGCGTTCAACCGCATTCGGCGCGATTTTGGGAGATAGCCGAAGTGCACGTAGGCCGCCTTGTCGTTCTCCGCAAGCAGCTCCAGCAACACCTCGTGCGGATATTTCTGATCCTCCTTCAGCGCCCAATAATCGACCAAAAACCACAGGATGTTTCCGCTTGCGCTCACGAAGACTTTGGCGGTCATCCGGACGTCGCCGGGTTCTTCGATGTCATAGTAGGCCAAACCGTCGGTGAACTTTCTCTCCTCGGGCTCGTAGCCCAGATTTTCCAGCATGACACGCAGGCTTGCGTGCTCAAGCTTGCCGTTCTCGGCAGCCATTGCTTGATGAATGCCGGCGCCTGCCAGCAGAACCATAAGCGACACCAGCCAAATCCTGGCACTCCTTACAACGTGACGACGTATCATCTCAAATCAGCCCTTTCCTTCTCAGCTCTTCATTGCGTCTTGGTCTTCTTGTGCGCTGCCCGCTCCTGCAAGATCCGCTTCCTCACGTTCAAGACCCCCTTGTTGGTCGGGGCAAGCTTCACGGCCACATCCAGGTCGGCCAGAGCGCGGTCATATTGCCGGACAGCAGAATAGCCCATCCCCCGCGCGACCCGGGGCATGAGGCTCTTGGGTCGCTTCTTGATCACGACACTGAAGTCGGCAATCGCCGGCCTGAATTTGCCCTGGTAGGCGCGCATGTTTCCGCGCTCATAGTAGCCGTCCCAATATCCCGGATTGAGCTTCAACAGCGCGGTAAGATCCTTCTCCGCAGCTGCAAACCGTTTCAGCCCGGCATGCGCCGAGGCGCGGTCGCGCAAGGCCAACTCAAACTTGGGCTTAAGGGCAATGGCGGTGCTGAAATCCCGCACCGCCGCCTTATGCTGGCGCAACCGCA
>JBCDDQ010000322.1:0-5518 GCA_039180225.1 Pseudomonadota bacterium
ACCTTCTATGCCATGGCTAGGTTTTCGTGCTTTTGGCCCTGGCTTGCGCAAGGGCGCGGCTCCGCCCGTCACCCCGGAATTTGCTCAAGCAAATATCCGGGGCCCAGAGCGGTGTAGCTCTGAGCCCGGTTGCCCTAGGTCCCCGCGTTCGCGGGGATGACGGAGGAGAGGGCGGGGATGACGGAGGTAAAAGTGGGGAGCGGAGAATCAGCCACTAAGGCCAAATAGCGCGAATTTCCGTTTGCTGGCAGCGCTTTACGCGAAATTGGGTTCGTTTTGCAAAAAACCAACGTTGGTGCGCCAAACCTCCCGCGTCCTTGCGCACGCGAGGACCTTCTCAGCCAAGGGGACGGTTTCGAGCTATAGGCCCTCGCGTGCGCAAGGGCGCGGAGTTGGGGAGATGTACAAACCCAAAAATATCCCCCATTTGGTGGCGGCGCGGAAGCACAGGGCGTGCCGCGGTAACACGTTGAAAAATTTGCGAAATTAAGATAAATCCAAGATATAGGAATTTTTTGCTTGACAGCGTCACGCTATTCGGCGTACACCCCTACAAGCTGGCAACAGTTCCCCCCAAAAACCGAAAACGCTAAGGCCCCTCCGCAAGCTCCGGCAGGGGCCCGGGATATTGCGGCAACTCATCAGTTCTCGGTGTCCAGTCCCCCGCCGCGATCAGCGCCTCAATGTGCGCGGTGATCTCCGCCAGAGTTGCAAACCAAACATCGCCCTTGGCCACCATGTAATCCAAGAGCTCACCGATCGCCTCAAAGCGCGCCAGCCGGCCAGAGAGGAACGGGTGCCACACAGAGATCCACAAGCCCCCATGGCGCCACACCGCATCGAACTCTGAGCGGAAGACGTCCATGGCGTGGGCGGGCGCCTTGATCGGCATCATATACCCGAAGTCCCGCCCCACCATGTAGTGGGCCCAATCGTCCATGGCGTAATGGCTGGGCAGCTCAATCAGCGAGGCGCTGCCATTGCTCAGCCGGTAGGGGATGTCGTCGCCGAAGAGGGAGGCATCGTAGCTGAGCCCGGCCTCCAGCAGGAGATCCAGCGTGTTGCGCGAAAACCGGTAGGCGGGTGCGCGAAAGCCCCTGGTGCGCGTGCCGGTGAAGTCTTCCAGCACATCCAGCGCCCGTTGAAACCAATAGCGTTCCTGCTCGGCCGTCAGCTCGTTGGGATGTTCATGCAGATAGCCGTGATGGCCGATCTCATGTCCGTCCGCCAGGGCCGCAGCGGCCGCATCCGGATAGCGCTCAATCACCCAAGAGGGAATGAAGAAGGTCTGTTTGATGTTGAACTCGGCAAACACTTTGAGAATGCGCGGCATGGCCACCCGGGGCCCGTACTGCAGCATCGACATGGTGGTCACCAGGTTGGTGGCCTCCTCCGGGTGGGCCAGATGCAGGATGGAATCCGCATCCAGATCAAACGTCATGGCCACCGCACAGCGGGCCCCTCCGGGCCAGGGCGGCGGGTTGGCGATGAGTTGGCGCTGTTGGGTCATGAGCGGCCTCCCGGCAAAAAACGTCTTTGTTTGAGAGACATTTTAGACACAAAACGCGAAAAAAAAGGAAGAGATTTGGATATGACACACTCCACCAGCGACAGCAGAGCAGCCTGTCTTGAAACCAACGCGGGCCCCGTGCTAACGGGCCTGATGGCCGCACATTACGACACGATCGGGGTAAACTATGCCAACCTGCGCAAGCCCGATGCGCGCATTGGGCGCATGATTGTCGACGCATTGGGTGATGCGGAGACGGTCGTGAATGTGGGCGCGGGCGCAGGCTCCTATGAGCCTGAAGACCGCAAGGTGACGGCGGTTGAGCCGTCGGCGGAGATGATCTCCCAGCGCCCCCAGAGCGATGTGACGGTGATCCAGGGCGTTGCGGAAAATCTGCCGTTTGACGACAAGTCTTTCGATGCCGCGATGGCGGTGCTCACCATCCACCATTGGAGCGACCAGCCCAAGGGCTTGAGCGAGATGCGCCGGGTGGCGCGCGGCCCGGTTGTGCTGCTCACGTTCGATCCGCAGTACAAGGATTTTTGGCTGCTCGATTATCTGCCGGGCCTGGCCGCGCTGGACGACAGCCAGATGCCCAAGCTGGCGTTTTATGGTGCGCATTTGGGTGATGTTGAGATCACCACGGTGCCTGTGCCCCATGATTGCTCGGACGGGTTCATGGCCGCCTACTGGCGCCGCCCGGCGGCCTATCTGGACCCGAAGATCCGCGCGGCGATCTCGCCGTTTTGGGCGCTGGGCGATGTGACCGCGGAGCTGGCGCAGCTGGAACAGGATCTGGCGAGCGGCGCCTGGGCGAAGCGCTATGGGGATTTGCTGGAGCTGGACGCCTATGATGCCGGCTATCGGCTGGTGAGGTCTGCGGGGCCTTAATCCGCTGGGAATGTATGCCGCCACCCGCGCCCTTGCGCACGCGAGGGCCCATGGCTCGCATCTTTCTCTTGGCTCAGAAGGTCCTCGCTTTCGCAAGGACGCGGGCGGCGGATGCGTCATCCCGGAATTTTGCGCCAGCAAAATATCCGGGACCCAGGGGCGATAACCCGCAAGGCCGACCGTTCACACTACTCCCCCCTAAACCGCTCCTCGTCCAAAATCTTCCGCAAGGCCTCAAGCTTGGGCAGCATCTCCTCAAATGCCGTCCAGTCCACCTTGCCCTCCAGTTTCGCCACCTCGCCCATGAGCGCGGCCAGGGCATCCTCGCGGGCCTGGCGGCCGGCCTCGGTGATGGTCACGATCTTGCCGCGCCCATCGGCCGGATCGGCCCGCAAGCTGATAAACCCCTGCGCCTCAAGCCGCGACAGCGTGTTGGTCATGGCGCCGCGGGTCACCTGAAACGCCGCGGCCAGGCGCGCCGGGGTGCGCTCGCCGCCCAAGCGGACGAAATTGTTGAGCACCCCGAACTGCGCCATGGACAGCCCATGGGGCAGAACCCGCGCCATAATGGTGCCGCTCAGCTGGCTGATGATGCCGATCTCGTTGAAGAGGCGGAAGACGGGCGGGTCTGTGCTCATGAAGCCTTTCGGGTTTACGTCCTGATCCGTGTGGCCGCCGGCCAGCGCGGGCTGGGGGCAACGGTCTGCCCATAGCCGAGGCGGGCTAACATCTGCACCGTTTCGCCATTCTGGGCAAGCATCTCATGGCCGCGTTTGAAGAGTTCGGCCATCTCTTCATATTCCTGGAGGATCTGGCTGAGCGGCTGCATGGAGATGCCAAGCGCGGTGGCGGCCAGGTTGGCGCGCACGTAAGCCGCCCCGGCCGCGAGCTGATCTGCGCGGGTATTGCCGGCGGTGCCCAGCATCAGAAAGCCCATGGCTGAGCCGATCACCGGCTTATACATGTTGATGCCCTCTGCAAAGGCGGCGCTTGCAGGGTCGGCCATTTTGGCGCGATCCAACACACCGATCAGGCTTAAGAGTTCCAGTTTTAGCCCGCCCAGATCGATGCCATCCGGATTGGCTTCGATTTCAGCCCGGCCAATGCGCATCAGGTCAATGCTCTCCTGCAGGGCAGGCGGGGTGCGCATTTCCATCTCAAAGCCCTGCCAGGTGAGGTCTTTGAGCGTGGCCACGCTTGCCTCATCCAAGATTGTGGAAACGTTCACCTGCGTGCCGGCGGCCACCTTGATCTTGGCAACGTCCGCTGCGGGCAGCGGGCGGGCGGTGTCGTACGGGTCTTTGTTGGAGCGCCGGTGCGGAATTTGGGCAAAGAGGGGATCTTTGCGCACCGCCCCTTGCTCCAGCTTGATGTGCGCCACCGGGCGCCCGTCCAGCCGGGGCGCACCTTCGCCTTCGGGGAAGGAGGCGATGTCGGCCCGGTAGCCCTGTTCGGCAGCGGCAATCTTCAAGAGTTCCAGAAAGCAGCCCAGGCCGATGGTGATCTGCCGGTCGAACGGATCGGTCACCGGCAAGCGCCGCTCTGGCTCGCAATAGAGCACCGCTTCGGTGCCGCTCTTTAAGTCCACCAGCCAGGGCTGACGATTGTGCGGGTTGGGCGCCAGGATGGCGTAGGAGAGGGCCGTCTCCACCGGCGTTGCCCCTCGGCCTGCCTGGCTCCAGGGGCTCAAAGCGCTTTCGGGGGTGCGGGTGGCCGCATAGGTGCCGGCGCCGGCCGCCAGGATCACAGCAGACGAACCGGCGATCTTCAAAAATTTGCGTCGGGAGGGGCTCATGACGTGCTCCATTTGGTTTAACATTAAACTATATATAAGATAGAAAGGAATTTAGTTCAATGCTAAATTATATTTTTTCGTGGACCACCACCCCATGGCGGATGGCAAGGTTTGCAAAGAACGGCTCAAAATCGGCCAGTTCCAAGGCTTCATGGGCCGGGCGGGCGCCGGGTTCAGGCGGGTTTCCGGCAAGACAGCGCTTGATCAGAGCGGCGGCGGCCATGGCCGGAATGTTGGGCCCGGCATCGTCTTCGGCGATCAGATTCCAGGAGAGGTCGGCCCGTTTGCCCATATGGTCCAGCCCGGTGAGGCGCAGGAACATACCGCCCCGCGCCTCGCCCCAGGTCAGCCGGTTGGCGAGGGGTTCGATCACCCGGGAGAAGGGCACAAGCGAGGGCAGCAGCTTGGCGCTCACCAGTTGGGCGGCCGCGCTCAAGGCGGTGTGGCCGAACTCCGGCTGAGGCGCGGCGCCGAACCATAAGGTTTTCAGGCCCGGAAAGACCTCGCGCGCCAACAGGAGGTCGGGCACGTCCACCAGCGAGAAGCGCCGGGGGCTAAGCGGCACCACGCCCTCAAAGCCGATCTGATGGGTGAGGCTGTCGATCAGACCGGGGGCGAAGGCCGGCCGGCCGTCGCGGATCACGCCGATGGACTTTCCGGCATAGCTGGTGATGGCCTTAATGAGGGAAAGCCCCACGGAGGCCGACGGGGCCGGCGAGATGCCGCCGGTGTACCCGTCAACGCTGGAAAAGGCGGGCAAGAGAGTGCGCGCCGCCGCAAAACTCAAGGCAGGCACCGAGCTGGCGCCGGAAAGCGCGGCGCGTCCTGCCGCCAACGCCTCAGTGTTCAGCCGCGCAATGCCTGTGACGAAGCCCGGGTCATCGGCCAGGTCGAAATAGTGGGCCCTGGCCTTCAGTGCCCCTTCGGCCACCGCGTAAGGCTCCGCGCCATAGTGCTGAAACGGCCCAGCCGCATCCACCACCATGTGTGGGGCCAGACGCGCGATCTGGCCATGGGGGTCACGGGTGCGGTCAAAGGTCAAGGGGGTCAGCCTGGCTGCGGCCGGCTCTGCGGCGAGACGCTCCGCCTTCTGCCCGGAGCGACCGGCAATGATCAGCTCCAGCGCGCTCTCGCGTGCCAGCAGGCGCACCAGGCGCGCGCCGAACCGGCCATAGCCGCCGATGATCAGAACTTTTCTCAAAGGGTTATCCACCGCATGGCTGTTGTCTCGCATGGTTTCATATAGGGTGCGGATATGGCAAAAACGATTCGCATTCTTGGCATTGACCCGGGCCTGCGCCGCACCGGCTGGGGCATCATCT
>JBCDDQ010000323.1:0-5504 GCA_039180225.1 Pseudomonadota bacterium
ATTGGGTTCAGGTGGAGCTCATGAAGCGATTGCCCGACCTGGCGCTCACCCAAATCTACGGCCAGTCGGAGATGGGCGTCATCGCGGCTCTGCGTCACTGGTATCTGCCCGCCAAGCTGGGCAGTGTCGGCCGCCAGCCCTACAATGTGGACACCCGGGTGGTGGACCAGGACGGCAACGATGTGACGCCAGGCGAGATCGGCGAGATTGTCACCAGGGGCGATAATGTGATGCTGGAATATTATGGCGAGCCGGAGCAGACCAAGGCGTTCTTCAAGCTGGGCGATGGCTGGGGCTGGTCTGGCGATGTGGGCACAATTGATGAGGAGGGCTTCATCACGCTCATCGACCGCTCCAAGGACATGATCATCTCCGGTGGCGAGAACATCTATCCCAAGGAGATTGAAGAGGTGATCTATGAGCTTGGGCCGGTGGCTGAGTGCGCTGTGTTCGGCATCCCGCACGACAAATGGGGCGAAGTGCCGGCGGCCTATGTGATGGTGAAGCCCGGCGAAGCGGTGAGCGACGAGGAGATCATCCGGCACTGCGAACACAAGCTGGCGCCCTTCAAGCGCCCGCAACTGGTGGAGTTCGTTGACGACTTCCCCAGAACGCCTATCGGCAAGATCCAGAAGAACATCCTGAAAGAAGAGTTCTGGAGCGGACGCGAAAAGAAGATCTGAACCCAAGAAGCAAGAGAGCCAAGAGACCCCATGACCAAGGTGGAGGAGTTCAAGGCCTATCTCGACGTGGCGAACGGGGAAAACAACGGTCTCGTGGAAGCCCTCCACCGGTGCTCCATGTCGCCGATCGTTCCGAAGGGAACCTTACATCCGATTGAGCGCAACCTCTGGCAGTTCACCAGGTGGACGTGCGCAGGCCTAGGGTGGAGCTGGCCGGCCGGCACCGCCGCGCCCGTGCGAACGCGGCACGCTAGACTTGAAACCGGCGGCGATACTCCAGCGGGCTGACCCCAAGGCTCTTGCGGAAATGGTAGCGCAGGGCCTCCGCCGTGCTCATCCCCACCGTATCGCTGATCGCCTCAACGCTCAGATCGGTGGTCTCCAGTAAGGTGCACGACCGGGCCACCCGTTCCTGGGTCAACCACTGCATGGCCGGCACGCCGGTGAGCCCCAAAAAACGCCGCTGAAAGGTGCGCGGCGACATACCCGCCTGGCGGGCCATGGTGGCAATCCTATGCGGTTCGGCGAGCCGCCCGCGCACCTCGTCCATCATCAGGGACAGCCGATGCTGGCCGCCAGTCTGCGGTATGGGTTGCTCAATGAACTGGGCCTGCCCACCCTGACGATGCGCATGCATGACCAGGCGGCGCGCCACTGAATTTGCCACCTTGGATCCATAATCTGCACGCACGATGTGGAGGCAGGCATCGATACCCGCTGACGAGCCGGCCGAGGTGATAACCGGCCCGTCCTCTACATAAAGCCGATCTGGATCGACGATGAGATCAGGAAACCGGGCGGCCAGAGCCCGCGCATAGCGCCAGTGGGTCGTAACCTGCCGTCCGCCCAGCACACCCGCCGCAGCCAGCACAAACACACCAGAGCAGATTGACAAGAGCCGCGCGCCCCGGCTGTGAGCTGCCCCGATTTCGGCAATCATGGCCTGAGGCACCTCAGCATCCTGCCCACGCCAGCCTGGGACCACCACAATATCGGCCTTTGCGAGCTCAGCGCATTTCCCGGTGGCACGCACCTCAAGTCCACCAGCCGCCCGGATCGGCCCGTCCTCCAAAGCCACAGATGAAAAGCGATAGAGATCGCCGCCCAGCTCGGGCCTTGGCAGACCGAACACCTCTGAGACGATCCCAAACTCAAAGGTGCACAGACCATCATAGACCAGAGCCACAACTTTCGGCGGCTTTGTCATTTTTTCCCGCAAAATCGGCATGCTCACCAGTGGCATAAATTCGCTGAACAATCAAATACTGCCACACTATTCACTGAGGAGAAAACTGATGAGCACCACCGATGACCTTTTCGCGGCCGTCCAGACCTATTTCGATGCCCTGTACGAGTGCGACACCGGCAAGCTGAATGCTGTGTTCCACTCTGAGTCCAGTCTGTTCGATGGCGATGAGGGCAAGATATTCGTGGAACCCATTGAGAGTTTCAGTGACGATGTAGGCGGGCGCATTTCACCGGCCAGCAAAGGCCAGACGCGCGAAGACGAAATCCTGATGGTGGACTGGCTCTCGCCCTCAAGCGCGGTGGTCAAGATCAGGCTGCGCGCCCACCAGAACGTGTTTGTGGATCACTTAGGCTTTGTGAAAGGCCCGCAGGGGTGGAAAATTGTCTCAAAAATCTGGCACCTGGAGCGGCTCCACGCGGAGGGGTGAGCCATCATGAAGCCGTCACAGGTCGTTTGCATACTGCTCATGGGTCGTCGCACGTTAAGGGCCCACTTCAGATTTGGGAGATCATCATGAAGAGAACGCTTGTGCTTTCAGCCATTACGGCAGCCGCCGCCCTCGCCCCTGCCCTCGCCGCCGCCGATCAGGTGCAGCTGGGTCCAAGACCTTACTACCTGATCGACCGGATGGCCGATGGCGAACTGAAGCGCAAGCTGGCCGCGTGCGCCAAGGGCCCTTTCAAGCACACCGACTTCTCCATCGGCCACCGCGGCGCGCCCATGCAGTTTCCAGAGCACACGGAGGAATCCTACACCGCAGCTGCGCGCATGGGTGCCGGCATATTGGAATGCGATGTGACCTTCACCGCCGACAAGGAGCTGGTCTGCCGCCACGCCCAGAATGATCTGCACACCACCACCAACATTCTGGCCACGGACCTCGCCAGCACCTGCGTGACACCCTTCGCCCCGGCGTCCGGCAATCAGGACGCCGTTGCCGAGTGCCGCACCAGTGAGCTGACCTTGGCCCAATTCAGGACACTCCAAGGAAAGATGGATGCGGCCGATAAGAAAGCCACCACCCTGGCAGGCTATATGGACGGCACCGCCGGTTGGCGCACCGATCTTTACGCGGCCGAGAACGGCACGCTGATGACCCATATGGAGTCCATCAAACTGTTCAAGTCCCTCGGCGCCAAGTTTACGCCCGAGCTGAAATCGCCCGCCGTGACCATGCCCTTCAACGGCTTCTCTCAGGAGGACTATGCCCAAAAGCTGATCGATGAGTACAAGGCGGCGGGCATTCCAGCCTCCGATGTGTGGCCTCAGTCGTTCAACCTGGACGATGTGCTCTACTGGATCAAAGCTGAGCCGGAGTTCGGCAGGCAGGCCGTGTTTCTAGACAACAACTACAACGACCCGTCTTTCGACCCCATGAAGCCGGAAACCTGGCGCCACAAGATGGAGGACCTGAAGGCCAAGGGCGTGAACTATCTCGCCCCGCCCCTGTGGGTTCTGGTCACGGCCAACCACGGCAAGATTGTTCCGTCGGTCTATGCGCAAAGAGCCAAGGCGGCCGGGTTAAACCTCATCACCTGGACCTTGGAGCGCTCCGGCCCGCTGACCACCGGCGGCGGCTGGTACTATCAGTCGATCAAGGATCTCACCAAGAGCGATGGGGTCGTGTTCGAGCTGCTGCACGTGCTGGCTGAGAACGTGGGCGTGGTCGGCGTCTTCAGCGATTGGCCGGCGACGGTGAGTTATTATGCAAGCTGCATGAAGCTGAAGTGAGGTGTGCTTGTGACTCGAAGGCAGCTTGTTGCGCGTCCTTGCGAAAGCGAGGACCTTCTTAGCCAAGAAAACTGACCGAGCCATGGGCCCCCGCTTTCGCAGGGGCGCGATGAGCAACATTTCCGTACGATCCATCAAAAATACCGGCTGATCAAGCATACATAAACCGGCGCGGCGGACGCATGTTGTGGGCCTTAACGCAACCAAAAAGGACCCATCCCATGCCCCTCAGAATTGTCACCCGCTCCATCCACGCCTATCTCGACTACCCGGTGGCGTTCTCGCTGATGGCCGCACCGTTTCTTCTCGGCCTCGGAGCGTCTCACCCTCTGGCCTTCTGGCTGGCGGTGGTTACCGGCGCGGCGGCCTTTGTGCTCACCGTCTTCACCGACCATCATCTCGGCCTTGTGCGCGTCTTGCCCTACTCGCTTCACCTGGCGGTCGATCTCGCCGTGGGCCTGGTGTTCGTGGCCGCCCCCTTCGCGCTTGGGTTTAGCGGGATTGATGCCTGGTATTACTGGCTCAACGGGGCTGCTGTGCTCACGGTGGTGAGCTTGCACAAGCCCGAAGCAACGCCCGCCCGTGCCGCTGCGTGATCTTCGGCAAACCCAATAAAGGGGCGCGACCAATAAAGAAGCCCGGGCCGGCAGTTCCGCCGGCCCGGGCCTGGTTGCTCTAAAGAGTTGCGAGAGTGTTACTTGCGCACATTCTCCGGCAAGAACAACAGGGAGTCGATGTCCGCGAGCGCCACGCGGCACTCCTTGGAGAACTCCACGCCCCGTGTGTTGCTGCCGCCGGTGAGGCCGCAAAGCTCGCCACCCGGCATCACCATGGCGTAGCGCCAATCGGCCGTGTCGGCATTAAAGCCTCTGATCATCTTCTCCATAATGAAGAGAGGACCAAGCGCGACTTTACCGGTTGGTTGGACCGTGAAACTTGGCTTCACCAACGTGGTCCCAATGGGCAACTTGCCGTTCTTGTGATCGTGCTTGCTATAGGCGCGATAACCGACAGTGTTCACGTGGCTGGTGACGAACCGTCCACCATCAGCACCCGACTTGTAGGCGTGCTTGGAAACCGTCTGAAAGCGTTTCCACCGGGCTGTGGCCCAATGACCCGACTTTCCGTACGATTTGATCTGCGCATTGCGGACGCAATCAGACAGAGCGGCCAACTCAGCAGCGTTCAAATCAACGCCGCCCGCTGCACCACAAGCGGCCTTGCACGGGTTGCACGCGCCACAAGCCTTCTGTGCTGCGCAAGGGTTGCACGCGCCGCAGGCTTTTTGCGCAGCGCAGGGATTGCACGCACCACACGGGTTGCACTTCTTGGCTGCACATGGGTTGCATGCACCACACGCTGCCTTGCAAGGATTACACGCCGCAGCGGCAACCTTCTTCACAGCACACGGATTGCACGCGATGCGCGGCACAATGCACTCGGTCAGAGCAGCAGTCGAAACCGCAGCTGCACACGGGTTGCATGCGGCACATGCTGCTTTGCACGGGTTACACGCGGCAGCTGCACACGGGTTGCATTTAGCCGCTGCGCACGGGTTGCATTTGGCAGCTGCGCAAGGATTGCACTTGGCTGCCGCACAAGGATTGCAAGCCGCACAAGCTGCCTTGCAAGGATTGCACTTGGCTGCCGCACAAGGATTGCAGGCCGCACAAGCTGCCTTGCAAGGATTGCACTTGGCCGCCGCACAGGGATTGCAGGCCGCACACGCCGCCTTGCAAGGATTGCACTTGGCTGCCGCACAAGGATTGCAAGCCGCACAAGCTGCCTTGCAAGGATTGCACTTGGCTGCCGCACAAGGATTGCAGGCCGCACAAGCTGCC
>JBCDDQ010000324.1:0-5401 GCA_039180225.1 Pseudomonadota bacterium
ATAGACAATGGCCACGGCCTGAATGCCGATGATGAAGCCGGCACCCACAATAGCGGCCACGATCTGGGAGATCAGCCGCGTCCGCTTGGGCCCAACGGTACGGAAGAGCGCAAGCACGCTGAGCACCGCCAAAGCCGAAGCAAGGGCCGCAAAGCTTGCCATAACCCCATAGGCCGCCAGCCAGTGCCAGCCATCGCGCAGCACCAACATGTTGATAAAAGGCGCCGCAATAAGGCCGGAAAGCATGAGGGTGGAGAGCCCAATCGCCCCGGTGCGAATGGCAAAAAGCCGCCGCGAGGAGGCCGGAGATGACAGGATCAGATCCAGATCAGAGCGCGCGTAATAAGCCCGCGTCACCGATTCCATGGCTTGGGAGAGCATCAGCGTGAAGAAGAGCAAGCCGCCACCGCTCAAGAGCACCAGGTTGGCCTTGGTGGGCGCAACACCGCCGGCCGCCCAGGTGTCCACGATCGTACCGGCAATCCAATGCGCGCCCGCCGCCATGGCCGTCAGCACCAGGGCCAGCAGCATCTCCTTGCCGCGCTTGCCGGCGGTCATCATGGACAGCCAGTCGCGCCAGACCAGGTTCAGTTCATGGCGGGCAAACCAGGTGAGCGTGGTGGGCGCGGCCATCAGGCGGCCTCGGCGTGTTCGGCCACCAGATTGAGGAACACATCCTCAAGGCTCGAACCATCCTGACCGGCCTTGGCCCGGAGCTCATCCAGGGTGCCTTCGGCAATCAGGCGGCCTTCGGCGATCACGCCGATGCGCTCAGCCATGCGCTCGGCCACTTCCAGAATATGTGTTGTCATAATAACGGTCACCCCGCCGCGCACCCGGTTCAAGAGGACGTCCTTCACCAAGCGGGCCGAACCGGCATCAAGACCGGTGAGCGGTTCATCCAAGATGATCAGCTTGGGGTCATGCACCAGGGCACCGGCCAGCGCCACCTTTTGGCGCATGCCCTTGGAGAAACCGCCGCAGCGCTCATGCGCATGGGGGGCCAGTTCCAGCCAGTTGAGCAGCTCATGCGCCCGGCGCTCAGCCTCGCCGGCATTGATGTCCCAGAGCCCGGCGACGAATTCCAGATATTCATAAGGGGTCAGCTTGTCGTAGATCATGGGCTCATCGGAGACCCAGGCCATGATCTTCTTGGCGGCCACGGGATCGCGCTTCACGTCGACACCAAAGACCGAGATCGCCCCCTCATCGGGCATCAAAAGCCCGGAGACCATGCGCAAAGTGGTGGTTTTGCCTGCGCCATTAGGGCCCAAAAGCGCGTAGAACTCGCCGCCTTTGACGCGAAGATCAAGCCCCCGCACCGCGGGCCGGTCAAAGCTCTTCTCCAGGCCGGAAATCTCCAGCGCCCATTCCGCCTCAGCCATTGCCCCAACTCCCAATACTCAACACACTTGAAGCGGTCAAAGCTACACGACCCTGGTTGCCACTTTGTGAACCTTCGTGGTGCAATTCGAGCTGTATTTGTCGAAAAACTCGTGTTTACACCGGCCGTCCGCGGCGCCGGCCGATCAAGCTGCGGGCGGTGGCCTGAGAGCGGGCAACCATCAAGCCGCTGACGATGATGATCGCAATGCCCGTCCAGGCAACAGCGTCCGGAAAGTCGCCGAACCACAAGAAGCCGACAATCACTGCCGCCACGATCTCAAAATAGCCGAACGGGGCCAGGGTCGAGGCCTCGGCCCGGGCGAACGCGGCGAGCAGAACCGACTGGTTGAGCGCCGTGACCCCGCCCAGGATCAGCAGCAGCACGACCGCGTGCAGACTGACCTCCTGCCAGAAGAAGGGCGCCAGAAGGCCGAGCACGATGGTGCCGACGAGCGCGCCGAAGGTGGAGGTGGTGATGACGCCGGAGACGGGCGCGAGCTTGCGGCTGATCACCAGTTGCACCGCCACGCAGCAGCCGCAGAGCACAGCCCAGAGCGCATAGACGTTCACCCCGTCAAACCCCGGCTTCATGATGATCAGCACGCCCAGAAAGCCGCCGGCGACCCCGACCCAGGCAATGGCCGGCACCTTCTCACTCAAGGCAAAAGGCGCCAGTGCCGTCACCAGAAACGGATAAACGTAGAGCAGCGCAATGGCATCGGCCACGGGCATGCCCACGGCGGCGGCCACGAAGGCGAGCGTTCCCAGACACTGGATCACTCCGCGGGCAATCTGCAATCCGGGGCGTGCCGGCCAGAACACCAGCGTGCCCCGGCGCCATAGGGCCACGGGCAGCATGATGGCGAGATAGATCACATAGCGTCCGAAGGTGATCATGACTTCCGGCAGCAGGGGCGTCAGCGCCTTGAAGATGGCGCCGTTGACCGCCCCGAGCGAAACCCCAAGGATCACAAGTGCGATGCCCACCAGGGGAGCATTCGCATCGCGCGTTGAAGACGTCTCTGTGCTGGTCATGGTTAGGGCCGTGGCCGGAGTGAAGCAAAAATGCTAGTGCAGTTTCTCGCGCAAGGAAAGCGCTCAATTTGCAAAGGAGAAGGCCCCGATGCCCCGCACCGTTCTGAAACCGGCCAGCCTGGATTTCCAGCCCCGCCCCACCTATCCTTATTCCCCCGGCGCCATGGCGGGCGGCATGATCTTCACCGCCGGCCAGGTGGCCTGGGACTCAACCGGCGAGGTCACCGCCATTGGCGATGTGCGCGCGCAGACCATCCAGACCCTGGCGAATGTTGAGGCTGTGCTGAAAGAAGGCGGAGCCACCTGGGATGATGTGGTAAAGTGCAACGTCTATCTGAAGGATATGGCGGACTTCCAGATCATGAACGAGGAGTTCGCCAAGGTGTTCCCCAACGATCCCCCAGCACGCACCACGGTGCAGACCCCGCTGGCCGAAGAGACCATGCTGGTGGAGATTGAGGCCGTGGCGGTTGTGGGGGCGTAGCGAAACCCCGCGTCCTTGCGAAAGCGAGGACCTTCTCAGCCAGGGGAAAGAGAAGCGCTATGGGCCCTCGCGTTCGCAAGGGCGCGGGAACATCACCCCCGCCGCGCCTCATCGATGTAGCCTAAGAACATCGCCACGGTCAGCGCGCCCAGATAGGACGTCACACCGGTCCCCACATCGAGCGGCGGGTTCACCTCCACAAAGTCAAACCCCACCACATTGAGGCTCGAGCTGATCGCCTTCAGCGCATCCTGCATCTCCTCAAACGTCAGCCCGCCCGGCTCCGCAGAGATGCAGCCCGGACAGAGCGACATGTCATAGGCATCAATATCAATGGTCACATAGCAATTGTCTCCAGCCGGTATGTGATCCACGATGGACGCCGCGCCATCGCGCCGGATCTGAGGCATGGTGACAATGCGCCCGCCATTGGCCCGGGCATCATCGGCATTCTGCTTCGCATCGCGCATGGAGCGGATGCCCACTTGGGTGAGGCTCGTCACGTGCTCCATCTGGTGGATCAGCCGCATGGAGGTGGAGTTGGTGTAGGTCAGCCCCTCCGTATCGGGCGTATAGTCCAGATGGGCATCCAGCTGGATCACGTGCATCGGCGCCTCATAGGCCCGCACCACCGGATAAGTGAGCGTATGGTCCCCACCCAGAACAATGGGCATGGCGCCGCGCGCGCGGATGGCCATCACGTCCTTGGTGAGATTGGCCATGGTGAGATCGCCCCGGCTGGGGGCCACGTCCACGTCCCCGCAGTCCACGATCCGCCGTTCGGCCATGGCTTCACGCAGATATTCCTTATCTTCTGCAATGTCATAAAGCGCCCCGCCGCCGAAGCGCAAAGAATGCTCCCTGACCGCCCGGGCGCAGAAGCGCGATCCGCCCACAAAGGGCGAGCCATCATCGTAAGGCACCCCCAACACCGCATAATCGGCGTCCATTGTGCTGATATCATCACAGTAATCGCTCCTGAGGAACGTGGGCACGCCGCTATAGGCGCGGTTGAGCCGTCCATCAGCTCCACGCATGTTTGCTGTCATAATGCTTACCTCCTGCGCTAATGGGTCTGGACCCTGCCAGAGTCTTTAGTAGGCTTGCAGTTGCCCTGCAATCGCGATAGGACAAAGGCTGTTTTTTGCTGCATTGCGGCATGGCGGAACCAAGACTCAAATTCAAGCAACAGGGAAGACTTATGGCGCGCAACAAGATTGCACTCATTGGTGGCGGGATGATTGGGGGCACGCTTGCTCATCTGGCCGGACTGAAAGAATTGGGCGATGTGGTGATCTTCGACATTGTCGACGGCCTGCCCCAGGGCAAGGCGCTGGATTTGGTCGAATCCTCCCCTGTTGAAGGCTTTGACAGTCATATGGCCGGCACCCAGAAATATGCCGGCATTGAGGGCGCCGATGTGGTGATCGTCACCGCCGGTGTCCCGCGCAAGCCAGGCATGAGCCGCGATGACCTTTTGGAAATCAACCTCAAGGTCATGGGCCAGGTGGGCGCCGGCATTGCCAAATATGCTCCAGACGCCTTCGTCATCTGCATCACCAACCCGCTGGACGCCATGGTGTGGGCGCTGCGTGAGGCCTGCGGGTTGCCCCACAACATGGTGGTGGGCATGGCCGGCGTGCTCGACAGCGCCCGCTTCCGCTACTTCCTGGCTGAGGAGTTCGATGTGTCGGTGGAAGATGTCACCGCCTTCGTTCTGGGCGGTCACGGCGACAGCATGGTGCCCCTGACCCGCTATTCCACCGTGGCCGGCATCCCGATCCCCGATCTGGTGGCCATGAAATGGACCAGCGCCAAGCGCATTGATGAAATCGTTCAGCGCACCCGCGACGGCGGCGCCGAAGTGGTGGGCCTTCTGAAAACAGGCTCGGCCTACTACGCCCCGGCCTCTTCGGCCATCGCCATGGCCGACAGCTATCTGAAAGACAAAAAGCGGGTGTTGCCCTGCGCAGCTCATCTGGACGGTGAGTATGGTCAAAAAGACCTCTATGTTGGCGTGCCTTGCGTGATCGGCAAAGACGGGGTGGAGCGCATTGTGGAGATCAAGCTCGACAAGACCGAACAATCCGCCTTCAACAAGTCGGTGGATGCCGTGAAAGGCCTTGTGGACGCCTGCAAGAAAATCGCGCCGGACCTTGGCCGCTGATTGGGCTAAGGTAACGGGGCCAAGGAGGGGAAGATAGATGAATATCCACGAATATCAGGCCAAAGAACTGCTGCGTGGCTTCGGCGTGCCCACAGGTCACGGCCATCCGGCCTTCACGGTCGATGAGGCCGTTGAGGCGGCGGAAAAGCTGGGCGGCCCCGTTTGGGTGGTCAAAGCGCAGATCCATGCGGGCGGGCGCGGCAAAGGCGGCGGCGTAAAGGTGGTCAAATCCATCGACGAGGTGCGCACCGAAGCCGACCGCATTCTGGGCATGAACCTGGTGACCCACCAGACCGGCCCGGCCGGCAAGGAAGTGGGCCGGCTCTATA
>JBCDDQ010000325.1:0-5399 GCA_039180225.1 Pseudomonadota bacterium
GGCAAATGAACGATCGTGCATCTGAGTCCCGTCCCTGCACCCTCGGCCTCTTCCTGCTGCCGGGATTCAACAGCTTGGCCTTGCATGCTTTCGCTGATCCCTTTAGAGCCGCCAACTACTTGGTGGGCACCACGCTTTACGAGTGGCACTACCTAACGCCGGACACCCAGCCCGTTATCGCCAGCAACGGTTTGGAGATAGCCGGCGCCCAGCCGTTTGACGCGCTTAATGTTGAGCTTGATTTTCTGGTGATCAATGCCAGCTGGGCACCGGAGCAATCCCGCGTACCGCGCCTGCAAAACTGGTTCCGGCGCCTGGCCCGCATGGGCACGGTTATGTGCGGCATCGACACGGGCGCCTTCGTGCTGGCCTACGCCGGCCTCATGACCGGTTATAAGGCGGCCGTCCACTATGAGCACATCGCCGCGTTCCGGGAGCTGTTTCCCGAATGCGGCATGGATGAGGATATGTTCGTGTTCGACCGGGATCGGCTGACCTGCTGCGGAGGCTTGGCCGCCGCGGATATGGCACTGGAGATAATCCGGCTGCAGCAGGGCATTGATCTCGCCAACGCCGCCAGCCGCTATATCTTCCATGAACGCCTGCGCTCAGGGTCTGAAGGCCAACTGCCCTCCACCCGCGAACCCGTGGGACATGGCGCCCCGGAGCGCCTGCGCGATGCGATCATTTTGATGGAGCGCAATTTGGAGCAACCCTTGCGCTTGCCGGAGATCGCCGAGACACTTGGTATCTCTCAGCGACAGCTGGAGCGGCTCTTCCAGAAATACACCGGCGTTTCCCCGGTGCGGTACTATGTGGATGTGCGCCTGGACCGGGCCCGCGGTCTCATCACCCAAACCGAACTGCCCATAGTAGATGTCGCCACGGGTTGCGGCTTTGGTGGCGCGGTGCAGTTTGCCCGCGCCTACAAACAGCGCTTCGGCATTGCCCCGAGTATCGATCGCACCGAAGGACGGGTGCCGTTCCAGTTCCGCTCTTTCCCCAGCCACGCAGGCGTCGGTGCTCCGGATCAAAAGCCGTAAAGCTTGGCGGGATTTTCAACGAGAATGGCCTGGCGCAGCGCGTCTTCAGGCGCATAATCGTGCAAGGCGTCCAGCAGATCGCCGTCATTGGGCATCACGTCATAAAGCGCCGGATGGGGCCAATCAGTGCCCCAGACCATATGCTCAGGCGCCGCCTCGATCAGGGCGCGTGCAAACGGGATCGCGTCGGCATAGTCGGGATAGCTCGTGGAAATCCGGTAGTTGCCGGAAAGCTTGATCCAGCAGAGCCCGTCGCGCACCAGGGCCACCAAAGCCTGAAAGCCGGGATGGCTCAGCCCCTTTTCAACACTCATGTGGCCCATATGGTCCACCACGACCGGCACGGGGAGCTTGCGAATGCGCGGCGCCAGCTCCACCATCTCGCTGGCGTCCAGCAAAAGCTGAATATGCCAGCCGAACCCCGCAACCCGTTCCGCCAGCGGCTCAAGCGCCTGAAGCCCCACACCGCCGCCGAACAGCACATTTAGCCTGAGGCCCCGCATGCCGCCCGCGTTCAGGCGTTCCAGCTCGGCATCGCTGACCGTCTCATCCACCACCGCTATGCCGCGGCAGCTCTCCCCATAGGCGGCAATAGCGTCCAAGGTCACCTGATTGTCCGTGCCATGCACAGAGGGTTGGACGATCACCGCCCGCTCAATGCCCAGTATGGCGTGAAGCCGTTGATACTCGCAGAGCAATGCATCGGGCGGGGTATAGGAGCGTTCTGCCACATAAGGATATGTATCGGGTGGACCGATCACGTGCGCATGGCAATCCGTCGCCCCGCTGGGCATGGCGAACTTCGGCGCTCTCGGCTCAGGGTCCGGTCCCAGGCAGTTTCTGATCTCGCTCACACTCTTTACTCCATAAAGTTCTTCACCGCCTCAACCAGCAGAGCATTGTGCTCGGGCAGCGAGAGCGAGAACCGCACAAAACCGCCTAAACCTTCTTCGCGCACCGGGCCAACAACAATGCCGGCTTCGTCAAACAGATACCCTACGAGCGCATCCACCAGATCGGGGTCTTCGCCGGGCACACCGCACATGATGAAGTTCGTATGACTTTGCACCACGTTAAGGGGGGTGGCGTTGAGCGCATCGACCATCTTGTTCCGCTCGCTCAACAGCTCGTTCACGCGGGCGTTCACTGTGTCCTGAGCGCTCAGGGCAGCCAGTGCAGCACCTTCAGCAAATCCGTTGACCGATCCCATGCCCCGCGCCGCAGAAAGCCCACCCATCATCCACGCGGGTGCATGAGCCCAGCCGATCCGGACCCCCGCCAAGCCATAGATCTTGGAGAACGTTCTGGTGACCACCACATTCTCATGAGCGCCCACCAAGGCGTGCATGCGTCGGCAAAAGTCCTCACCAACGAACTCGCCGTAGGCCAAATCGAGCACGAGGACCACGTTGCCCGGCAACGCCTCAACAAGCCGCGCAACCTCCTCCGGCGCCATTAGCGTGCCGGTGGGATTGTTCGGGTTCGCCAAATAGATCAGCTTGGTGGTCTCATCCACCGCCGCCAGGATGCTGTCCGCCTGCGCCGCGTAGTGCGTCTCCGAGGCCTTCGTCAGCTTTGCGCCCAGCCGGTGAGCGATCATGGAGAATTGGATGTATCCATACTGAGAAATCACGATCCCCTCGCCTGGACGCACAAAGCACCGCCCCACCACATCAATCAGCTCTTCAGAGCCGTTGCCGCAGATCAGCTGCTCTGCCGGGAGCCCATTCAGCCCGCTAAGCGCTTGGCGCAGATCGTTGCAGGCGGCGCTGCCGTAGCGGTGCGCGTGCAGCGCCCGTGCCGATAGGGCGTCCACAACCGGTTGCGGCGGCGGATAGGGCATCTCATTGAAGCCCATATTGATGATCGGTAGGCCCTTGGGCTGTTTGCGCGAGATTCGCTGGCGCACCTTCAAACCGGAGATATGGCTTTCTGGATGAAGGTCACCCATCGCGCAAAGCGTCCCGCTTAGCGGCCTTGTTTGCGCAGGCGCACTGACAAGCGCCCCTCCGTGCCACGCACATTCAGCGACATCCGCTTACCATTCACGCTGACGGAGATATTCCCTCCCCCGGTGTTGGAGAGGCCATTGGCCTTGCCGCGAAACGACCGCGAGCTCACCTGCTTCAGATTTGCCGCGCCTGCAGACGTGCCCTTCGTGCTGGTGCATTTGCCGCTCATGTGAAAGTTCTTGGCGCTCGTGCGATGCACCCGGAGCCTGCACCGCACTTTGTAGCTCTTTCCATCCTTGGCCACCGCGCGGCCGTTACCGCGCCAGCTGCCCTCAACGGGATTGGCCTTGGCAGCTGCCTCCAGCGGTTCAAAAGCGAGGAACACACAGCAAGCTGCAAAAAGGATAGCAAAGCGAAGCGCCGTGGGCTGCATTTGCATGGGGGACATCTCCAGAAATCAAATCAGTCTTATGTCGGGTCCGCCGGGCGTTGCGAAACCTGACGCGGGCGGAGCTTCTGATACAGCAATATAGCGCCCGGTAAAACGATTACATCCCCTATCAGCGCAAATACCAAGGTTGCCATACAAATCGCACCGAAAGTGCGCGTGGGCGGTACATCACTGGTGAGAGTCGCTGCCAAACCGGCGACAATCACGATTGTGGTGAGCATGAGCACAGGGCCGACCCGCTCTACGGCCGTGCGCACTGCTTGCTCATCGGTTTTCCCGCCTGAGCGCTCCTGCCAATATCGGTTGAGGAAATGCACGGTATCGTCCACCGCGAGGCCAAAGGCCACGGTGAGGCCAACCACGCTCACATATTGCAGGCCAATGTCGAACACGAACAGGCAGAGCCCGGTGACAACCACGGCAAACAGATTGGCAATCAGGCTGAGCACAGCCACCTGCAAGGAGCGGAACAACAGCCCCATCAGCACCAGCACAATGCCAATCGCGGTCAGCAGTCCGGCATTCAGGCTAGAGATTGTGTCGATCGCGCGCTCAGCAGAAAGTGCGGCAAGACCCGTCACATGGAAGGTGAAACCCGGGTGGCTCTCGTTCAGGGCCCGGGCCTTCTTGTCCATTTCCTTGCGGATCCGGTTCATCGGCTTGCTTCTTACCAGTTATTAGAATCGATATGTCATCTGCGAACTGCGTGATGACCACGTCGTCTTCGACGTGGAGAGAGAGGTCGTTAGTGCAGAGGAGGCATAGCACGCAAGAGAGGCTCCCGCCTTGAAAATTTCCCATGCTATTGTGTTTTTGTCGGATCTTGTTACTACACCAGTGACGGAAGATTTGAGCTGAACTTGTTGGGTATGACCTCTCAGGTAGTTCTCGAACCAAAGTGAATCAATGCCGTAGTGGTCTAGTTTTTTTTAAAGTAATATTTGGTGTGGAATGACATCGAACATCTTGGATAAATCCAAAAGAACTAGAATTGTGATTTCCAGAATCCATTGCCCGGAAAACATGGTCGGTGGTGACGTTCAGGGTGAACTCAGTAGAACAATTTTGTCTTGAACCAGGCTGAGTATCCGAAAATAGTTGGTTGCTTTCGAGGTAGTTGTCTAATTGATTTTGAACGACTTTTTCTACCAGTTTCATCGTTGGTGACAATATAGTAATTGGTCTCGTGTCGGCCGGTTCAGCTGGAGATTTTAACTTTTGGAATGGGGGTTATCAGCGCACGTTTCCATTCCGTAGTGATATGCATGTGACACGGATGAGTCTAGTCTGAAATTGCTTTTACACAGTACCTTGCCGTCAGGTAATATCTTCTATCTTGCAAAGACGGGTGGTTAGCCTCAACTAGCATTGCTTTGACAGGCGTCTTGCGGAGGGCACCTAAGGCTATCCGAATACTCGCATTTTGTGCGCACTCCAAAGATTCCACGACTTTATTGTTTCCTCCTTGAACTATTTGGCAGCCATATTCTAAGATTGGAAGGATAAATATTAAGGATAAATATATACGAAGAAAGGCTTTTCAGCCTGCTCTTAAACTAAACACTGCCATACATTTCAAAACGGATATTATTTTTTTTTTCAGGTTTGGCTCTAATGTGCGTAAGTGGCTTTGCAATTGAAGTTGTTCATCAAGTGTCACACCAGGTAAGCGTGCTTCTGATACAAATTGAACAACATTATTTCAGTTTAACCGTCGGCCCGGTTGGGGGTGTTTGAACACCCTCCTTGGGTTTTTCCGGCGGCACGAAAAAACGGGGGCGCGAAGCGCTGCCGTACTTGGCACACATTATCCTTGATCAATTCCGCAACTTTCCCCAAAATTTTAAGGTTGATTCATCTCAAGTCAGGTCATTAGTGCAGGTCAAGTGACCTCACCTCCAAAAATGTTTAAGGTGGCATAAGTAAGAAACGGTGAATCTATTGAAACTTATA
>JBCDDQ010000326.1:0-5382 GCA_039180225.1 Pseudomonadota bacterium
ACCTGGCGCGCCAGAAGCAGGATCAGAGCCGGCGCGAGGGTGACCGCTTCATCCCCATGAAGAACCGCCGAACGGTGTTTAATTTTCTGCGCAAGACCAAGCGGATCGAGCCGATCAATCTGAATTGGCTGAAACGCTCCGGCATGCTGGAAACGCGGCTCGATCTGTTTGTGCGCGATCAAATTGCGCGCCGCGAACCGGAGCGCCCGCTGGCCTTGCTCAGTTCAACCGACATCAAGAACTGGCTGCACGACAACATTGGTGCCTTGCGCAAAGAACCTGAGTTCAGGCTCTACAGCGAACTCAGGTCCATGAGCCTCAACCGGGACGACGATGACGACGATGATGACGATGACGATGATCTGGAGTTTGACCCGGAGCTGGAGCTGATGGCCGTGCGGGGCAATCCCAATCACCCTGATTGTGATCTGGTGAACCGGTTTCTGGCGGAATATGTACCGTTCGACTTCCTCACCCGCTTCATCGTCAACAAGCCGGCCTTCTATCTGGATTATGCGGCCATGTCGGAGCAGCAGAAGGAACACGCCATTGAGGTGATCACCTCCAAGTTCTTTCCCGACCGGGACCGGATGTGGGACAACTTTTTCTCAAAGTGGAGCCTGTAGCATGCTTGATCCATTCTTTCAGTGGCTTGGCGGCCTGTGGCGCGCGGTGCTGGCGGCGGTTTATGGGGTGTGGCGCATGCTCACCTCCCCCTTCCGCGCCACCTATGCGTTCTATCAGCGCTCCGGCTGGATCATCCGCGGCCTGCTTGGGCTTCTGATCATTCCGTTCTTTCTGGCCTACGGTTTCTTTCTCTGGCACACGTTGTGGATCCGCGGTTATGACGTGGACTATCCGGCACAGTTCAATTTCACCGACAACACCCGCCCGGCCGGCGAGCAGGTGGCTGTTGAAGGCGGAGACAGCTCGACGCGCACCTGCGGGCGCTCCAACATTGTGGACGTTACCGCCTACCTGATCGATTTCAATGTCAACCAGAACAAATGGATCTCCAGCAATCCGCTCTACAAGGCCGGGCTCTTCTGGATGATGGAGTGGGATCAGACCTGGTTCTTCGACAATAAAGCCGCCTTCCAGCGCGGGGTCCACCAGGCGGCCAGCCGCACGGCAATTGAGCTCTCCGACCAGCTGGGCCGCGTGCGCGGAACTTCAGAGATCGACAATGATCTGAAGGTGGCCAAAGGCAACATTCAGTTCGACCAGTTCACCTGGTACTTCAACATCTTTGACCGCCAGCCTTTTGGCCCAACCACACGGACACAGACCTACTATCGCGCGTCCCTGACGGCGCTCAACGCCTACAACAAGCGCCTCAACGATTGTCAGGCCACGTTTGATGCCAGGGCCGATAACCTGCTGGCGTTCCTCGACCGGATCGCCAAAGACATCGGCTCAGCGTCTGCGGCCATCAAAGACCGCTCAGAGAAGTACAACTCCGGCTGGTTCGACACGCGGGCAGACGACATCTTCATGTATTCCAAGGGCCAGCTCTATGCCTATTACGGCATCCTGCAGGCCGCCCGGGCCGACTTTCCGGACGTGGTGAAGATCAGGGCCCTGGCCGACATCTGGGACCGCCTGGACGACCATCTGCGCCGCGCCATCGAGCTTGACCCGTTCATCATCTCCAACGGTACAGAGGACGGTTGGCTGATGCCAACCCATCTGACCACGCTCGGGTTCTACATCCTGCGCGCACGCTCAAACCTGGTGGAAATCCGCTCGGTGCTGGATCGGTAACGCACCTGCGCCCTTGCGAACGCGAGGGCCCATAGCTCTCACCTTTCCTTTGGCTGAGAAGGTCCTCGCTTTCGCAAGGACGCGGAGAACACCAAAGCGCGACCGCCTAAGCCGGTTTCACCGCCTGCTCGCGCGTGGGTGTGATGCGCAAGCCCTGATCCACCACTTCGGTCTCATCAGCCGCCAGATTGTGGATCATGGCCAGCAAGGTCCGCCGGGTGGTTTCAACATCCCCGGGCGGAACGTCCAGCACCGCTCTGGCATTGACCTCTTCGGCGAGCGGCACCAGCACGTCACGCAACTGACGGCCATGCTCGGTGAGATAGACCTGCATGCGCTTGCGGTCACCGCCCTCTTGGCGCCGGGTCACATAGCCCAGCTTTTCCATTTTCAGGATCGCCGAATGGGTGGTCGGCTCCATCAAGCTGGCTTCGATGCTGAGTTCACGCTGGGTGAGGCCGTCGCGCTCCCAAAGAATGCGCAAGAACACCCAGTGACCGAAAGATACGGAATGTTCTGACAGCCGGAACTGCAGAGCGCGGGTCAAGCCGCGGGCAGCATCACGGATCAAGTGGGCCAATCGGTCGTTGGGAACCGCCTCGCGCCAATGGGTCAGGATCGCCTCGGTGGACGGGTCCAAGCCCCCCGACTTGCTAACTTTATTCATGCACTGTCGCCTGATCAGCCGTTGGTACCCATTTGCGTCTTGGCCGCCCGTCAGTTCCCACGAAAATATCAATAGCGCACGTATAGGGCGTAACGCAACATGTGGTGCATCCTGCACCACAGGTTTTGTCTGTGTGACTGAAACTGTGCGCTTAGTCTGTCTTCGGCAGGGACACGATGATGGAGAGATAGACCGCCGGCAAGCTGTTGAGCTCTTCCGGGCCGTGAATGGCCTCAGCATCAAAGAACAGGCTATCGCCCGGTTTCAGGCGATAAGTCTGGTCGGCATGACGGTAGGTCACATCACCGTGCAGCATGTAAATGAACTCATGACCTGGATGTTGAAACACCGGATAGCTGTCAGCACCCGTCTCCAAAGTGATGAGATAAGGCTCAATCCGCACCTCGCTGCGCACAGAATGGCCGAGCAACTGGTACACGTGGCCCGCCCGCGAGCCCCTGCGCTCAATGGTCAACCCCTCCCCTGCTTTCACATAGGTGGCATCGCGCTTTTCATCGAAGGTGCGGAAGAAGGTGGCAATCGGCGTATTGAGTGCATTTGCCAGGGATTGGAGGGTTGAGAGGGACGCGGAGGTCTGCCCGTTCTCGATTTTTGACACCATGCCCGGTGACAGGCCGCTCACTTTGGCCAGGTCTCCAATGGTCATGTCGAGCCCCGTGCGCAGTTTTTTGACCTGAACGCCAATGGAGGCCTCAAGCGTCGGGGTTCCAGATACGGGCGGTGAACTGGGTTCGGATGTCATGCCGGTCTCTCAGCTTGCAGAGAAGCTGATCTCCCTCAAAATCAGCTTTGCCAAAGGTGCGTCACCATTGGACAAATTGCAAGCCGGGCATTGTATGCCCAGCCCGGCCCTTGCATACTTGCCCAATGGTTGAGCGCGAAAGGCCTGCCTGATGACCGACTATGACCCCGCAAAAGTTGCCGAGATCCACCGCCACCTGCACAGCCACTTGCCCAGCGAGCCGGCCCTTCGGGTGAAGGCCCTAGAAAGCCTGTTGGTGGAAAAAGGCCTGGTGGACCCGCGCACTATTGATGCCTGGGTGGAGGCTTACAGCGAAGAGATCGGTCCAAAACGCGGAGCGGCGGTGGTGGCCAAGGCCTGGACGGACCCGGACTTCAAGGCAAGGCTTCTGGAAGACGGTACGGCCGCCATTGATGAGCTTGGTTTTGTGGGCAATGCCACAAACCATCTGAAGGTGGTGGAGAATACAGACAAGGTCCACAATCTCGTGGTTTGCACCTTATGCTCCTGCTACCCGTTCTCGCTGCTGGGCGTGGCGCCCAATTGGTATAAGACGGCCGCTTACCGCTCGCGCGCCGTGCGCGATCCGCGCGGTGTCCTGACCGAATTCGGCGTTGAGATTGCTGATGAGATTGATGTGCACGTCTGGGACAGCACGGCAGAGCTGCGCTATCTGGTGGTGCCGCAAAGACCAGCCGGCACGGATGATCTGGACGAGGCCGCCCTGGCCACTCTGGTCACCCGCAATGCCATGATCGGGACCGATCGTGATCTGTCCACCACCGCTTCGGAGACGGGTTGATGGACGGGCCGCATGACCTTGGGGGCAAGGAAGGCTTCGGCCCCATTGTCACCGATGAAGCCGACGTGCCGTTTCACCACGACTGGGAGGGGCGCATGTGGGGCATTTCCCGCAGCTCCGGTGCACCGGGTGTGACCATCGATTGGTGGCGCCATGTGCGCGAACTGATCGATCCGGTGGACTACCTCACCCGGCCCTATTACGACAGCTGGGCGCAGACGGAGCTCGCCACCTACATTGATGCCGGGATCATCACGCTGGATGAGGTCAAGGCCGGGCGATCTGCCTCGGCAAAAAAGCGTAAAGCCAAGGTGGTCAGCGTGGCCGAAGCGATTGCTCAGGATGGGGCCAACCGCACAAGCTTTGAGCGCACCGTTGACGCCGCGCCGCGGTTTGCTCCCGGCGATAGTGTACTCACCAAACCGTTCACCCAAACCCATCACACCCGCCTGCCGGCCTATGCCCGCGGCAAACCGGGCAAAGTTCACGCCCATCACGGCGCTCACGTGTTTGCAGATGAGAACGCCAAGGGCAATGACGTGGCCCAGCACCTCTACTCGGTGGTGTTTGAGGCCAAGGCTCTGTGGCCGGAAGCGGGCACCCGGCGGGACCGGATCTTCCTGGACCTGTGGGAGAGTTATCTTGAGCCTTCATGACCAGGATGCCCTGAAACCCTTGAAGAAGATGGACCGCGAGCCGGTGTTTGATGAGCTCTGGCAGGCTCAGGTGCTGGCCATGGCCGACGCCATGGTGGCGGCTGGGGCCTTTACCGCCGGAGACTGGTCAGCGGCTCTGGGCCAGGCCCTGAAAGAGGCTGAGGCGACCGGAGCTGAGGACACCAGCCGGACCTATTATGAAGCTGCGCTTGGCGCCCTGGAAGATCTGCTGCAAGGAAGCGGCGATGTTCCGGCGCAAACGCTTGAGGCGCGCCGCACGGCCTGGAGGGATGCGTACCTGGCCACACCGCACGGGGATCCGGTTGAGCTGCCTTAGAGCAGTTCTTTGTCATTCCTGCGCAGGCGGGGAGCGGATTTTCTGTTTGCGCGGTCCTGCGAAAACAAGAACCTTCTGAGCAAAGAGAACGGTTCCAGCTGTGGGCCCTCGCGTTCGCAAGGGCGCGGGTTTTTTGCTTTAGCAGAGGAGCGGCTCACAAGCAAAAACGCCCGGGCAATTCTCTTGCCCGGGCACTCTAACTCGTAAAGGCGTCCAAACGCCTACTGACCTTGCGTCTTGCGCCGGTACATACCTTGCGCAATCCGGTCGATGACCATGGCGCAGACCAGGATGGCAAAACCGACCAGCAAGCCTTGGCCCTTGGCCGCGTATTGCAGGGCTTCCAGGATGGAGGCCCCAAGGCCCTCCGCCCCGATGAGCGAAGCAATAACC
>JBCDDQ010000327.1:0-5364 GCA_039180225.1 Pseudomonadota bacterium
CCCCGCGAGGTTTTCGAGCTTACTGCTCGTGGAGCGCATGTCATCTGCAATCTATCGCGCGGAGCGCTCCCTGAAGCAGAGGGCCTGTTTGCCAGGTTTGCCGTTGTTCATGTTACGGCACCGCCAGATGTGTTGGCCGCGCGGTTGGCGGGTCGCAAGAGGGAGGATGCAAACGCGATCCGTCGGCGCCTTCAACGCGGTTCGCCTGCTCTTAAGATCCATAGCCCGATGATGGAGATCGAGAACATAGGGCCCATCAAACCAAACGGACAGCGCTTCATTCAGGCGCTTTATGCACTTTCAGAGAAAAGCGCTTAACCACCCGGAGGGGCTGCTTATCGCCCGGGTCGCCGCAGATGCAAAGATCGGCGATCTCTACGGGGCTGCGTTCAAACTCAGCCACAAGGCCGGTAAGTTGGGTCTGTGCGCGCCGCATTTCCGGGCGGGTCAATTGACCTGTCAGGGTCATATGGAACCGAAATTCATCGCCAACGTAGGGGTAGCCCCAAGTGAAGAGGAGGTGCTCTTGGTAAGGCGACAGGCCGTTTGCTGCTTTTTGTGCGATCTCAGAGCTGTTGAGGGGCGCACGGAACCGATCAAGGTCGCGCACACATTTGAACGCCAGCTCACTTAGTGCATCTGAGGGGTCTCTGGGAACGAGCGCCAGGAAGCTGCCGAGTTCTTTGAGCACCAATCCGTCTACGGTAAACGCATGCAGATCACCTGCAAGACCTGATACTGCCGCGGCAAAGTCGTCGTATTCTACTCCTGCTGACAGCCGGAATGGAGGCTTCAAGGTGGCATGGAAGCCGTACCGTCGGGGTTGAGATATTTGGTTTTCTAACAGGTGATCGGACGTTCGAGCGAGGCTTTCGCCCGTTTCACAATCATATCCTAACCATTCTCGGCCAAAGCGCGCCAAAGCCGTTTCAGGGCGGGGACAGAAGTACACAGCGTAGCGCGCAAATTCCATAAGAGGCCTCTAGGATAGCGATCCAGCGGATTAAATGCGCTCAGAACATTCCACAGCGCGGGAAAGCTACTGGCGCATTATGACAGAGATTCAAGAGATTTATGACGGTTTGGCCACATGTTTCTGGGCTTTTCAGTCGTCATAGCCCCACAATCTGTACCTGTGTTGTGACGAAACTGGTCCTTGCTCAAAGTTGACTTTCCAAATAACACATTCGGAAAATGTAATTTGTTCGACAGCTCCGATGTGCGGCCTGATGGCGCTCCAGAAATCAGCGAAACCTGCATGACAGGGACGTGCTGTTCGTATATTGCATATTTAGGGCGCTTGGCCGGAAAACCGGTTGGCAGCATAAAACAAAGAATTAGAAGTGGCCCGAGCCGAAGTGAGTGGGAAGGGCCGAGGAGAGGAGACCACTTTTATGTTGAGTAATCCGTTTGCCGAGCTTTCGGCGACATTTCCTGCTGAGCTCATGCAGGCCTATGTGGTTTTGATGATCATCGCTGTTGTGGGTGGTGTTGTTTTTGACGTTCTGCATAAGCGGAGCGCTCAGTATTTCTTTGAGAACGCAAAGAAGGCGCAAGATGCGGGCAAGCGGCAGGTGAGCGGTGGGGAGAAGGTCTCCATCGCGGCGAAGACGCTTGCTGAAGACGTTCTGACCTCAGCGGAGTTCTGCAACCCTAAGCGCAGGGTGGCGCATTTGCTGGGCATGTACGGCTTCATCTTGTTTGTCATCGCTTCGGCCATCATGGTGTTTTCCTTGCCGGCCAGCGGGAGTTCTTCGGGCTTTTGGCCTTTCGTGTGGCACGTTGGTGCGCTGATGGTGTGTGTTGGCGGCTATTGGTTCTGGTTCTTCATCCGTGTGGATGTGGCTTCAGAGGGCAACCCCTGGCACCGGATTGTGCGTGCTGACCTGTTCATCCTGTCTTTGCTGGCGACGGCCACGTCTGCGCTGCTCTGGTCCTTGTTCCAAGGCACGGGCTTTTTGGGTGGTCTGTTCCTGCTGGCGTTTATCATCTCCAGTACGGTTCTGTTCGGCGGTGTCATCTGGTCGAAGTTCGCTCACATGTTCTTCAAACCTGCAGCTGCGTTCCAAAAGCGTGTGGCTGTTGCTGATGGCTCATTGGACAATCTGCCGGAGCCTGCAGACAGAACCAACCCGGCGGACCGTGATCGTCATTCCATGGAGCTGTTGAGGGATGCGCCGTTGAACATGGGACTTGGGATCAAGCGTGAACAGCCCCACCACTACTAGGTGCCTGAACAGCAGAGATAAAAAGATTTAGTGAGGATACGAGAATGCCCACCTTTGTTTACATGACCAGATGCGATGGCTGCGGACACTGTGTCGATATCTGCCCATCAGACATTATGCACATCGACCCGACGTACCGGCGGGCGTACAACATTGAGCCCGACATGTGCTGGGAGTGCTACTCTTGCGTGAAGGCCTGCCCGCAGAATGCCATTGATGCGCGCGGGTATGCGGACTTTGCGCCGCTGGGCCACAGTGTGCGCGTGCGCCGTGAGGAAGAGAAGGGCACGATTGCCTGGCGGATCAAGTTCCGTGACGGCACGGAGAAGAACTTCCTGTCGCCGATCACCACGCGGCCGTGGGGTGAGTATATCCCTCAGCTTAAAGAAGTGCCGGGTCCAGATCAGGACATGCGGGACAGTCAGCTCTTATACAGTGAGCCGCAATATATCCGCCACGATGAGGGCGACATCCACACCCTGGAGAAAGCCGGTCTGAAGATGAAGCAAGGGGTGTACTACTGATGGCTCACAAAACAATCGTTGAAGACAATATTGACGTCTTGGTCGTTGGTGCCGGTCTGGGTGGCAGCGGTGCGGCTTGGGAAGCCCGGTTTTGGGGTCAGAACAAGAGAATCGTGATTGCCGAGAAGGCGAACATTGACCGGTCCGGCGCGGTGGCCCAGGGCCTTTACGCCATCAACTGCTACATGGGCACCCGCTGGGGCGAGAACAACCCGGAAGACCATGTGCGCTACGCCCGCATCGACCTGATGGGCATGGTGCGTGAAGACCTGCTGTTCGATATGGCACGGCACGTGGATTCCACGGTGCACCAGTTTGAGGAATGGGGTCTTCCGATCATGAAGAACCCCGATACCGGGCATTATCTGCGCGAAGGCCGCTGGCAGATCATGATCCATGGGGAATCCTATAAGCCCATCGTGGCTGAAGCTGCCAAGAAGTCGGCGGACAAGGTGGATAACCGGATCTGTGTGACCCATCTGTTGATGGACGATGCCAAGGAGAACCGGGTTGCCGGGGCGTGTGGCTTCAACGTGCGCACGGGCAACTATCATGTTTACAAATCCAAGACGGTGATCGTTGCGGCCGGCGGTGCCTCCAACATCTTCAAGCCCCGTTCGGTGGGCGAGGGGGCAGGCCGTGTGTGGTATGCGCCGTGGTCTTCGGGCTCAGCTTACGGTCTTATGATCAATGCGGGCGCCAAGATGACCCAGATGGAGAACCGCATCGTTCTGGCCCGCTTTAAGGACGGCTATGGGCCGGTGGGGGCCTACTTCCTGCATCTTAAGACCTATACGCAGAACGGTATGGGTGAGGAATATGAATCCAAGTGGTTCCCGTCCCTGCAAAAGATGGTGGGCAAGGAATATCTGGATCCGGAGCTCTCGCACCGGACCCACCGGCCGATCCCCACATGCTTGCGCAACCATGCGATGATCTCCGAAGTGAATGCGGGCCGTGGGCCCATTCACATGGTGACCATGCATGCCTTCCAGGACCCGCATCTGGAAGAGGTGGGCTGGGAGAACTTCCTTGGTATGACCATTGGTCAGGCCGTTCTGTGGGCGGCCACGGATGTGGATCCGAAGAATGAGAACCCGGAACTGACCACCTCTGAGCCCTATGTGATGGGCTCTCATGCCACCGGTGCCGGTGGGTGGGCCAGTGGACCGGAGGATGTGTCCCCCCCGGAATACTTCTGGGGCTACAACCGGATGATGACCATCGAGGGCCTGTTTGGGGCCGGCGATGCTGTGGGCGGCACACCGCACGCCTTCTCGTCTGGCTCGTTCACTGAAGGGCGCCTGGCGGCCAAGGCGGCCTGCAAATACATCGATGACGGCAAGGCTGAAGGCATCAGAGTGTCTGAGGAGCAGATCTCCAAGCGCAAAGAGGAGATCTTCAAGCCGATGGAGCGTTACAAGATCTACCGCAACGAGATCGTGGCCGGCACGGTGAGCCCGAGCTACATCCATCCCAAGCAGGGCTTGGACCGGTTGCAGAAGCTGATGGACGAGTATTGTGGTGGGGTGACCGTCAGCTACATGACCAACGAGAAGCTGCTGAACATTGGTCTGAAGAAGCTCAAGGTTATGGAGGAAGATCTTGAGTGCCTGGCGGCCAAAGACCTTCACGAACTCCTGCGCGCCTGGGAGCTGAAGCACCGGCACCGCACAGCTGAGTGCGTGACCCAGCACACCTTGTTCCGCAAGGAAACCCGCTGGCCGGGCTACTACTATAGAGGGGATGCCATGCAGCTGGACGATGAGAACTGGCATGTGCTCACGGTGTCGCGGCGCGATCCCAACACCGGTGAGTACACCATGGAAAAAGCGCCATGCTACCACCTGGCCGATGCCGAGGAAGAAGCAGCAAGCATCAAGAAAGTGGACGCTAAGGAAAAAGCCGGAGTGCCCGCAAGCTAAAATTTGGGGCTAACTGCCAATGCTATCTGCAGATCTGGTTGCAGCCATGATGACACGCGGTTGCACTGGTGACCTGTGTTTCGCTCAAAGAGCGATCATGCCTGTGCGCTGTATTCATGCCGCTGAGCGGTCTGGTGGATCGACTGTGGAACAGGAGCAACAAACTTGGGCAAAGCAGTGAACATCGACATATCGCCCAAGACCTGGGACGATATCAAGCACACCACCTGTTACATGTGTGCCTGCCGCTGTGGGATCAAGGTTTATCTAAAGAACGGCACGGTCACCTATATTGAAGGCAACCGCGACCACCCGGTGAATGGGGGCGTCCTGTGCGGCAAGGGCTCGGCCGGCATCATGCAGCACTACTCCCCGGCGCGGCTGCAAAAGCCGTTGCTGCGAGTGGGTCCGCGTGGCTCCGGTGAGTTCCGCGAGCTGGATTGGGAGGAAGCCTTGCGCCTGGCCACCACGTGGCTGTCGCAGACCCGCAATGACGATCCGAAAAAGCTGGCCTTCTTCACCGGCCGCGATCAGTCCCAATCGCTCACCGGCTTTTGGGCTATTCAGTATGGCACACCGAACTACGCTGCCCATGGCGGGTTTTGTTCGGTGAACATGGCGGCAGCCGGCCTCTACACTATTGGCGGCTCATTCTGGGAATTCGGAGAGCCTGATTGGGAGCACACC
>JBCDDQ010000328.1:0-5357 GCA_039180225.1 Pseudomonadota bacterium
AGTTCCGTTTCTTCTGATGCCCTCCATCGTTCTGGTCTACATTCTGGGCCGCGTTGCGAAGGGGCGATTCTAGCTCCCAATCTCCTTGCTGATGAACTGAGGGGTTGGTAAAGCGGCTGGCCGGGCCAACGATTGCGGAAGGCGGATGAAATGAAGCTGGGCGTGTTTCAGCCTGCGTTCGGGGGGCTATTGCCGGATGAACGCATAGAGCGTCTGGGAGCGGTGATTGCCGAAACTTCGGTTGATCTCGTGATTTGTCCGGAGCTCTTTTTGTCCGGTTACAATGTGGGCAAAGATTTGACGCGCTTTGCGCAGCCCGCTGAAGGCCCCAGGTTTAAGCTGATCGCAGAACTGGCCCGTGCGCATCAAACCGCGATTTTATACGGTTATCCGGAGCTTGAAGCAGGAACGCTCTACAATTCGGCTGCCTGTGTTGGACCGGACGGCGCGCTCATTGCCAATCACCGCAAGCGGGCTAACTCGCCGGCGAGCTTTGAAGAGGATTATTTCACTCCCGGCAAAGCGCATTCGGTCTTCGACTATGCCGGACTGCGCATTGCGATTTTGATTTGCTACGAGGTGGAGTTTCCAGAAGCCGTTCGCCAAGCCGCGCAGTCGGGCGCGCATTTGGTCGTGGTGCCGACCGCATTGGTGGAGCAGTGGGACGTGGTGGCGAGCCGTGTTGTGCCCGCGCGCGCCTTTGAGAACGGAGTGTGGGTGGCCTATTGCAATCATGCCGGGCGAGAGGGAAATTGCGTTTATCTGGGTGGCAGCCGGATTGTTGCCCCAGATGGCCAAGAGGCCGCCGTAGCGGGACGGGAGGAGGCTCTCATCTGTGCCGACGTTGACACGGATCGTGTCGCTGCCGCTCAACAGCGTCTGCCCTATCTTCGCGACTGCGGGCGCTTTGCGCCTGCTTAATCGGCTCGCAGCCGGGGGGTAGAGTTCATGCCCGCGAACCCGTTTTCAGATGGAAGCATGAGGCGTGCACGCTGGCTTGACGTCCCAGCGCACTATCCCAGAGGAGAAGGTCCCAAGAGGTCTGCGGCCAAGTCCACTGTGTTCTGATCATCTGGATGCTTGGGATAAAGGTCCATGACTTTAGGATCATGACCTGGCACCACATGAGCTGGGCTGTCTGCCAATGCGATCAGGCGCTCTTGGGTTTCGCATTGGGTCGGCACATCGGCGATGATGGGGAACGGGTTGTCCAAAGCCAGATTGTCGTAGAAATGCGCGCAGTCTGATGCCAGGACGACTTGCCCGCGCCGGGTTGCCACCGTGGCGCACATCAGCCCGCGCGAATGGCCGCCCATAAGGTGGACCTTGAAACCGTCAAACAACTCTTTGTCGCCATCCACAAAGCGCACCCGTCCGTTATAGTTCTGGCGCACGAGCTCACACACGTCATCAGGCTCGAACGGCAGCCGCACTGCCGGATAGCGCACATAGCGTCCGGTGGCAAAATGCACTTCCTTGTCCTGAATGTAGATATCTGCGTTGGGAAACAATGGAATGTTGCCGGCGTGATCGTAATGCAAGTGGGTGAGGATTACCGTGTCGATATCTTGCGGGCTGAGGCCGAAGATTTTTAAGCCTTCGGAAGGACAGCGCTCTATGGTGCGGCCTCTTTTGGCCGCTCTTTCAGCGGTAAAGCCTGTGTCGACCAGAATGTTGCGGCCGCCGCCTTGCACCAGCCAGACGTAGTAAAAAATCGGCCAGGGGCCATCGTGGGGGTCTTCCATGAGAAAGGCTTGGGCGGATTTGAGCATATGGGAGCCATACTTAATGGCGTGCACCTCATATTGTGTCATCGTCTTCATCCTCCTCGTTGTCCTCAGGGGTCGCACCAATCAGATCTTCCAGATATCTGAAGATTTCCGTGTGATCGGCATCCCGGTCCGTGGCCGCGCTGGCATCCGACCAGAGCTCAGCCTCCCGTGTGAGACCAGGGGCGCTGAGGCCCAGCTCTTCGGCCATGGCGGCCGCGGCCTTAACATCCTTGGTCATAAGATCCAGATGAAAGCCGGAGCCGAAGGCCTTGTTGAAGATCTGCTGGTGAAACTTGATCTGGGTTGCATTGTTGCGCCCGGTTGAGGCGTTGATGATATCGATCATGGTGGCCGGTGAAAGGCCGAACTCGCGGCCGATCAGGACGGCTTCGGAAGCTGCGCTCAGGCCCACTGCGGAAAGATAATTGTTAAGAGCCTTCATGGCATGGCCGGTGCCGAGCCCTCCTGTGGGCGTAACCTTGCCCATCGAGCCGATCAGCTTGGTCACCCGTTTCAGAACCTCCTCGAAATTGCCACCCAACATGATGGAGAGCGATGCGTTCTTGGCGCGCTTCACGCCTCCCGAAACCGGCGCATCGCACAAGACGATCTCATGCTCCAGAAGAGCGGCCCCGGTCTTTATGGTGGTCGGCGGGTAGGAAGAGCTCATATCAACGACGATCATGCCCGGCTTTAAGCCCCTGGACGGGATGTCGGGCTGGGCAGGGTCGTTAAACAGGACGTTGCGCACAATGTTGCCGTTAGGCAGCATGAGGATAAGGCATTCTGCGCTGGTGACGGCCTCTTCAAAGCTGGTGGCCACATGGCATCCGGCCGTATCGGCTGCCGACACGGCGGTTTCAATGCGCGTGTCGTAGAGGCACAGATGGTCGAGCTCGGCAGCGGCAAGGTTCACGGCCATGGGAGCGCCCATGTTGCCGGTGCCCACGAAGGCAACGGTTGTTATCGGCTCAACGCCATCATCCGGTTCCGCCTCGGGCGCCTTGGACTTAGGCTTGGCCTTCCGGGTGGTCTTTCTGGCGGCCATTCAGAGGAACTCCTTGGCCCAGCGCGCATACTCTTGCGCCCGGGTTGCCATGCTTTTGAGCTCAGCGGAGGGCTGTCCCTCAAGCTCCGATGGCGCACCGCCTGCGCCCAAGTGTTTCAAGGTCTCATAAACAGCATGCATGGCCGCAGGCAGCGTAGGGTGGCCCTGCAGGCAAAGCCGCACGCCTTGGGCTGCCAGATAGTCTTTGTCCATCAGCTCCTGGCCGATGCCGCCGAGAATGAGAGGCAGGGTCAATGGACCTGCAATCTTCTCCAGATCGCCCTTTGTTTTAACCCCCACCAGAAAGATGGCATCCACGCCGGTCTCTTGATAGGCCAGGACCCGCCTTGCCGCTTCCTCCGCTCCCAAAGGTCCGGCTGTGTCGGTGCGCCCGGCAATTATCAGATCGGGGTCGCGCCTTGCCTCAACGGCGGCGCGCAGTTTTGCCGTTCCCTCTTCAAGGGAGATGAAGCGGGGCTTGCCTTCACCGCCATGGGCGACGGGCAGGCTTGTGTCTTCAATGGAGAGCCCCGCTGCGCCCGCCACTTCCAACTCTTCAACCGTTCGCATGACGCTCAGCGCATTGCCGTAGCCGTGGTCCGCGTCCACCATTATGGGAAGATCAGAGGAGCGGGCCATGCGGTTCACGAGGCCGGCCAGCTCGCTCAAAGTGAGGACGATGACATCCGGCGCGCCCAACACGGCCAGGGACGCCATGGAGCCGCCGAGCATACCCACCTGAAAGCCGAGATCCTCGGCAATCCGCATGGAGATGGGATCGAACACGGAAGCCGGGTGCACACAGGCGCTTCCTTCAAGCACGTTGCGAAATGCCTTGCGGCGCTCATACCAGCGGTGCACGGGACCCCTCCCAGATTATTGCTGTTCTCATAATGCTATATGTCGGCCCGGGTCAAACATCCCGGCAGTTTGCGCCCAACACTCCCTAGCTTTCAAGATTAGGTGTTGGCCATGCCGGGTCCTTGAACGCTTGGATTTCCAAGGTGTAGCCGTCCGGGTCCCGCAGGAAAAGGTGATAGATGTTGTAGCGTGGGTTGTGCTTTGGTGGACCGTCCGTTTCCACACCGTTTGCCAGCAAGCGCTCGTACCAGCCATCCACATCCTGGCTCACGAACGTGACGATCACGCCATCAGGCGAGGCGGGGCGGGTCTCACTGCATTGGCAGACACCGAGAAAGGCGTCGCCCGCAACCCGAAAAATCTGGCAAGGACCCTGATCCAGGACCAGCTCTAGCCCGAGTTTTTCAGAATAGAACTTCGCACTCGCGGCAAGATCGGAGGCATAGAGAAACGTGACGTGCTGATCGAACATGGGGAAGTGGGGCCCGCGTGCTTTCTTCTGTTTCCTGGTGTGATGCTACACGCTAGATTGCCGCCGACAAGTCGAAAAGAGAAAAGGGCAAGGAACCGATCATGTTTCCACTGAGTGCAAAGGCCGAAGAGCTCAAAGGCCAATTGCTGGCCTTCATGGACGAGCACATTTATCCAAATGAAGCGGCGATGGCCGAGCAGCATGCCGGTTTGGAGAACAAGTGGACGCATCCCCCCTTGCTGGATGAACTGAAGGCAAAGGCCCGGCAACAGGGTCTTTGGAACCTGTTCCTGCCCGATGATGAGTATGGAGCAGGGCTCACCAATCTGGATTATGCGCAGCTCTGCGAGATTATGGGGCGTTCGCCCATTGGTCCGGAGGTGCTCAATTGTAGCGCCCCTGACACCGGTAATATGGAAACTTTGGTGCTCTACGGCTCAGCTGAGCAAAAGAAGCAATGGCTGGAGCCGCTTCTTGCCGGTGAGATCCGCTCATGCTTTTCGATGACCGAACCGGATGTGGCCTCTTCTGATGCCACTAACATCCAGACGGAAATCAAACTGGACGGAAACGAGTACCGGATCCATGGCACCAAGTGGTGGTCCTCGGGCGCCATGGACGAGCGCTGCAAGATTGCCATTGTGATGGGTCGGACAGATCCTGAAGCAGAGCGGCACAAGCAGCAATCCATGATCCTTGTGCCTTTGGACACCCAGGGCGTGACCGTCAAGCGTCACCTGACAGTGTTTGGCTATGATCATGCCCCCCACGGACACTCAGAGGTGGTGTTCGATAATGTGCGGGTGCCGGCCTCAAACATCTTGCTGGGCGAGGGCCGGGGTTTTGAGATCGCTCAAGGACGGCTGGGACCTGGACGGATTCACCACTGCATGCGCCAGATCGGCGTGGCGGAGCGCGCGCTGGAAATGATGTGCAAGCGCGCCACAGAACGGGTGGCCTTCGGTAAACCTTTGAGTGACCAAGGAGGTCTGCGCCAAGAAATTGCCAGATCGCGCATCGAAATCGATCAAGCCCGGCTGCTCACCATGCGCGCGGCGCAGATGATGGACACGGTTGGTAACAAGGAAGCGCGCAAGGAGATTGCCATGATCAAAGTGGTGGCGCCTGCCATGGCGTGCCGGGTGGTGGACCGGGCCATTCAGGTGCATGGCGCCATGGGCGTTTCGCAGGATACTTTTCTGGC
>JBCDDQ010000329.1:0-5332 GCA_039180225.1 Pseudomonadota bacterium
CTTGGCGGCCCTGGACAGCGCCGATGGGGCTCTCCCGGTGCTGCCGGTGGTGGACACCATCAAGCGCGCCGACGGGGCCAAGGTGGTGGATACGCAGGACCGGACCGCATTGCGCGCCGCACAGACGCCGCAAGGGTTCCGATATGGGCTCATCTGCAAGGCGCATGAGGCGGCCGCGGCCGAGGCGGATCATGTGTTCACCGACGATGCCTCCATTGGCGAATGGGCAGGTCTCACCATCACCATGGTTGACGGGGCGCCAGAGAACCGGAAACTGACGACCCAGAACGATATTGAAGAGGCCAGAGCCTGGATGACCAAAGCCCCCTCCTCGCCGCTCACCGACATCCGCGTGGGCCAAGGTTATGACGTGCATGCGTTCGAAGAGGGCGATGCGGTTATCCTGTGCGGGGTTGAGATCGCGCACACCAAGAAGCTGAAAGGCCATTCGGATGCGGATGTGGGCATGCACGCCCTCACCGACGCCATTCTGGGCGCCCTGGCCGAAGGCGATATTGGCAAGCACTTTCCGCCTAGCGATCCGCAGTGGAAGGGGGCGGCCTCATATATCTTCTTAAAGGCCGCCGCCGACATGGTGACAGAGCGGGGCGGCAAGATCGCCCACGGAGATGTGACGTTAATCTGCGAGGAGCCGAAGATGCGGCCCCACGTGGATGCCATGCGCGGCGCCCTGGCGGAGATCATCGGCATTGAGGTGAGCCGCATCAGCGTCAAGGCCACCACCAGCGAGGAGCTTGGCTTTACCGGCCGCCGGGAGGGAATTGCGGCCCTTGCAAGCGCGACCGTGAGGCTGCCGGAATGAGCGATCATCTGTTCACGCGCGAAGTGGTGATGGCGGCGAAGGATGTTCTGGACATCTGCCGGGAGAACCGCTGGACGCTGGCCACCGCTGAATCTTGCACCGGAGGGCTGATTGCAGCGGTGCTCACCGAGATTGCCGGGTCGTCAGACGTGGTGGACCGGGGCTTCGTCACCTACTCAAACGCGGCCAAAAACCAGCTTCTCGGGGTCCCGCTCGAGATGATCGAAAGCGACGGCGCGGTATCGGAACGTGTGGCCAGAGCCATGGCGGAAGGGGCGCTGGAGCGCTCTGAGGCCTCGATTGCCATCAGCTGCACCGGCGTTGCGGGACCGGGCGGCGGCTCTGCCGATAAGCCCGTGGGCCTGGTGCATATGGCCGCCGCGCGGGGCGATGGGCCCACACTGCACGAACGCTGCCTGTTCCCCGACGACGGCCGGGCGGCCATCCGGCAAGCTACGGTTCTCAATGGCTTTGAGATGATAAAGTCGCTCAGTGCACGGCCGATGATCGCTTGAGGCCTCATCTCCGCATCCCTATTTGCGCTTTCTTAATCAGTTCCTAGCACTCTCATTAAAGTTTTAACGATTTGGCTGGTGCAACCATGGAAACCGTCGAGACGCACACACAGGCTGGGACAACCAGCCCACAAGCCACGCCGACCCCTGCGGCCGGAATGCAGGGCCAGACACAGCCGGACCTTCCGATCATATTGAATACGCTGCGCGGGCTCACCCGCGACCAGCTGCACGTCATTCTGCTGCAGCTTGAGCCACGCGCGCTTCTGGATGCGCTGCAATCTTCGTTGCCCGAGAACGCACAGCCGCAGCCAACCCCAGAACCGGCGGCGAGCCCCGCGGCTGACGATCCGGATATGCCCACGCGCGTCTTGAAAAGCGGCAAGCTTATCTACAACAACTCAAGTTCTGTTGTGGACTGTCAGATCCGCGAGATCTCATCAAAAGGATGTAAAATCCGCGTGGAGAACTCCATGGGGATCCCTGAGCATCCAGTGCTGCAGATCCTTGACGGCAAGACCAAGCGCCAGTGCCAGGTGGCCTGGAAGAAGCTGGAAGAAATTGGCTTGGAATTCATCGATTGAGGAGCCTTGAGGCTCCCCAACCGACCAAATTCAGATCAGTGGCACAGCTGTGATTGCATGCGCCCGCCATCCACGGCGGCCTTAACGGTGCACCACGCCTTCACAACCGGATAGTTGAGCTCAATAAAGCCTTGCTTGTGCGGGTGTTCCAGTTGGTTCTCGATTGCCGAGATCATCGCCGCCGCTTCCTGGTGATCGTCCAGCAGATCTTCGGCCAGCTCCAACATGAGCTGGATCAGTTTGCGCTCAGACTTCTCCCACAGCGCGGTAGGATCAACCTCCGCCCCAGACATGATGTCTGCAATAAGTTCTTGTTGGTGCATCTCGCCATCCCTGTTTTTTGTATTCCGCACCATATCAACCACCCATGTGAGGTTCCTTAAATGCCAAAGACTTCATAGGTTTACGCTTAAACCCGGTGTACCGAATCCGTTCAAATTTCGCTCAAACTTCCCTCAAATTTCGCTCAAACTTCCCTCAAATTTTACCCAAATCCGCCGAACCCCAGCAAAGCTGCGCGATTTTCGCTCGTGACGGGCCGTCATTATTGTCGCGCGGCGCTGAATTGAAACATCTTGTTAAGCATCTTCAGGAACACTGACGCCACGTAACCTCAGGCAGCTTCAACACTCTCAGGTCAGTGCGATGATACGGATTCGTGGCGGCATGTTAACGTGCTTTAAGGCGTTTCGGGCTGACCGGCGCGGGACTGTGGGCTTCGTTTTCGCCTTGATGCTGGTTCCGTTCCTGATCTGTGTGGGCCTTGCCGTGGACTATGGTCGGGCTGTGGTGGCCAAACATGAGCTGCAAGCGGCTTTGGACACGGCCGTGTTGGCCGCCGGCTCGCTCAAACTGGCGAGCGAGGAAGAGCGCAAGCAGTTGGGCAAGGCGTTCTTTGAAGCCAATTTCGATACCTCTGGACGCCGCATCGATGTGCCCGATGATCTGGTTTCCATCCAGAACGGCACTGTCACGGCCACGCAATCCTTGGCGATTTCCACCCGGTTTCTGCAATTCCTGGGGTTTGCGGACCGAAACGGGTCACCAAGTGAGCGGCTCATTGGCATTAAAACCACCTCAACTGCCCATGTGCCGCAAGTGGGCAAGGCCGAGATCGCGCTTGTGCTGGATTACTCCGGCTCAATGGACGACGAGCTGGGCGGCGCCACCAAGTACATCACCATGCGCAATGCCGCCAAAGACCTGATCTCGTTCTTGCACTCCGGCGCAAACAATGGTGCGGGGATCGCCTTTTCGCTGGTGCCGTTTTCCTATGGCGTCAAGACCAAGCTTATGGGCAAACACCTAACGGATGCGGACTCCAACACGCTTTCCGGCGAGACGCGTATTGAAAGCTGCCTGTCGGGGCGCAAACAGAACGTCACCAACGACACCGAGCCGGTGGATGATAAACGGCACCGCTGGCAGCAGGACGATCTTTGGTACGACATGGGCAACTACAATTCCGACCGCACCGCTAAGTGCAGCACCATGTTGCTGATGCGCGAGCTGACCAGCAGCACCGGTCTGTTGCAGGCGGACCTCAACACCTGGGAGCCCTATGGCGGCACGCACATCTCCTCAGGCTTCCAATTCGGCTGGCACGCCATTTCGCCCAACAGCGTGTTTCCAGGCGGCGTCAGCTACGACATGGTCAGCCATGAAGACCCGGAACAGCGGGTGATGAAAGCCATCGTTCTTCTGACCGACGGCGCGCAAACCGTGCCTGCCTACCGCGAGAACGGCGCCGGCCAGGACAATCCGGAAATCAGCGATCCGAGCTGGCCCCTGGATCAGTCCAACGGCGAGTACAATCTTGAACAACAGTGCATCAACGCCAAAAGCCAAGGCATTCTGGTGGTCACCGTGGCCTTCGATCTGGACGACGAAGACACTGTGAACCGCTTGCACGATTGTGCGTCCCTAAAGGTTGCAGGAGAGCCGGACCAAGGCCGCTACGCCTTCACCGCAAACTCCACCGGCCAGCTGCGCACCGCGTTCAGCGAGATCGGCGACATTCTTGCGGACATGGTCTATCTGAGCGACTAGAGCGATATGAGGTTAATTTGAACCGGCCTACGCCGCCACCCCATCAGGAGCGCCGTAGATCTCGAGGGCGCGGTCCTGCCAGGCGCTGATGAGCTTTTGAATGGCCATGCCCGCTGCCCGGTCAATGAACAGGGCAAGCGCCTTGGAGCGGAACTCGTAGGCCACATCAATGCGTGCCTCCGACTTGCCCACGCCTTGGTCGATAAAGCTCCACTTGGCGTGAAAGCTGATGAACGGCGGGCCGTCTGACACCGAGACAATGGTCTTGTGCGCCGGGTCGGCCGTGACCGTGCTCTCAAATTCCTCCGAGATACCAAACTTGCGGTAACGGAACACCAGAACCGACTGATATTCCATGGCCCCGCTGGGCAACGGTATAGGCTCACTCAGCGAGGCCCGTTTGCACAAGGGCACAAACTCAGGATAGCGTTCAATGTCTATGGCCAAGTCGTAGAGCTGCTTGGCCGTATAGGGCATGACGCGGCTTTCGGAGAATTCTTTCATGGCGCTCTTGCCGCTTAACCCGCGCCGTCCCGGGCCGCCTTCAGCTTGGCAAAATCCTCGCCTGCGTGGTGCGATGAGCGGGTGAGCGGGCTGGCCGAGACCATCAGGAAACCCTTGGCATAGGCCACGGTCTCCAGGCCGGAAAACTCATCCGGCGTCAGGAACCGGTCAATGGGATGGTGTTTGCGCGTGGGCTGCAGATATTGCCCGATGGTGATGAAGTCCACATCGGCCACGCGCATATCGTCCATGACCTGGAGCACCTCTTTACGGGTTTCACCGAGACCAACCATGATGCCCGACTTGGTGAAGGACTTCGGGTCGAGCTCCTTGACCCGCTGAAGCAGGCGCAGGGAGTGGAAATAGCGCGCGCCCGGGCGCACCGTGAGGTACAGCCCCGGCACCGTCTCCAGATTGTGGTTGAACACGTCAGGAGCTGCTTCAACGACAGTCTCCAGCGCCCCCTCCTTTCGGAGAAAATCCGGGGTCAGCACTTCGATCGTGGTGCCGGGGGAGGACGCGCGGATGGCGTTGATCACGTCAGCGAAGTGTCGCGCGCCGCCATCGGCAAGATCATCCCGGTCCACCGAGGTTATGACGATATGGTTGAGACCCAGCTTGGCCACGGCCTCCGCCACGCTTTCAGGTTCGGACGGATCAAGCGCGCCCGGCAGGCCCGTGCGCACATTACAGAAAGCGCAGGCGCGCGTGCAGGTGTCACCCATGATCATCATGGTTGCGTGCTTCTTCTCCCAGCACTCGCCAATGTTGGGGCAGCCGGCTTCTTCGCACACGGTCACCAGTTTGTTGGTCTTGATGATCTCGCGGGTCTCCTGGTAAAGCGGCGAGCCCGGCGC
>JBCDDQ010000330.1:0-5331 GCA_039180225.1 Pseudomonadota bacterium
CTTGCTCATGAAGGCGCGCGGGCACGCGTTCGACCTCCACTGAGCCTGGGACCGGGAGGGACCTAGTTCGTCAGCCGCTTGACAGGCAAGCCTGTCTTCAGCCAGCCGGGGCCGGCAGCACTGCCCAGCATGCCCTCAGAGACATCCACCACGTTGGTGAAGCCATATTTGGTCAGCTGACTCTGAAGCCAGCGGGAGCGGCCGCCTGTGGCGCAGATCAGTGCGATCTTGCGGGACTTGTCGTTTCCGGTAGCCTCGGCCAGTTTTTCAATGAAGCCCGGTTTGTGCATGGAGATCGGGTGGGCAGAAGCGCCGAGGCCGGTTTGCCTCCACTCCCCATGGGTCCGGATATCCACCAGCAGGATCTCGCCTTTTGTCGCCTGTTCATGGGCGTCGGCAGCGGAAATTTTCTGGTTCGCCCAGGCTCTGGAGCTCAGTACGATCGGTGCGGCGGCGAGTGCCGTCACAAGGAGGTGCCGACGGGTCCACATGGTTTGGAGGTCTTTCGCTATTGGTCTTCACGACAGCCTATAACACGCATAGCTGCTTTGGCCGCCTCACACTTGCGCGAGCCGGCCGAAGCGCCCCTCGCGTGCCGTCTCAGCATGAAACCCAGCGCATCTGCCAGCCCTGCGGCGCGCTCAGGCTTTGAAGAGCGCATCATATTGGGCGCGAAGCTCAGCCTTTTGCACCTTCCCCATGGCGTTGCGCGGCAGCTCATCATGGACGAACACGCGCTTAGGCACCTTGAACTTGGCCAAACGGTCCGACAGAGCGCCGATGACCTCAGCCTCTTGCACATCAGCGCCTTCATCGGCAGTGACAACGGCCACCACGCCCTCGCCAAAGTCGGGGTGGGACACGCCGATGACCGCCGATTCCCCGATCTCAGCCAGCTCATCCAACACGCTCTCCACCTCTTGGGGGTAAACGTTGAAGCCGCCGGAGATGATCAGATCCTTGGACCGGCCCACAATGGTCACCCGGCCGTCGGCCTCCATTTGGGCCATGTCGCCGGTGATGAAGTAGCCATCGGGGCGAAACTCCTCGGCAGTCTTTTCCGGCATTTGCCAGTAGCCGGAAAAGATGTTGGGGCCCTTTGCCTCCAGAACGCCGATCTCTCCGGGGCCAAGGATCTCACCGTTATCGCTGGCAATGCGCACCGAAACGTCCGGCAAGGCATACCCCACCGTGCCCGCCCGGCGCTCGCCGTCATAGGGGTTGGAGGTGATCATGCCCGCTTCGGTCATGCCATAGCGCTCAAGAATGCGGCTGCCTGTGCGCGCCTCAAACTCCACATGGGTCTCTGCGAGCATGGGCGCAGAGCCGGAGATGAACAGGCGCATGGTGCGGCAGGTTTCCGCGGTGAACGCCTCCAGCCCTAAGAGGCGGGTATAGAAGGTGGGAACCCCCATCATGACGGTGGCCTCGGGCAACAAAGACAGCACCTGCTTGGCGTCATACTTCTGCAGCCAGATGATCTCAGAGCCGTTCAAGAAGGCCGTGTTCAACGCCACGTAGAGCCCATGCACATGGAAGATGGGCAGGGCGTGGAGCAACACATCCCCAGGCTCAAAATGCCAGATCCTGTGCAAAGCCAGGGCGTTGGAGGAAAGATTGTCATGGGTGATCATTGCCCCTTTGGAACGGCCGGTTGTGCCGGACGTATAGAGCAGGCCCGCCAGGTCATCCGGGCCGCGCGGGGCGGTCTCGTGGGTGGCCGGCTGACCCGCCGCCAGCATCTTCAGCGAGCCGGCACCCGACGGCGCCATGGTGTGCACGCTGCCAACCCCGTGGGTGGCCGCCATGTGCTGAAGGGCCTCGATCCGGGCCGGATCGCACACCACCAGGGACGGTTTGGCATCGGAGATGAAATAGTCCACCTCCGCAGCGGTATAAGCGGTGTTCAGAGGTTGATAGACCGCGCCCACTTTCAAGGCGGCAAGATAGACAAAGACATTCTCCAATGACTTTTCCACCTGAACGGTCACCCGGTCTCCGGGCTGCACGCCCTCTGCCTGAAGCGCATTGGCATAGCGGGCAACCTCACCCCTCAAGTCGGCATAGCTGACCGGATCTCCCGGTATCGGGCGGAAGGCAACGTTATCGCCGGCAGCTTTAAACCGCTCTTCCAGGAGGCTATAGAGATTTGCGTTGCCCATATGAGATCACCAATTTACGGGAAAAATTAAGCAGCGATCATATATACTGCCGGGATGTTCTGCCGCCACTGGTTATTGTCATTTTTCTGTTGAATTGCCCTGGCACAGAAACTCGAAAGGGGAGTTAGTCATGGCGTCTTCGTTCTTTCGCGACCTGCTGGACCAGATCGTTGAGCGCGGCCGCGCGCTGAAAGCCTTTTCGCTGGGAAGCGGGGGCCATGATGGCACCATTGAAGCCCTGTCCCAAGGGCTGCTGTCAGGCCGCGGGGAAAGCTCCGGCATGGTGGTGGCACGCCACATTCTGGCGATATTTGATCTGTTGTCGGACGATGAGAAGACAGAGTACTTCCATTTCTTGAACGATGTGCTGGTGCCCGATGATGAGGCGCTGAAGGCCGCTGCTGCGGCCTATCTGGAAACACCGTCCAACGAGCAGATGATGCAGCTTGCCAAGGCGGTTGAATCGCCGCGTCAGGAACTGTTCCGCCGGCTCAACCTGGCCCCGGGCGGCACCGCGCAGATTGTGCGCATGCGTGCTGAGCTGCTGAAGCGCCTTAAGGCTCACCCCGAACTGAAGCCGGTGGATGATGACATGGCGCATCTGTTTGGCTCGTGGTTCAACCGCGGTTTTCTGGTGATGCGCCGGATCGACTGGTCGACACCGGCTACGATCCTGGAAAAGATCATCGAATACGAGGCCGTGCATGAGATCAAAGGCTGGGATGATCTCAAGCGCCGCCTCAACCCCAAGGACCGGCGGTGCTATGGCTTCTTTCATCCCTCTTTGGTGGACGAGCCGCTGATCTTTGTGGAAGTGGCGCTGACCCGAGGCATCTCCGGTGCTATCCATGACGTGATCAGCGAAGAAGATGAGACAGAAGCTCTCGATCCGAACACGGCGGTGTTCTACTCCATCTCCAACTGTCAGAAGGGCCTGGCCGGCATTTCGTTCGGCAACTTCCTGATCAAACAGGTGGTGAGCGATTTGTCGAAAGAGATCGCCAGCCTAAACACCTTCGTCACCTTGTCGCCCATCCCAGGCTTCATGCGCTGGCTGAAGGGCCTGCGTGAGGCCGGTGAGATTGATGCGCGCGAGCTCTCCCTTTTGGATCACAGCACCTGGCCCAGCAAGAAGGATGCAGAAAGGCCCCTGTCTGAGGTGTTGCTGCCGCTGGCGGCCCGCTACTTCCTGCAGGAGAAGCGGGGAGACGGCAAGCCGCTGGACCCGGTGGCCCGCTTCCATCTGGGCAACGGGGCGCGTCTGGAGCGGCTCAACTGGCTGGCAGATCTGTCGGATCGGGGACTGGAGCAGTCTGCGGGCATGATGGTGAACTATCTTTATGATCTCGATTATATCGAGCGCAATCACGAGGCGTACGCGGAGCAAGGGGTGATTGCGGCCGCCTCTTCGGTCAGCCGCCTAGTGCCTGCGAAGGGGGCAGGTGCGGTGAAAGAGCGGGAAACGGCGTGATTGCAATCGGGCACACTTTTTGCGTGTTCCGTTTTTTTCGCCAAAAACGGCGAAACGAACCCAATTTCGTGTAAACCCTTACTCTCAAACGGAAATTCGGCCTATTTGGCCTTAAGAGTTTACTTTCGCCCGCACCCTTGCGAACGCGAGGGCCCATAGCACTTACCGATCTCTTGGCTCACAAGGTCCTCGCGTCCGCAAGGACGCGGGGGAGCGGCTACTCCGCCCCGGCAATCTGCGCCTTCAGCATGCGCGCAGCCTGGGCGTATCCACCGCCGCCGCCGTCGATAAAGTGCATGTGGTCATCGCTCACCGCCGAAGGCACCAGGCAGGTCATCAGCGCGGTGTCCTGGCGATAGACCCCATAGACGGCCACGCCAGTGGTTCTGGCCACCGACAGACGGGCCTCAACCCGCCTGGCCAGCTCTTCGGTGCAGTCCACCGTGAGGCGCAGGCCATCATCGAACTTGCGAAAATCGGAGTTGCGCGAAATTTCCCGGCGATACTCCATGGGGTCGTAGCGCCCGACGCTTCTTTCGGTGCGGTCCAGCACCCATTGAAAAAGAGAATGGCCCAGAAGCTCGATCTTGCGGCGCACCCGGCTCTTTCTGCCCCTAGTGGCGGCGACCTCAAGATCGATCCCCTCAGGCGGCCAAATCAGATCGTGCGCATTGACCGGAACCGGGTGGCCTTCCCGGTCGAGCCCCTGCAGCAGGTCGAGCACATCTTGCACCAGACGGTCAAAGCGGAACGGGCTCCCCTCGCCTGCGGGCAAGGCCAGAATGGACAAGATGACACCATTGGCCGACGTGATCGGCGTCCAGCGGCACGATAGACCTGTGAGATCGGGCTGGGCGCCAGCGGGTGCGGGGTGCACAGCGAAGCGGTCGGCCTTCATCTCTCCATCCGCCCAGGTGATGCCACCGCCGGAGAACATGGCGTAGGTGACCGAAGGCGCGGCCTGGTACTTGGCCACCTTTAGATCGTGACCGGCGTTCCTGATCTCTGAGACCGGGATGATGGCGGCGCGGATCTTCAGGCCGGTTTCCTCTTCAGCCCAGATCCTGGTGCGCGCCATAGCCTCGCGCAATTCGGGTTCATGCTCAGGACTGATGGCAAGAGCAGCCCCGTCGCCGCCGAAGACGAAGGGAAAATCACGATGACCGAAGGCGTTCATGGCCGCAGAGATGATGCTGGCCCCCACCATGTTCACCGCCTTGTAGCGCCCTTGCTCAATCGCCTTGGTGGAGCCCACCACATCGGAAACCCCGAGCACCCAGGTGCCGGGCACCGGGACATAGGCGCCTGTGTCTGCCACTTGGGCAAAGTCGCTCAGCACCGGCACGGATTGGTAAAAGGCGGCCACTGCCGATTGGGGATTGGCCTTGGTGTCCATCACAGATTAGGAAACGCACCCTGCCCGGCCAAAGATCACCCAAGCACGGAGAACGAGCTTTCCTTGTTGATCTTTCGCTTGCGGGAATAGAAGCCGATATCGATGTCCACGCCCGTGTAGGGTCCGGTGAAATGCACCGGGTCAGCGTCATGGTCATGGCCGGCCTGAACGTTCGCAATCAGGTGGGCCATCATGGCGCCGGCAATGGGGGCGTTTTTGAACTGGTTGCCGCTGGAGCCGATGGCCATGTAGTAGCCCGGCACCGAAGAGCAATCATAGATCGGGATCCAGTCATCGGCCAC
>JBCDDQ010000331.1:0-5259 GCA_039180225.1 Pseudomonadota bacterium
CCGGCGCCCATGCTCTCTGGCCGCACAGGCCGGGTGATCATGACGTCCGACACCCCCAATTGGTTTCAGCGCTGGATTTACGGCCACGCCATGTTGCGCCAGCTGCGCAATCAGATCTTGGGTTTTGTGGGGATCAAACCCGCCCGCTTCACCCACTTCACGGGCGCCAGCCACCCCAAGCCCGGCATGGTGGACCGCTGGATTGCGCAGGTTGAACGCTACGGTGCGGTGGCTGCGTGAGCGCCGCGCTCTATTGCGGGGGGCCTTCAAACTTCACGGTGCCCGACACCTCCGGCAGCCAGGGCATGGCCGAGCGGCAGAAATACTCCATTTTGGGCACCAGCTCGGCCCGCTGCCGCACGGTGCCCACGCGCAAGTTATAGGCCGCCGGGCTATCGCTCACATCAGTAGCATAAAGTGCTGAGCCGCATTCATCGCAGAAGGCTTGGATCCGGCGGTTGCCGCTGTCGCCCACTTTCACATACTCTTTCGGGTGGCCTCTGGTGATTGTGAACGTGTCCCCGGCCACAATCGCCACCGTGCGATAGGCGGAACCGGACAAGGACTGGCAGTCGGAACAATGGCAAATGGCCACCCGACCCAAATCCAGCTCGGCTTCATAGGCAATTGCGCCGCAATGACAACCACCATCGATTTTCATGAGCTAAAGCTCCTCTGTCAGATCCTTAAGTCCCGCGAACCATAGCCTCTGCAATCGGCTGGTGCCAATCCGATGATTGCTGTAAGGAGGCAAATGCTATGGATCAATCTCTCCGCGATGCTGCCAAGGACCTGATGATCCGCTACGGCGGAGACACATTCCCCAACCTCTTCCGCACGGCTAAAGGCTCAGTGGTCACAGACGATGAGGGGCGGGAGATCCTGGACTTCACCTCCGGGCAAATGTGCTCCACCATCGGCCATAACCACCCAGCCATCGTGAAAGCCATCAATGAGAGCTGCGACAGCGCGCTCCATATGTTTTCCGGCATGGTGCCGGAAACCGTGGTGAAGCTTGCCCGGAAGCTGGAAGAATGGTTGCCGGCACCCTTGCGCAAGTCCCTGTTCGTGAACACGGGCTCTGAATCCAACGAAGCGGCTCTGCGCATGGCCAAGCTCGCCACTGGAGGCTATGAGGTCATCGGTCTCGGTGGGTCTTGGCACGGGACGACCGGCGCCTCGGCTGCCGCATCGTTTGCCAGCGACCGTCGCGGCTACGGTCCCAAGGTGCCTGGTAATCACGTTCTGCCGGAGCCCAATGCTTACCGCTGTCCGGTTTCCCATTGCCGTGACATGTGCGATCTCACGTGCCTGGAGATCGGCCTTAAGATGTTCGATATGGCCTCCGACGGTGCACCGGCGGCGCTGATCGCCGAACCCGTGATCTCCGCCGGGGGCATCATTATGCCGCCCGACGGCTATTTAGAGGCCCTGCGCAAAGCCTGCGACGACCGCGGCATGCTTCTGGTGTTCGACGAAGCGCAGACCGCTTTTGGGCGGCTGGGCACTAAGTTTGCGGCCACCAAGTGGGGTGTGGTGCCGGACATCATGGCGGTCTCTAAAACGTTGGGGGGCGGCATTCCCCTGGCAGCCACCCTCACCTCCGATGAGATTGAAGAAAAAGCGCACAAGGCCGGATTCACCTATTACACCAGCCACGTCTCTGACCCCATGCCCGCCGCAGCGGGCTTAGCGGTGATGGAGACCATTGAGCGCGAAAACCTCCTGGAACGGGCCACAGAGCGCGGCGCCTATCTGCGCGCAGGCCTTGAGGCGTTGCAGCAGAAATATGAGGTGATCGGCGATGTCCGCGGCGCCGGCCTACTGCTCGGTGTTGAGCTGGTGAAGGACCGCGAAAGCCGTCAGCCGCATCATGAGCTTGGCTCAGTCACGACCCAGCGGTGCTTTGAGTTGGGGCTCTCCATGAACATCCGCCGACGGCCGGAGCGCGGCTCCGTGTGGCGCATCGCCCCTCCGCTCACGGTGAGCGAGGATGAGCTGGACCGCGGCCTATCCATCCTGGATCAGGCCTTGGCGGATAGCCTTAACCAACTTGTTAAAAGTTGAGGTAAAGTCGAAGGATGGAAACATAAGTGCCAGCAGATGGTCACATTCTCTGACTAGAAGGTGATCAACAATCTACACCGCCGACGTTGACAAAGGCGCCACTAGAGGCGCATTCATCGTTGGTGTTTGGGGACGGCTTATGACTTCAGCTTATCATCCAAGTGGTCCGGGAGAGATTTCCTCTGTGTCTGACGTGGCGCGCGAACCTGCCAACGAAAACCTGGCGGCCCCCTCCCCCTTCGAGCTCGACCATATTGTGGCCGAGACCGCAGGCGCGCTTAAAGATCTGCAGCACGCTGATGGCCACATCGTTTTTGAACTGGAGGCAGACGCCACAATCCCGTCCGAGTATGTCTTCCTGAACCACTTCCTAGGAGAGCTGGAACCAGACGTTGAAGCGGAAGTGGCGGAGTATCTGCGAAGCCTGCAATCGGACCGCCATGGCGGCTGGCCCCTGTTCCATGATGGTGACTTCAACATCTCTGCTTCCGTAAAGGCGTACTATGCGCTGAAGCTGATAGGCGATGATCCCGAAGCGGCCCACATGCTGCGCGCCCGCGAAGCCATTTTGCACCATGGCGGGGCTGAAACCGCCAACGTGTTCTGCCGCTATGCGCTGGCCCTGTTCGGCCAAGTTCCCTGGCGCGCCGTGCCGGCGATGCCGGCCGAACTGATGCTGATGCCGCGCTGGTTCCCGGTGAACATGTGGAAATTCTCCTATTGGTCGCGCACCGTGATCGCCCCCTTGCTGATCGTGGCGGCATTAAAGCCCAAAGCGGTCAACCCAAATGGGGTGGACTGCCAGGAGCTGTTCTGCACGGCGCCCAATGTGATCAAGAAATGGCACATAAATCCTACGGGCAACAAATGGGGCGAATTCTTCCTGAAGCTCGATAAGGTGCTGCAGGTGGTGGAGCCTCACTTTCCTAAGCGCAACAGGGCGCGGGCCATCCAGGCGGCGCTGGACTTCATCAAGCCGCGGCTTAACGGCATTGACGGCTTAGGCGCCATCTTCCCGGCCATGGCCAATACGGTGATGGCGTTTACCGCTTTAGGGATCGACCCTGAGAGCGAAGAGTACAAGATCGCACGCGCCTCCACGAAGAACCTGCTCACCGAGGCTAAGGTGTCGCCCACGACCGGCGCCACCCAACGCTATTGCGAGCCGTGCAAATCGCCGGTCTGGGACACTGCACTCGCCGCCCACGCTTTGGCAGAATCCGACCAGCATGGTGATGATCCCAAAGCCCTGCTGGCGGCCTGTGACTGGCTGGCCACGTTGCAGGTCACCGACGTAAAGGGCGACTGGGCCGTGAACGCCCCGGACGTGGAGCCGGGCGGCTGGGCCTTCCAGTACCGCAACGACCACTATCCGGATGTGGACGATACGGCGGTTGTGGGCATGCTGCTGCACCGCGCGGATCCCCAGCGATACTCCAAGGAGATCAGCCGTGCGGTGAGCTGGATTGAAGGCATGCAGAGCACCAATGGTGGCTGGGGCGCGTTCGATATCGACAATAATGCCGATTTCCTCAACTCAATTCCGTTTGCTGACCATGGCGCCCTTCTGGATCCGCCCACGGCGGATGTGACGGCGCGCTGCCTGTCATTCCTGGCCCAGGTGGGCTTGGAGATCAATCACCCCACCATGGCCCGGGCCATCGACTTCCTGAAAGTCGAACAGGAAGAAGACGGCTCGTGGTTCGGTCGTTGGGGCACCAATTACATCTATGGCACTTGGTCCGTCTTATGTGCGCTCAACGCGGCGGGCGAAGACATGCAAGCGCCCTATGTGCAGAAGTCGGTGAAATGGCTGCTGGCCCATCAGCGCAAAGATGGCGGCTGGGGCGAGGACGGCGCCACCTATTGGCAAGAGCGCCGCTCAGAAGCCAAAGCCAGCACGCCATCCCAAACCTCATGGGCTGTCCTCGGGCTTATGGCGGCGGGCGAAACCAACCATCCCTCGGTTGCCCGCGGCATCAGCTATCTGAAGGACCATCCGCGCGAAGACGGGCGCTGGGAAGAGCCCTGGTACACCGCTGTGGGCTTTCCGCGGGTGTTTTATCTGCGCTATCATGGCTACAGCGCGTTTTTCCCCACGTGGGCCCTGGCGCGTTACCGCAATTTGAAGCGGACCAATTCCGGCAAAGTCAGGTGGGGCATGTAACACCGCTCCCCTGATCCACCAGGGCGCCACACAAAACGTAAAGGGCGATGGCGGGGCGCATTGGTATTCTCACCGGGCTGGCGATGGAAGCTGATCTGGTCCTGCGTGTTTCCAAGAAGATGAACTGGGGCGCGGCCACGCCGGACGTGCGCTGCGTCGGCATGGGCGGCGCGGGCGCAGGCGCAGCGGTCCAAGACCTTGCCGGCCGGGGAGTGGAGCGGCTGGTCAGCTTCGGCCTTGCGGGCGGCCTCGACCCGGCACTTGCCGCCGGCACCCTGCTGGTTCCTCACGCCATTCTGGACGGGGCGGACACGTCCTTTGCGGTGGACGAGGCGTGGCGCTCCACGTTTCTCGACCGGCTTGGTGCTGATTGGCGCGTGGCAGGCGGCCCCCTTTTGGCGGGCGCCGGTCTGCTCACCACACAAGCGGCAAAGCACGCCGCCTGGCGAGAGAGCGGGGCACACGCCGCAGACATGGAAAGCACTGAGATCGCCAAGGTTGCCGAGGCTTCGGGGCTACCTGTCCTCGTCCTGCGCGCCGTTGCGGATGATGCCGGCACCACCCTGCCCCCCGCGGCCAGCGCAATGGACCGGAGCGGACGTCTTTCCACCGCTCGGCTGATCGGATCGCTGGCGCGTCACCCTTGGCAGCTTACCGCGCTCTTGAAGCTGGGGGCAAAAACGCGGTCCGCCCTGGGGGCTCTCGAAGACGCGCTCCCCAAACTGGTCGAAATTTAACCCGCTGTAGCCGTGGTGAGAGAGGGTTTGCACTCCGTCTCGGCCAAGAGCGCGTGGGCACGCTTGCGCGAGGCGAGATCGGGGATCAGCGAACGGATCACCACAACCCCTTGCGCTTGGGTGGTGTGGATCACAATGCCCCCGCCTTGGCGCTGGGATGTGTCTTCCTCAGCGGCCGTTTTGGCTTCGCCTTGCACAATCAGAGCAGCAAACTGGTCGGTGCCCACCTGTGTGTCGTTCAGGGTGTAGATGTTGCGGCCGTTGGGCTCAAAAATGCTCACCGCCCAA
>JBCDDQ010000332.1:0-5196 GCA_039180225.1 Pseudomonadota bacterium
CCGCTCATTGGATACTACCTGGACCAGAAGCGGGCCTGGAAAGCGCAGATCGTCTGGCACACCGGACGCGCAGCAGACGGCGCACGGCGGCTCACCTTATCAGCCATGCCCCTGTTCGCCCCGGACGGAACGTTCACAGGCTATCGCGGCATTGGCTCGCAAATGAGCAGCGTGGTCGAGCCGGTTCAGGCACCGCCTCCAGCTGAACAGCCGGACGAGCCGCCGTCTGTGGAGGAAGAAGCCCCTGCCCCTGCGCTCCATGAGGAACCACCAGCGGAACTTGAAGAGGAGCCTGAAGAGGAGCCTGAAGAGGAACCTGTGGTCATCTTGCGCCACTCAGAGGTGGAGCCAAGCGAAGAACCTGAAACAGCTGAGCCAGTTGATGTCGCTGCCGCGGATCCCGCCGAGGAAGCGGGTGAGCCGCTCAGTCCACAAGAGCAGCAAGCCTTTGAAGAGCTTGGCGAAAAGCTCACCCGCGAGACGCCAGAGCCGCCGATGCCGGCCGCTGACGCCAAGCGCGATGGCGCCATGCCCGATATCACCGTCAGCTTCCCCAGCGTGACCAGCGCAGAAGAGCTTGAAGATGATCACGCAGCCGGCGATGACAAGGACGAGGACGCAGGGGCTGCCGTGCTGGGGGCCGCGTTGGATGCGGTGGAATCCATCATGGACGGTCTGCCCGACGCGATTGTGGTGCATCGCGGGGGTGAACTGCTCTACCTGAACCCCTATGCGGCCACATTGATGGGCTTTGAGCGCCCGCAAGACGCTTTGGCCGTTGAAACCATGGACGGTCTGTTCGGCGCCTATGGCTATGATCTCTTGCAGCCCGGCGGCGATCCAGTGACGTTTACCGAAGCGCCCTATCAGTCCGGCGCGATAAAGATTACCGCTGTTGCGAAAATCATCCAATGGCCCGATGGCGCCGCCGTGCAGGTGAGCTTGGAGCCGGCCGCATCCGGCGAGGAAGAAGCAAAGGCCGAGCTCGGGCTTCCGGAAAATGTGGTGCGCCTGGTGCGCGATGAGATTGCCGGAGGTCAGGCGGCGGTGGGCGGACCATCCAACGCAGACCTCCTGGCCATGCTCAACACGGCCATTGACGGCATCTTGACCTTGGATGAAGAAGGCAGTGTCTTGTCGCTCAACGCCAGTGCGGAAGCCATGTTCGGCCTTGAAAGCAATGAGGTCACCGGCCGCGCTCTGGCAGAGTTCCTCACCCGCGACAGCCGCGACACCTTGGAGCGCTACATGGCCGCCGTCTCTGACAGCGGCATTGCCTCGGTGCTGAATGATGGGCGTGAGGTGACCGGCATCGAGAAGAACGGCGGTGAGATACCGCTCTTCCTCACGTTGGGACGCCTTGGCGCCGGCCACGACGATGACGGTCATGTTTCGCGCTATTGCGCCGTTTTACGTGACATGACCAGCTGGAAGAAAACTGAAACCGAACTGGTTCAAGCGCGCGAAGCGGCCGAACGGGCCAGCGCGCAAAAGTCAGAGTTTCTGGCCAATATCAGCCACGAAATCCGCACGCCTCTCAACGCCATTTTAGGCTTTTCAGAGGTCATGAAGGCGCGCCGCTTCGGTGCCATTGAGAACGACAAGTACTCCGGCTACGTCAACGATATCCACTCCAGCGGCGAACACCTTTTGTCCCTGATCAACGATCTCCTGGACCTCTCCAAAGTGGAGGCCGGCAAGCTGGAGCTCAACTTTGCCAGCGTGGACCTGGGCGAGGTGGTGACCCAGTGCGTCAAGCTTCTGGCCGACAGTGCCAAAGAAGCCCGGGTGATCGTGCGCACGTCGGTTCAGGAGAACCTGCCCAATGTGGTTGCCGACCAGCGCTCCATGCGCCAGATCGTGCTCAACCTGCTTTCGAACGCCATCAAGTTCACCGATGGGGGCGGCCAGGTCATTGTTTCGGCCCGGCTGGAGAAGACCGGCAACATTTCTTTGAAGGTTAAAGACACAGGGCGCGGGATGAGTGAACCTGATTTGGAGCGGGCCATGGAGCCTTTCCGCCAGGTGCAGCCGGTGGCTGGCGATGGAATCTTGGGAACCGGTCTGGGCTTGCCGCTCACCAAGGCCCTGGCCGAAGCCAACCGCGCGAGCTTTCAGATTTACAGCGAGCCCCAGATCGGCACCGTGGTGGAAATCACTTTCCCAACCACGCGGGTGTTGGCGGACTAACGGTGCGGTGCGTCGCTGCGACCTTCTGTGTGCTTCTGATTGCTTTGCTTGCCGGACCGGCCGCCGCCGATGAGCGCAAAGTGTTCTATGGAACCTGGGGCACGCCGCAACAATGCGCGCGCGCGCCGATCAAGGATGGCGGAACGGTGTTGGCGGAGCCGTTTCAGATCAATGCGGGCGGACTGAGACAGGGTCTCTTCTGGTGCCGGTTGCGCTGGTTCCCCGTGCAAAGGCGCGATGGCGGCTTCTTTACCGGTGCCACCGCGCAATGCGGCGAAGACGGCGTACGTGACTATCTGATGCGCATGCGCGTGTCTGAAGACAAACTGACGTTGCATTGGAGTTTTCAACAGTCGAGCGGTCCGCTGGCAAGATGCCCTCATTCTTGAGATGAGGAGAGAACGACATGCGTTGTTTTCATCGCCGGCTGTTGACATTTCGGAAGTTAGGTGCATATACACATATCATGAGCAAAAAAGATTACAACTCAAGCGATTTGCTGGAGCCCGGCTTGGATCTGTGTGCCCACGCAAACCTGCGCCAGGCCACACGTGTCATCTCGCAGCACTATGATGCGGCGTTGAAGCCCAGCGGCATCAAGGCCACCCAGTTTACGCTCTTGGCGATCCTTGCCCACAGAGGAGGGATGCCGCTCACCAAGCTGGCAGCATTGCTGGTGATGGACCGCACAACCGCGAGCCGAAATGTGCAGCCCTTGGTGAAAAAGGGCTGGCTGTCCATTGGGCGCGAGACCGATGAACGCGTGAGGCTTGTGTCGCTCACCGAAGCAGGTCATGCCCTGGTGAATGAAGCCACACCGCTCTGGCGCGAGGCTCAGTTGAGCATCGTTTCCAAGATGGGCGCAGCAAAGCTTCCAGAGCTCATCGCTGACCTCAACTCGCTTGTGAAAGGCATTCAGTCAGAATGAGTTTTACCAATATATGTGTATATACACTATTATTACCACCAAACGAAAGGAAACACCCCATGAGCACCAAAGACATTTGGAACAGCTTCGGTCATTGGCTTCGTGCCATAGACGATACGCTTCACGATGACCCAACCGAGGCCCTCACCCGCAGGGTCGAGCACTTGGAGGCACGCTTGGAGAAGATCCAGTGCCCCGCGTCTGGGTCGTCATCCTAGCGCACCTTACTCTCACATCCAGGAGCCTTCCCATGACCATCGAACAGGTTTTCGGCGCACAATTCGCGCTCAGTCTTCTCGTTTTCTCACTGCTGGCCGCATGGGTTATTCGCCCGTGGCTGGATAAGAAATCACTGCCTGACGCCCTCTTTTGGCTGACGGTCCCACATGCCTTCCGCCATATCGGCCTGGTCTTCGTTGTACCAGGCGTCGTGGCGCCCTCTATGCCCTCAAGCTTTGCCGGCGCGGCGGCCTATGGCGACTTGACCACTGGTCTCCTTGCCCTTCTGGCGCTGGTGGCGGTGCGCTATCGCTGGGCACTAATGGTGCCGCTTGTGATCATTGCCCATGGTGTGGGCTTGGTTGATCTGGCGAACGCGCTGCGCCAGGCTGAGGCGATCCCCCACATGGGCGCGGCTTGGTACATCCCCACATTCCTGGTCCCTATGCTTCTGGTCACCCACGCGATGACGTTTGCCCGACTGCTCCGCGCCTGGCGCGTTCCACAAGCACCGCAGAAAACTCCGATCTGATCGAAGGGCGACGTCTACAACGATAAGCGCCGCACCGAGCGGCGCTTGCGCGGTTGCCCCTGTTTGACTCCTTGATATTCTTTTTGATGTATTAACAAGAATATCAAGGAACTGGGCGTGAAGATTGTCCAGATCGACCAGGCTCCGTTCCGCGCAAAAGCCAAAGAGGTGGCCGCGAAGTCTCCAAAGCTTGAGCGGTGGTACACCAAGATGACGGCGCAGTAACGCCCTGCTGTTCCCCGCCGCTGTGCTTCAATTCGCGAAAAGGAGATCGCGTTCAAATGCAAATCAGTCAGTACCGACCTCACATGACCGGCCCTTTGCATGGCGTCCGGATTGTGGATATGACGCGGTTGGCAGCGGGGAACATGCTCACCCATTTGCTTGCTGATTTCGGCGCGGAGGTGATCAAGGTCGAACGCCCCGGCATCGGCGATGATCTGCGCCGGTTCGGCGACGAAGGGGTGTGGTGGAAAGAATATTGCCGCTCCAAGAAAAGCTTCACCCTCAACTTCCGCAGCGAAGAAGGGGCAGAACTGCTGGACCAGTTGCTCGCAAAGTCCGATGTGCTGGTGGAGAATTTCGTCCCCGGTACACTGGAAAAGTGGGGCATGGGACCTGATGTGCTCCTGGAGAAGCATCCCGATCTCATTATCGTGCGTGTCTCCGGCTGGGGCCAGACCGGGCCTTATAAGAACAAGCCCGGTTTCGGCACGTTGATTGAAGCCATGTCGGGTCTTGCCGCCATGACCGGGTTTGAAAACACCCCGCCCCTCTTGCCGCCTTTGGCCTTGGCCGACATGGTGGCCGGCACTGCCGGCTTTGGTGCGGTGAGCACGGCCCTCCTGGCGCGCGAGAAGGGCCAGGCACGCGGGCAGGTTATCGATCTGTCCCTGTTTGAACCCCTGTTCAGCGTGATCGGACCCTGGGTTGCCCACTACAAAACCACCGGCAAGTTGCCCGTCCGGGAAGGCAATCGCACCAAGGTCGCCGCACCCCGCAATGTCTATGTCTGCGCCGACGGCAAATATCTTGCGCTGTCGGCCTCCATGCAATCCATGTGGGAAAAGGTGGCCAAGGCCATCGGCCGGCCGGAGTTGATTGAGGATGAACGCTTTTTGACGCCTCATGCCCGCATCCAGAACAATGATGTGCTGGATGTGATTGTCGCCGGCTTCATCGCAGAACGATCCTTGGAGGAAAACCTCGCCCATTTCGATGCGGCGGCGGTGACGGTCGGGCCCATCTGCGATCCGTCCGACCTGATTGACCACGAGTTCATTCGCGGGCGCGGCGTGGTGGAAGACTATCCGGACGAAGACCACGG
>JBCDDQ010000333.1:0-5161 GCA_039180225.1 Pseudomonadota bacterium
AAAGACTGAAAGCATAACCGTCATGGCCTCCCTCCCCTCTCATGCCCGGGTTCTCATCATCGGCGGCGGCGCCATGGGCGTCTCCTTGCTCTATCATCTCAGCAAGCTGGGCTGGTCCGATCTGGTGCTGGTAGAGAAGAACGAGCTGACCGCCGGCTCCACTTGGCATGCTGCGGGCCTGTGCACCCACTTTGCCCACAACCTCACCGTCCAGGCCCTGCGCGCCCATTCGGTGAAGCTCTATTCCTCGGTGCTGGAAGCGGAAACCGGCAACCCGGTCAGCTTCCACCAATGCGGCGCCTTGCGCATCACACGCTCTGAAGACCGCATGGCCGAGTTCCGGCACATCCAGGATATCGGCCGCTACTCCGGCCATGAGTTCAACATCCTGAGCCCTGAAGAACTGAAAGAGATCTATCCGCTCACCACCACCGACGGCATTATCGGCGCCATCCACGAGCCCTATGACGGCTATGTGGACCCCAGCCAGGCCACACACGCCATGGCCCAGGGCGCGCGGTCCAGCGGTGCCATCATCTCCCGCAACAACCAGGTGACGGGGCTCTCCCAGCTGCCCTCCGGCGCCTGGCAGGTGGAAACGCGCGACGGCACCATCAGCGCGGAGATCATCGTTAACGCGGCCGGCACCTGGGGCTATGAGATCGGCCGCATGATGGGTCTGGAGCTGCCCATGGTGCCGGTGCTCCACCAATATCTGGTGACCGACGAGATCGACGCCGTCGCCGCTCAGACGCGCGAGTTGCCCATCATCCGCGACCCCGAAGAGAGCTGGTACGTGCGCCAAGAGCGCGGCGGCCTCATCATCGGCCCGTACGAGAAAGCCGGCAAGATCTGGTCGCCCGATCAGGTGCCGCCCGAGTTCGGCATGGAGCTGCTGCCGCCGGATCTGGAGGCGGTGGAACACATCGTGGAAATGGCCATAGCCCGCATCCCGGTTTTGACAGAGGCCGGCATCAAGACCGTGGTGAACGGCCCCATCACCTTCACCCCCGATGCCAATCCGCTGATCGGCCCCGCATACCACCTCGCCAATGCCTGGCTCCTCACCGGCTCCAGCATGGGGGTGATGGAAGGCGGCGGCGCGGGCAAGTTTTTGGCCGAGTGGATCGCGGGCGGTGAGCCACCGTTGGATGCCTTGGCGCTCGATCCCCGCCGCTTCGGCGCCTATGCAAACGGCGCGTTCCGCATCGCCAAGGCGGTGGAGAGCTTCGGCAACCAGTTTGCCATCTACTACCCGTTTGAAGAGCGCGAAGCGGGCCGCCCGGTGCTCAAGAGCCCCGTGCATGAGCGTATGGCAGAAGCCGGGGCCGTCTGCGGCTTCGCCTATGGCTGGGAGCGGCCCAACTGGTTTGCCTCCGCCCCCGGCCACTTCAGCACGTTAAGCTTTGGCCGCGCCAACTGGTTTGACGCTGTGGGCGCAGAATGCCGGGCCGTGGCACGCGGGGTGGGCCTTGCAGACCTCACGGCGTTCTCCAAGTTCCAGATCACCGGGCCCGGCGCGCTGGACTTCGTGGCGACCCTGGGTGCCAACCGCGCTCCCGCCGCTGACGGCCGCATCGGCCTCACCCACGCGCTCACCCCCTCCGGCGGGGTGTTCTCTGAGTTCACCGTGTGCCGCCTGGCGGACGACCACATCCTGCTCACCAGCGCCGCCGCGGCGCGCCGCCAGGACGGCGGCCTGCTGGCGGCCCACGCCAAGGCCCATCAGGGCGTCACGGTGCGGGATGTGACCGAGGAGACCGGCATTCTGGCAGTGATGGGCCCGGAGGCCCGCACCTTGCTTCAGCCGCTGACCGACCAAGACCTCAGCTCCGCCGCCTTCCCCTGGCTCAGCGCGAGGGCCATCCAGGTGTCCGGGATCGCGCTGACCGCGCTCAGGGTCTCCTACGCGGGCGAACTGGGCTGGGAGCTCCATGTGCGCATCGATCAGATGAAGCCTCTCTACGAGGCTCTGGTGGCCCCTGGGCGGCCATTGGAGCTCGCACACTTCGGCGCCTTCGCGCTGAACGCCATGCGCCTTGAGAAGGGCTACCGGGCCTGGGGCATGGACCTCTCCACCGAGCGCACACCGCTGGAGGCCGGCCTCGGCCACCTGGTGGCGCCTGAGGCGCGTCAAGCTTTGGAGCGCAAAGCGGCGTTTTCCATGGAGCTATTGGAGTTGGAGGATGGCGGCGCCGATCCCTTCTCGCTCCACCCGGTGTTTGCGGGTGATAACGTGGCCGGCCTCATCACATCCGGCGCCTTCGGCCACCGCACGGGCAAGGTGCTGGCGCTGGCTTATCTGAAGCCGGAAGGCCAGGCCGCGGGGACGTCCTTGACGGCACGCGTCCTGGGCCGCGAGGTTCCGGCCAGGGTGCTGACTGACGCGCCCTATGATCCGTTGAATGAGCGGCTTAAAGGGTAAACTCAACCATCAAGGCCAAATAGCGCGAATTTCGCAGTGGTAGCAGGGGCTTACGCGAAATTGGGTTCGTTCGGATTCATAGCCATTTTGTGGCAACAAAAACAACTATTTAGTGGCAAAACACACCCAGCCCTAATCCCCGCGAAGGCGGGGACCTAATCAGCCAAGAGCGCAGGTCGCGCCTATTTCCCGATCCCGGTCAGCATGATCGCGCCAAGGCCACCGGCGGCATTGAAGCCGGTGTGTGCCGACACACTCACCGGCTGCAGGTTCACCGATCGCTGCCAGCCGCCAATCAGCACATTGGCCCCTAAGCCAACACCCGCGGACGCTTCGGCTGCGGCGCCCACATAGGTGCCGCTGAGCGCGCCGAAATCCACATCGTGAGACGGGGCAAACACCGCCCAGATGAGGTTGCCTTTACCGGCAAAGCCCACATCGGCGCCCAGCTTGATGATCTTGCCGGCATAGTGCTCGCTCAGGCCGCCTGCCCGCTCGAAGCGGCAGGACAGCTCTTTTGAAGAGCCGATGATGTAGCCGAAACCAGACTCAATCTGGCATTTCAAAAGGCCGACCTTGATGTCGGCTTTCGCCGTACCTGCGGCAGTCATGAGCATGCCAGCGACAAGCAGGCCATACCCGGTCACGCGACCCAGTTTCATTCTTCTTATCCTTTTAGAAATAGGCACCGCCCCAACGTCTCCAATTTGGAGGGCGGCCCTTTACCTTAGGGCGGCTTAGACACCAGCTTCGCGGCAAGTTTGAGGCACGGATGGGGCATTTTGTGAGCGCCCATCTTTCCTCCGCACAGTGTCACATAAATGTCATTCGAATTGTGACGAACCCAACGTTGTGTGGCCTTATTTGGTCCCCATATCGGGGTATCGCGCTGAAGATAGCGCTGATTCGCGGCGTGTTAAGTGTCCTGGGATCGACCGAATGAAAATCGCTTTTCTGCTGAACCATTACGATGTCCACCAGGTGCCCCATGTGGTGCCCTACGCCTTTGAGCTGTCCTTGCGCCATCCCCGGTTCGAGGTGCAGATTTTGTCACCCGCCGACGATCAGCTGAGCTTTGCGGAACAGATCGGCCGCGGCTATGCGGGCGACCGGGTTAAGCTGGTGAAACTGCAGCTCTCCGCACTGGCGCGGATGGCCGAACCGCTCGCCTCCAAGTTTGTTTTCGCCCGAAAGGTTATGACACTTGTTGAGAACACCGCTCTGTGGAGTGACTTCGACGCCATTGTCGTGCCTGAGACCACCACGGCACAACTGCGCCGCCGGCCCGAGCTGGAACATGTCAAGCTGATTCGCGTCTGCCACGGAGCCGGCGACCAGCGCGGCCTCGGCTCGTTCGATGACCGGATGAAGGAGTTCGACCTGGTGCTGGTGCCGGGTCAGAAATATGCCAAGGAACTGGTGGCCGACGGCCATGTGGAGCAAAACCAGTTCGCCATTTCCGGATACACCAAGTTTGAACTCAAGACCCCCGCTGAGCTCAAGACCCCCCGGGACTACTTCCAAAACGACCGTCCCATCGTGGTCTACAACCCTCACCACCGGCGCGATCTGTCCTCATGGTGGCGCATGGGGGCCCAGGTGTTGGACTATTTCTACGCCTCCCCGCACTACAATCTCATATTCGCCCCCCATGTTCTCTTGTTCAAACGGCCCTGGGGGAAAGGTGCGCGGCTGCCCAGGCGCTATGCGAATGCGCCCAACGTACTGATTGATCGCGGCAGCAAGGCGTCCTGCGATATGAGCTATCTGGATGCCGCCGACCTCTACTTGGGCGATGTGTCCTCGCAGGTTTACGAGTTCATCCGCACCCCGCGCCCCTGCGTCTTCCTCAACGCCCACGAGGCCAACTATCGGCACGACCCGTCTTATGCCAGCTGGGCCTTTGGACCGGTGGTGGACCATGTGTCCGACCTGGACCGTGCACTCAGCCAGGCCCGCTCCAGCCCGGACCTTTTCGGCCCCATTCAAAAAGCGCGGTTTGCCTACACCTTTGCCGATTTCGGCGCGCGCCAGGCCAGCTCTCGCGGCGCTGACATTATTGCGCAGTTCCTCACCACCGGCGCCGTCTCGCCCCACACGGAAGCTTGGCCGGCCAACTCCAACCAATCGCTCTTGCCGGCCCTCAACTACGCATAGTCCGGACAGGTTTTGTACTTGCGGTCTCAAGAATGCTAAAAGCGGTCTATGACCGGATCCGGGCCAGACAAAACGGCAAAAGATGCGCGCGATGAGCGGCTCAAGCAGGCGCTGCGCGCCAATTTGAAACGCCGCAAGCAGCAATCGCGGCTGAAGCAGCAAAAAGACCTCAAGCCCAACCCCCCGAAAGCAGATTAAGCGCTAGACCAACCCACGATCAGACTGAATCGTTTGATCGGGGATAAGTTGCTCGCCATAACGATAATCTGGGGCATCTCCCGCTCAATCTGAGCGGAAGTTGTCCTAGAGCAGTTCTTTGTCATATGGAAACGCTTGATGGAGTCAAATCAGTCCATATGCAAGGCGCGAAGCGCAGTGCGATGTGGTGCATCGGACGAGCTTCGCAACGCCGGAGATGGGCTGATTTGGCCCACCGAAGGCCGGGTTTTCGCGGCCGCTGAGCGTCGTTGCGGGCCGCTTGTGGTCGGCCAGACCAAGGCGCGACCCGCGCCTCGTCAGCAGACGCGAAAACCCGGTCAAGCGATTCCATATGACAAAGAACTGCTCTAGGCTCCGCCC
>JBCDDQ010000334.1:0-5134 GCA_039180225.1 Pseudomonadota bacterium
CCACGCCGACCAGAAACTCGATCGCTTGATCAGTTCGGGCACCCCGGCCCAGTCTATCATTTCGGCAACGAATCAACACGTTCTGCGTATGCAGCACTTGGCGGCCGAAGTCTCGAGCGGGCGCTCGGCGAAACAAGTGGTAGATGCGGCCCGGCCGCCGATCTTCTGGAAAAGAAAGGACTCTCTCGCCAGACAATTGTCAGATTGGAAGTCAACTGATTTGAAAACGGCCTTGGCTAATGTTCGCGACGCAGAGCTCCAGACGCGCCAGTTCCCAGCCTTGGCTAACGTAATTGTTCACAGAGCCGTTTTAAGTTTGGCCAGCCGTGCAGGCCGGTTCAAGCGACCCCAGCGCGCATGAAGCCTAGTTGCGCTTCGTCTTCACCGGCCCCCTGTTAGGCGCTTTGGAGAGACGGGCACAGAGATCGTCTAGCTGCTCCAGCGACGTATAGTCGATCCGCAGGTATCCACTTTCCCCCTTAGCCTCAATTTGCACGTTCAACCCAAGAATGGCTTTAAGGTCGTTCTCAAGACCGAGCACATTGGCACTCTTTGCCGGAGCGGTGGCAAGCTTTGGCGGCGCTTTGGGAGACCCGGCCCGCGCAATCTCCTCAGCTTCACGGACATTCAGATTGAAGTCGATAATCTGCTGCGCCAGTGTCTCTGGATCTTTGGCAGCCACAAGGGTGCGGGCGTGGCCAGCGGTCAGGTTCCCTTGGCGCACATGCTCTTGCACGCTATCTGGCAACTTGAGCAGTCTCAACGTGTTGGCAATGTGGCTTCGACTCTTGCCCAGCGACTCCGCCATCTTCTCTTGAGTGTAGGAAAACTGATCCATCAACTGGCGATAGCCCAGGGCTTCCTCAAGCGCATTGAGATCACTCCGCTGGACGTTTTCAATCAGCGCAAACTCAAGCGCCTCGCTATCAGAGAGTTCGCGAATGAGCACTGGCACATCATGAACACCGGCCCGTTGGGCAGCTCGCCACCGTCTCTCGCCGGCAACGATCTCGTAGGAACTGCTTTCTCCCTGTAGCGGCCGCACCATAATCGGTTGCAGCAGACCCTTTTCCTTGATGGACTTCGCAAGCTCTTCAAGCTCTGCCTCGCCAAATGTCTTGCGCGGGTTGTGGGGATTGCGCCGCAACAACTCGATCGGCAGATGGCGCATGGATTTGATATCTTCCACCACGCCTTCTTCAGAGTAGTCATCCCCGATCAATGCCGCCAGGCCGCGCCCCAGCCGTTTGTTGGATTGCATGTCCCTCTCCCGCTCTTTCGATGCGTTTCCGTCAAACTCGCCCACTAGGTGATTCGTTTCGCCAGAGTCTTGATATCAGAAAACACCATGATTGCACTATGCTGCTTTCAGTTTTTGTTCGCGCCGGATCATTTCGGATGCGAGTCGAATATATGCCTGACTGCCCGCGCACGCCTGGTCGTAGAGCAGCACCGGCTTTCCGTGCGATGGCGCCTCCGAAACCCGAACGTTGCGGGGAATCACGGTACCATAGACCTTCTCACCCAAAACCGAACGGACATCTTCGGCAACCTGTTCCGACAGGCTGTTCCGCTTATCGTGCATCGTCAGGATAACTCCCTGTATCTGCAACTTTTCATTGAGATTTACACGCACCCGTTCGACCGTCTTCAGCAGCTGACTTAGACCTTCAAGCGCAAAAAACTCACATTGAAGCGGCACCAAAATGCCATCAGCTGCTGCCAAAGCGTTCATGGTCAAAAGGTTCAAGGAGGGCGGACAGTCCAGAAGAATATAGGAATAGCGCTCATGCAGAGGCTGGGCGGATTTCAAGGCGTTCAGTGCATCCCGCAGCCTGAAATTCCGGCGTTCCAACGTCGCCAGCTCAAGTTCCGCACCCAGCAAGTCCAAGGAAGACGATGCGCAGTCGAGATTTGGAACCACCGTATTCTTGATTATGTCTTCCAGGGGCAAATCCCCTAGCAGCACATGATACGTTGAACCCGATAGGGCTGAGCGTTGCAAACCCAGCCCCGTGCTGGCATTTCCCTGGGGATCCAGGTCAATCAACAAAACCCGTTCACCGACCGCCGCGAGAGCCGTCGCAAGGTTGATGGCGGTAGTGGTTTTGCCGACGCCGCCTTTTTGGTTGGCCAGCGCCAGTATCCTTTGGGTGGAAAAAGCCTTGCGTTCCATTTCAACGATGCCCTCGGCTGTGCGCGTCAACCACCACGATGCAGCTCTCTGGATTAAGCTCAGACGGTACAATGTTATAGACCAGCCCATGGGATTGATCAGTGGCAGCCATCTCCTTATCCACACTTCGTCCCTTTTGAAGCAAACAGGCGCCGCCTTGTTCGATCCAGGGCAATGCCCATTCGGCAAGCTGATCCAACGACGCTAAAGCCCTGGAAACAACAATATTCGGTGCCGGTACAGTCTGGGCAGGCGTCAATTGCTCAATGCGCACGCAATGAACCTGCGCGTTTAGCCCTGTAACCCGCAGTGCCTCTCTCAAGAATGCTGCTTTTTTGACGTTGCTGTCCACCAGATGCACAAAAGTTTCTCGCTCTTGCGCCAACAACAGACCAAGTGGGATTCCGGGCAGGCCCGCCCCACTGCCCAAGTCTAGCAGACATATCGGCCCGTTGGGTACCGTGCCCAACGCGAGCGAGCCCAGTTGAAGGCTATCGGCAATGTGCCGATCCCAAACCTGCTGAGTCGTTGACGGTCCGATGATATTGATTTTCGACTGCCATTTCAGAAGGAGATCAACATAGTCACGGAGCCGTTTCATTGTTTCACGTGAAACATTGAACCGCACACCCAGGGCCTCAGCCATGGGATCAGACCCCGTCATGCAGCAGACTGTCCAGTATCAGACCTGCCGCGACGAACCGCGGACAAGAGCAGGGTAAGCGCTGCCGGCGTAATCCCATTGATCCTGCCTGCCTGCCCGAGAGTCACGGGGCGGTGGACCTCTAGCTTCTCCCGAACTTCGTTCGACAGCCCGCTCAGCGCACCGTAATCAAAATCCCCTGGGATCTCCAACGCCTCATCACGGCGAAAGGCCTCGATATCCGCCTCCTGGCGGTCCAGATAAACTCGGTATCGCGCGTCATTGCTCAGTTGTTCCACGCAGTCCGGGTCCATGTCCGACAACTGGGGCCAGATCGGCTTTAGAACCTCAAAATCAACGTCTGGGATGGACAACAGCTCAAGCGCAGTACGCCGCACGCCGTCCAAATTCAGCCGTATGCCTGCCCTATTCGCCTCATTTGGGGTCAGAGAAAGGTCATTGAGAATAGATCGGCACCACTCCAATCGTTCCAACTTCTCAGTAAACCGCCGCATTCGTTGGTTTCCGACCACGCCAAACGCCTCACCACGCGGCGTGAGCCGCTGATCTGCATTGTCAGCCCGCAATGACAATCTGTATTCCGCCCGTGATGTGAACATTCTATAGGGCTCGTTTACACCCCGCGTCACCAGATCATCAATCATTACGCCTATGTAACCATCAGCACGATCCAACGCCACCGCTGCGGATTGTGCTGCATTTCGCGCGGCGTTAAGGCCAGCCATCAGACCCTGCGCGCCAGCTTCCTCATAACCCGTCGTGCCATTAATCTGGCCAGCAAGATAAAGCCCGGGAAACCTCTTACATTCCAGAGACGGGAACAGCTCCCGCGGATCCACGTAGTCATATTCTATCGCGTAACCATACTGCGCGATCTTTGCCCACTCCAGACCAGGAATTGAGCGAACATAAGCATCCTGAACCGCTTCGGGGAGCGACGTCGATATCCCATTGGGATAATACAGGTGATCGTTCAGGCCCTCAGGCTCCAAGAACACCTGATGAGACTGCCTCTCTTTGAACTTAACGATCTTATCCTCGATCGACGGACAATATCTCGGACCAACTCCATCAATCTGCCCAGAATACATCGCCGATTTCGTGAGGTTTTTCTCAATAATCGCATGCGTTTCCGCCGTAGTCGCGGTCAGATGACAATTGACCTGCGGCACCTTTATCTCGTCCGTCAGAAACGAAAATGGTGTTGGCGGCGCATCGCCCTCCTGCTCTTTCAAGACCGTAAAGTCAATTGTGCGCCCATCTAGCCGCGGCGGGGTACCGGTTTTCAGCCGACCCATCTCCATACCGCTCTCATACAGGGTCTCCGCCAGTTTCACCGCAGGCGCATCACCAACCCGGCCGGCAGGCACCCGTTTGTCTCCCAGATGGATAAGACCCCTCAAAAACGTTCCCGTTGTCAAAACAACTGCCGCACACCGCACACTTTCCCCGGAATCCAGCTCAACGCCAACAACACGTCCTGAGTCCTGCAAGAAGCCGTTCACAGCCGCCGCCTGCACCTCCAAATTTTCTTGACTAAGGATCTCTTGCTGCATGGCAGAGCGATACAGTGCGCGATCAGCCTGGGCGCGTGGACCCCGCACAGCGGGCCCTTTTCGCCGGTTCAACATTCTGAACTGAATACCCGCCCGATCTATGACCCGGCCCATCAACCCATCAAGAGCGTCGATTTCCCGAACGAGGTGGCCCTTGCCCAACCCGCCAATGGCCGGATTACAGGACATCTCCCCAATCGTTTCCACTTTGTGGGTCACCAGAAGAGTACGCGCACCAAACCGTGCTGCCGCAGCCGCAGCCTCACAGCCCGCATGCCCGCCACCTACAACAATGACATCAAACGATTTATCCATAACTCACACTCAAGGCCGACTTGGGCCTCAATAAGCTCTTACATGCGACGGGTCAAACCCCATTTCAGCGTCCAGTTGTTTCACGTGAAACAATCCGAACCCCGAGATCACTTCCCAATGCAAAACTCACTGAAGATCCGATCCAAGACATCCTCCACGTCGATCCGCCCACCGACTCTTGCCAAAGCGCGCCCGGCCAAGCGCAGCTCTTCCGCCAAAAGCTCCATCTCGGCGGCTTTCCGGCCCGCTAGGATCAACGCCTCTCTGGTATGAGCGATGCACGCTTTTACACAGTCCGCATGTCTCTGGCGCGCTACACCTACATCTTCAGTTAACTGGAGTCTCTTAGCCGCGGCATCCTGAAGAAGCTTCAGAACTGTGCCGATTCCCTCACCAGATTGCGCAGACACAGACGCAGAAATC
>JBCDDQ010000335.1:0-5046 GCA_039180225.1 Pseudomonadota bacterium
GAAGTGGAACCAGTGACGATGGCGTTGCGTCCTTTAAGCGAAACACTTGCACCCATAGGCAGGGGCCTCCTTGGTCTTGACCAGATCTTTTTGTGCACTGCAACGTAATTGCTGTGCTGCAAAAAACAAGTCAAATGGCGCGCTAAACGGCCATCAATCCCAAAGCGACGGAGGCAAGCAACAGCACCACGGCGAACAAGGCGGCATGTTTGGCAAACCAAAAGTACGTCTCGCGCAGGGCCTCGCCGATGAGCTGTTGCGCGACCTCTTTCGGGGGACGCTCGGTTTTGGGCAGGATCAACCAGGTTTCCGTACGCTTATAGGGCCGCGTGCGGGCCCTGAGGGCGCAGAACGACAAATAGGCCGCCGTGGTGAGACAGAGCCAGCCGCCCACACGGGCCGCAATCACAGGCTGAAAGCTGGTGCCCCACATGACGCAGAAAATAGCCAACCCCACGAAGCCGCAGGCCCGTCCGACCGACACAAAGGCAGCGTTCTCGATTGCACCCATGGGGTATTGTCGATCTTCCGATCGGCTTCGGGGAAGAGGGCAAAAGATCACAGATCCGTGCCGGCACTGAAAAGCACCCCTTACGGGCAGCGGAACTGTTGCTTCCAATACTCATGGGTTGCATCGAAGCTCTGTGAGCCTGGCATGAGCGCCGGTACAGTTGTGCCGCCGCACAGGCCCCGCTGGGCCAGGAACTGGGCCCCTGCATTCATGGCCGTTTGCCCATCCACCGGCGAAGCGGTCATAGCTTCGGCCACGCCGGACACCTCAACATCGAAGATCCGGTTGGCCACCGGCCGGTGCACCACAGCATAGGTCTGGCCGTTGTAGATGAACGTGGTGGGATCGATCTGCGGGATCTCCTGGCGCTCAGGCGTGGTGGTGGATGCGGTTTTGTTGCAGGCGGACGCGGCCGTCGCAACCACGGCAACGGCGGCCAGCACCGGTATCACGTTTCGCCTCACCATCTCACCGCCCCCATATTTGCGGATCGCAATCATGTTAACCGTAATTTGTACGTTCCGCCAGCATGGGCCGATCACTCTTCAACTGGACGTTGGGTGTAGTCGGCTTTGTCTTCGGTGAAGATGTGTCTTGAAAGGGTAAGGCCTGGGTGGGTGTCCAGACTGCCGGACGAAAAGGAGATCCGGTCCTCACCATCTTTCTTCCAAAACAGCGCCGAGCCGCACTTGGCGCAAAAGCCGCGCTTGGCAAAATCGCTGGAGCGGAACCAGGTCAGCCCGTCTTGGCTCATCAGCTCAAAGTCGCTATCGGCCGCCCCACTGGAAGCCCACAAGTGACCGGACTGTTTGCGGCATTGGGAGCAATGGCAGGCGGTGATGTTCTCCACAGGTCCCGTTACCTGGTAGCGCACGGAGCCACACAGACACGAGCCCGCCGCGATGACATTGCTCATGATACGGTCCTTTCTTATGCCTCAAGTGCCTTCGCCAAGGCTGCAATGTGGTCCACCGAAACGCCACAGCATCCGCCAATAATCTGCACGCCGTTGTTAACCCATCCAATAGCCAACTCGGCAAACTCGTCAGGGGTGAGATCGCTAAATTGCCATTCCGGCATCTTGAAATGACCGGACTCAGGGTAGGCCATCAAAGGGCCGTCCCAGGTTTCTCGCAGAATGTCGAGCGCGGGCTGGGTGACGTTGATGTCGGAGTGCATGATGCCAGCCGCCACGCCGCCGGCGTTCAACAGGCTGGGTGCAATGTCACCAAACGGAATGTCGGGGTTATTGTACCCCCTGACATCACCGTCTTCATTGGCGCGGCAGCATATCCCGGTCCAGACGGGCAGGCCCGTTTCCACGGCAATTTCAGTTGCCCACACGGAGCGGTGCGTGTCGCGCATCATTTCCATGATGATGAGATCGCAGCCCAGGTCCTTCAATAAGGCTGCTTGATCGATCAGCAGCGCGCGCTCATCTTCCTCGCTGATGGTGTAGGTGGGGTCGCGCTGATCTGTGCCGGCGATGACGGGCCGCATGACGGAAAAGGATGCGGCCACGGCCACAGGGTGGGGGGCGCGGTTAGCGCTCGCGCGGGCAATGTCATACGACTGGGCGGTCAGCTTTTCCCACTTGTCTCTGTCGTGACCGGCCGCCTGGATCATGGGCAACGTGGTGGCGTAGGTGTTCATGGCGATCACCTCGGCGCCGACGGCAATGTAGTCGTCGTGAACGCTGGCCAGGATGTCAGGCGCCGTTTCCGTGGCGAACGCGCACCAGGCTGCCCCCACCATCTGGGCCCCGCGCTTTTCCAGATCAGTGCCCGTGCCGCCATCGATCAGAATGGTTTTGCCGGTCTCCAGTTTCTCAGCCAGGTGGTCATACATAGTCGTGGAGCTCCCTTACGGCGCATTCTGCCGTGCTTTCAGAAAGGCTGACATATGGAAATTGGCCTGTTCTGGCAAGTATTGGTAGTCCGTGCCCACCGGGCAGGCGCGCCGGGCTTTGCAGCCCCGGTGAAGGCAGTCAGTGCCTTCCGGCGTGCCGATATAGGCAGCGCAAGCATCCACATCGTAGCCGGAGCCGTCAAACGCGCCCACGGGGCAGGTGCTCAAGCACGGCTGTGCGCTGCAGCTCTCGCACGGGTGCGGCGCGCAAGACGCGCCTGGAAGAATGAGTGCCTGCGGCATCACCAAGGCGCCCCGGAAGGCATGCCAGAGCCCAAAGTCCGGGTGAATGTTCAGACCGAGGGGCGAGACGAAGCCGGCCCTGGCTTTCTGCGCCCAGCTGAGAAACGGCAATGGCGGCGTGGCGAACGGGAAGAGCATGGTGCCGCCCAGATTTTCGGCAAGCTCGGTTAAGACCTGCTCGGTCCAGCTGTCCATGGCGGTGGCAGCGTCTTTGCGTTCGGCACTAAAGCGCTGCCACATGCGGGGGCCCGCATTGCCAATAAGGATCAGAGTGCCCGCAGCACCGGGCACCCGATCACCCGGCTCAGGGTGAAAGCTGCCCAGAGGCACAAAGGAGGCAGCAGCGATTTCCGCTGCGATCTGATCATACGTCATGCCGCATGATGGCACCCGTCAGCCCGCGCATGAGCGCGCACTTGCGACCTTTCAGACCTCTAAACGGACGCGATGTAGCGCTTCATTTCCTCAGCTTCGAACTCGGCTTCCGCAATGCGATGCTTGACCACGTCGCCAATGGAGATAATGCCGGACAGCTTGCCCCTCTCGACCACGGGCAAGTGGCGGAAACGGCCTTGTGTCATGGATTCCATGAGATGATTGACGGTGTCACTCTCAGAGCACGTGACCACTTTTTCGGTCATGAAATCGGTCGCCGGCTTGCTCAACGCGGCCGGGCCGTCCTGGGCGATGGCGCGAACAATGTCCCGTTCTGATAAAATTCCAGCAATCTTACCGCTGCTGTTCAAAATGATAAGTGCGCCGATCTTCCTCGTTCCCAGCACAGTGGCGATATCCTGAAGCGTTGCCTCCGGATCCGCAGTCTCTACATTTCGGCCTTTTTCGTCTAAAATTCCTCCGACATTCATGTGTTTCCTCCGTACGCTTAATCGGGACACAGAGTAACATAAATTGGTGTAAGGCCAAAATGGACAACTAGGACGAAAGCTGCGTCTCGTCTTTGGGGATCACGTCTTGAAAGCCCTCAGCACGGAGCTCAAGACCGGTTGCCTCCTCCATCATCTTGACCACATGAGGCGTCCAGGCGCCGCCGCCATGCTTGGCGCGTGCCTCAATGAAGAGCTGTTCCACCAAACTGGCGAGCTTCAGCGGAACGTCGTGCACGCGGCCGAGATCGGAGACAAAGCCCAGGTCCTTAAGCCCAAGGTCCAGGGTAAACCCTGTGTTGAGGCTACCGTTCAAGATCACCGGCGCCCAATCTTCAAACTCACGGCTGTTGCCGGAACTGGCCGTGATGGCCTCATACGCCTTGCCCAGATCGAGCCCGCCGGCCTTTGCCAGTGACAGAGCTTCGCCGGCCGCCACCAGATCGATCAGGCAGAGCATGTTCGAGATCACCTTGATCAGCGAGGCTGAACCGATCGGGCCCATGTGGACGATCTGCGCGCTCATCAGCTCAAGTGCCGCGCGGTGGGCGTGGAGCACCTCATGGTCTCCGCCGGCAAGGATCGTCATCTCACCGCTCACCGCCCGGTGGACACCGCCGGTGAGCGGGGCCTCCAGAGTTTTCACGCCGTGCTCAGCGGCGCAAGCGGACAGACGCTTGATATCGTCGACGCCCAGCGTGCTCATCTCAATCCAGGTGGTGCCTGGGGCCATGTGCGCAAAGGCCCCGTCAGGGCCTGCCAAAACCGCTTGGCTGGCCGCGGGAGACGGCAGGCAGGTGATCAGGCCGCGCACATCTGTGGCCGCATCTGCGACCGAGGCGGCCGGCGCCGCGCCGAGAGCTTCCGCGTTTGCCATCGCCTCGGCGTTCAGGTCATACGCTTTGAGCGTGATGCCGCCGGTCAGGAGGTTGGCGGCCAGCCTGGCGCCGAGGGTCCCGAGCCCCACAAAACCGTACCTCATTGCTGTGCCCTCAGCCTGGCCATGCATGTGATCTCCACCAGACTTCCCCCATAAAGGCCTTCTGATTGCACGCAGGTGCGCGCCGGATAGGCGGCGTCGGGGAAGAACGTGCGGTAAACTGCGTTCATTGCGTCCATCTCAGCGATATCCGTGATGTGCACATCCACCCGGACGATGTCCCCCATGGCGAGACCGATTTCTGCCAGGAGCTCAGCGATGGTGGTCATCACCTCGCCGGTCTCAGCCGCTACATCTCCCAGCATGGCTTGCCCTCTCACCGTGTCGGCCGCCACCACGCCGGCGATGAACGCATAATGCTCGTCCATCACCACGCTGGTAAAGGGGGCATCGCTGTCGATGATGTGCGGGAAGTTCAGATGCTTGATCATTCAGAAGTCGACCGGCGCGCCACCTTCTTCTTTGCGGCGGGCCACGAAGGCATCGACTTCCTCGGCGATGGCCGGATCCAGGTACGGCTCTTCATAATCGGCAAGCGCCTGCTTCCACACCGAGTTGGC
>JBCDDQ010000336.1:0-5044 GCA_039180225.1 Pseudomonadota bacterium
CATTTTTGCACCCCAGACTTCAGATTTCCGGAACTCAAAAGTAAACCTTTGTAGAAGTGCAAGGTATTCGACTTGAGCTCATCGATGTTTTCCAGATTTGCGAATGCTTCATTATATTTTTTCTCAACCATCAGCTTTGAAACCTTGGTCACAAGGCTCTGCATTTTGGCTGGAGAATGATCTCCTGCATTGGCCAGACTTAAATGAGCAACTACCAGCAGCAGAAATGATGTTGTTAACGAGATCAGCATACCCCGCTGCCAGCTATAACTCTTCTGTTTGAACACCGCGCTTCCCTTCACATGGTTTCAAAAAACCCAGCCAGCTTGAAATCCGGCGTCACCCTGCCGCGCCGCCGCGAACCGGGATCCACGCGGCCAAGCGCATCCGCCTGCCAATTCGTCACCTTGCACCACAACCCCCGCCCCGCCGCCGAGGTAAGGTCCAGCGGGAACAGGCGCGAGTTCTCCTCGTCGTATCCTTTAACCGCCCGATAGCGCTCAAGCGTCTCAGCATCGGTGCCGATTTCTCGGGCCACCAACGCCAGCATCTCAGCCATGCTCAGGTTCTGGCGCTCGGCGCGCGCGTCATAGCGCCCCAACGCGCCAACGTTGCGGAATTTGACCACGGCTGTCCGCGGGGCGTGGCGTTTCAAGAGGCCAATCATCTCCGCCACCGCCGCCTCGTTCACACCGCGCTTCAGGATCGTGCCAGTGTTCACGATTATCCGCGCCGCCAGAATGTTCTCAAGAGCTTGGAGCTTTTTGTTCGCACACGCCAGATTGTCGATCGCCAGGTACCAGGCATCGTTACCGGCACCGTTCATGGAGAGATACACATGGCGCAAACCCGCTTCGCGAAGCCTTTCCACATACGACCGCTGTGCAAGACGCAACCCATTGGTCATCAACGCCACCCGATGCCCGAAGCTCCGGATGCGCGAAATGATCTCTGGCAGGTCCTTGCGCAATGTGGGCTCCGCCCCGGCGACACGGATGTTGGTGCGTCGCGGAAACTGGCGAATGCACGACATCAGCTGGTCGATGTCCATGTCCGGCGGGTGGCGTTCGGGAATGTAGCAGTTTGCGCAGGCCATGTTACAGCGATGGGTGACATCCACAATCACCGTCTCGAATGGATGCAGGTGTGGCGGATAGGTCTTCTCAGGCAAACTCGGGCTATGTGGATGGATATTCATGACGTGTGTCCATGACTTGAACTGCGCCCCAACACATTCGGGATGTCTGGGTCCCGTTGATGCTTCCGCGGCTGGTCGCATCTGGTGTCTGCGCCCTTTTCCCAACCGCCAGGGCTGGTGAGATTGAGCAGCAGCGCCATCCGAACTCTGTCAAAAGGGTTCACCACCCAATGGGGCCATGCCGTGTTGACGAACCAGACCTCTCCGCGCCGCATGGGAACACGCTCAAGGGATGAGCCCGTTCTGATCCAAAACTCATGATCACCGTCCAACAAGGCCAAGCTGCGCGTTTGCGTGGGATCATCAATATGCTCGGCGATTGTTCCGCCGGGTCTGAGCGCGCTCAAACGCGCCTTGGTGAAGGGGCCTGCGATGTCCTGAATGGCCGAGACAAGCGCAGCATCGGAGGGCACCACATAGTCCTCTGCACACGATGGATCGCCCCCGAGGGCTGGAGTTTGCAACAGCACCTGCGAATAATGCTCAGACAAATAGGCCGCATTCTCCAACGGCAGGCCCAGTCGCGCCCGTTCTTCCATCATGTCAGACAGCGCATTATTCTGCTTGTTCTCCTCCCAGAACCTGAGCAATGCGGCGATGACCGAGCGCGGCAGCACACCAAGCCGCTCGAAAGCAGGACGCTTGCGGGCTTGAGACAGTTGCCTCAACTGAGATCTGGAGAGCGCGCTCATGTGGTTTTCAGCCGGTTCAGGAGCAAGGCGTAGTTCCCGCCGATGGTTGAAAACCCGGTGCGCTTCAAAAAGCGGTCCGTGCGCAACGCGTCGATTCCGGAAGTGGCATGGACCATCACCTCACGGCAGTTCTTCTTGCGAGACCAGCCGATACAGGCCCGCATCATCAAGATGGCCGCTTTGCCGCCGATCATGGTTTCCCGGAACTGCTTGCGCACATAATAGGCGTAGACCGTGGTCATCAGGTCCTCGACCCCCACGATATATTCATTGGCCACGCAGTAGAGAAAGCCCACCGGCGTGGCGTCCACCTCCGCGATGATCAGATGCCAGAATTGCGGATTGGTCACTGCATTCATCAAAAAAGCATCGCGCTTTTTGTGGCTGAAGCGGTAGTCCCGGAATCGCCCCTCTTCATGCGCCTCTACAGAGAGGATCCTTGTGTAATCAATGTCCTCTCTTCGGGCACTCGCCCGAATCCGGAGCTTTCCTTGCTTGTAAAGGTATTTTGAGGCGGGCGGAACGTCCAGCATGGAGCGGCTTTCAAGCACAGCGTCGGCACCTGCTCAGATCTATTTAAATTCGCTAGGGCATCTCAATATCCAGTATTGGACACGCACGGGACTGCTCTATTTTGATGGACGTGAGCCGGATCTGCATGAGACACTCGGCATCGGTGCACAACCGCTGAACACTCTGCCCTCGGTCGAGCATTGCCCTGGCTCAGAAGCGCTTGCGCCCAGAAACGAGCGCTTCAGATGATGCACCTTTGGGTCATCAGTTTGCAGGGTGACCGATATGATCAAAGACAAAGATCTCGCAAGCTTCCAGCACATTTCCGTGACGCGCCTATCGCCCTCTGTAGGCGCTGAAATCACCAATGTGGATTTGTCCAAGCCGCTGTTAGACGCTGAGTTCCAGGAGATCCGCACCGCACTCGGCCACTTCGGCGTCATCTTCCTGCGTCACCAGGAGATATCGCCCGCAGACCAACTGCGCTTCGCCAAGGCGTTCGGCGAGATCAACATCAACCGCTTCTTCCAGCCCGTAGAGGGCTTTCCGGAGATCGCCAACGTAGAGCGCCAGCCCGATGAGCGCGGCGCCACTGGATGGTACTGGCACACCGATCATTCCTACGACCAGGTGCCGGCAATGGGCTCTGTGTTTGCGGCCCGCGAGATCCCGCCCGTCGGCGGAGACACGCTGTTTGCCGGCATGGCGGCCGCCTATGAGGCCCTGTCTGATGGTCTGAAAGCCGTGCTGGAGGGACTGGAGGCGTGGCATGCAGACACGGTCTGCCCTGAAGTGGCCCATCCGACTGTGGGTGCAGCGTTCGCCGACCGGCTCCCCGGTCTCGACACAGCAGGCGTGCGGGCCAAGCACCCTGTGGTCATCCGCCACCCCATATCGGGCCGCAAAGTACTCTATGTGAACTCTGGCTTCACCGAGGGCATTGAAGGCTGGGCACCGCCGGAATCCAAGGCGCTGCTGGACTTTCTTTATGCCCACGCCACCCAACCTCAGTTCACCTACCGCCACCGCTGGCAGCGCGGAGATGTCGCCTTCTGGGACAACCGGGCCACCTGGCACTGCGCTCTGGACGATTGCTTTGGCTACCGCCGGGTGCTCCACCGCATCACCATCGAAGGCGAACCCCTTAAAGCTGCGTGCGCCTGATTAAAGCTCTATTCAGCTCTCACCCGTTAAGATCTGCCTCTGGAGTATGAGTAGATCCGTCCGTTGTGGCGGAGCCAGAGGCGCGTATGTTTGATCTGAGTACCATCACGACCTATTTGCAGAACGTCTATTCAAACTCGTTGGGCAGCGTTCACGACCCCATGAGTTTTCTCGGCATCGGGCCGCTGTTTGTGGCCTTCGCGCTAGCCTTCGTGGTGCTTTTGGTGCGCATGAAGAAAAGAGCCGGCGGCCGCCCCGTGCGCCCGTTTCAGGTCCTGCGCCTGCTCTTTCCCAAGCGCATCTTCCTCCACCCGTCCGCCAAGAACGACTACAAGATCTTCCTCATCAATGACGGCTTGTTGTTCTTCGTGACCCTGTCGGCGATCATCACCCCAGCGCTCTTCGCCGAGGTGTTCGTGCACGCCTTCGAGGCGGTTGGCATCATCACCGGTGAAGCGGACAACTCGCTCTTGAGCAAGATCGGGTTCACGATCGTGCTGCTCTTGGCCTGGGATTTCGGCGCCACCTATGCCCACTATCTCAAACACAAGGTGCCTATGCTTTGGGAGTTCCACAAAGTGCATCACAGTGCCGAAGTGATGACCCCGGTCACCGCCTTGAGACGCCACCCGGTGGATTATCTGTTCGGTGCCCTGGTGACCACGGTGACGGTTGGCCTGACACTCATTGGTTGGACGCTTGTGGTCGGTCGCGGCATCGAGGCATACACCATATTCGGCGTCATCGCCGGCATCTATCTCTGGCGTCTTTTGGGTTACAACCTGCGTCACTCTCACATGTGGATCTCCTATGGAGACTTCTGGAACAAAATCTTCATTTCCCCGGCCCAGCACCAGGTCCACCACTCCACCAGTGTTCACCACTATGACACCAATTTTGGACACATCTTTTCGTTTTGGGATGCCATGCTGGGCACGCTCTATCTGCCGCGCCACAATGAGCGGGTAAAGTTCGGGATTGAGGCCCACGAGATGGAGCAGTTCCAAACCTTAAGCGGGATTTACTGGGGCCCCTTCAAAAAGTGCGCCGAGAGCCTGAAGGTGAAGGCACCTCCGCAAGAACCCGAAGCCAAGAACCCGAGCGTCGGCTCGTAGCGGCTCCGCACAAAACTCTGGGTATCGGTCAGATTTGGATTGCGCTGCGCGGCCCGCTCGGCTCATAAGGCATCGGCGGGTCAAACACCGGCGCCTAGAGGTCGGAAATAGGGGCGGAGCTCCGACAATTGAAAACATTTGACTTTATCATCGTCGGTGGCGGTTCGGCCGGATGCGTTCTGGCCAACCGCCTCAGCGAAGACGGTCGGCGGACGGTGCTGCTGCTCGAAGCCGGTGGCCGGGACTGGAGCCCCTTCATTCACATGCCGATCGGCTATGGCATGTCCTATCACAATGCCCGGATAAACTGGAAATACATGACAGAGAGCGATCCGGGGATCTCGGGTCGCCAGTCATACTGG
>JBCDDQ010000337.1:0-4985 GCA_039180225.1 Pseudomonadota bacterium
GCATCAAAGGCCCTCAATGCGGATTCCAGTGTGTCGTCCGGCGTCAGCAGTGGCAGTTCGGGATCAATGTCAGGCGGATTGGCCTTCTCCTCTTCGCTCAGCGGCACCATGAACTCGCGCACGCGCCACCGTCGAACCACTTCCTTGTGCGGTCCGGCATGAAGGAACAGGCCCCGCTGTCCCAATTGCCAATGGAAAAAGCTCTGGCCATGCACCGCCTGCATCATCACCGAGGCCAGTGAGACGGTGAGAAGCAGCGCGATGGTCATCTCATAACCGCCGGTCAGCTCAAAAGCGATCAACACAGTGGAGATCGGCGCCCCAAGCACGGCCCCCGCCACAGCACCCATACCCAAGATGGCATAAAGCCCTTCAGAAGATGCAAGCTCTGGAAACACGGCGCCCGCCAACAGCCCATAGGCTCCGCCAGCCATGGCCCCCAGATAGAGCGAGGGCGAAAACACCCCGCCTCCAAACCGGCTGGCCAAGGTGATCGCTGTTGCCAGCGTCTTGGCAAACAGGAGTGTGAACAAAGCGCCCAGCGTCAGTTGATGACTGAGCGCCCGGTTTGTGGCCTCATAACCCACACCCAGCACTTCGGGCACATAGATGGCGATTGCCCCAATCATCAAGCCGCCCACCGCCGGTCGCAGCCATAAAGGCATCGGAACCGAGCGCGCCGACCAATCAGCAGCCATCACGGCAAACTGGAAGCCGATTGCCACCAGCCCGCACACAATGCCGAGAAGCGCAAAAGCCGGGAACTCCCAGAGCGAGGTGATCTCGTACGTTGGAATGATGAAGGCCGGAAAGTCCCCCAGATGGATCCGGGTGATGATGGTGGCCCCAACAGCGGCAATCGCGGTTGGGACAAAGGCGGAAATCGCGAAATGGCCCAGCACAACTTCGTGGGCAAACAGCACGCCAGCAATCGGTGCGTTAAACGAGGCAGAGACGGCCGCTGCCGCGCCGCATGCCAGGATCACCCGGCGTTTTTCCGGCGGCAGGGAGAACTTTGAACCGATGGCAGAGGCAATGGTGGCGCCCAGGTGCACGGCCGGGCCCTCCCGGCCCGCACTGGCACCAAACCCAAGCGACAGAGCCGCCACCAGAGCGCTCCATAAACCGGTCTTCAAAGACATCTGCGCCCCGCCAATGGCGCGGGCTTCGATCACATCCGCCACGGCCTCGGCGCGTCCGGAGGGCAAAAACCTGTGCAGGATCCAGCCGACCAGGAGCCCGCCTAAGCAGGGCACCAGCAGCAAGAGCCACCAGTCCTGCTGGGCAGCTGATGTGGCCACGTCTGCCTCATGGAAGGTGTCCAGCCAGGGATATTGAATGCCGAGGATGAGATAGCGGAAGGCCAGAATGCCGTAGGCCGCCACCACGCCGATGATGAGCGCCAGAAGCCACGCCAAAGGCTGGCGCGATGCCCACATGGTGCGCAGGTTGGGCGCCACACGTTCATATAAAAAAGGCAGTAGCCTGCCGAATACGCCCGGCATTCCTCTTTACCCCAGAAACCCCTCTCTGGTTATGCGTTTAACTTAGATAGCAGACTTCGGAGCAAAAGTGGTAAATGCCTTTTTCCCTATCGTTAAGACACTTCCATTTCCGAACCGTTGCCCATTGCCGCCCCAACGGTTGAACTAATGACATAATAGGTCAACACTATAAGCAGCGGCAGCACGATAAGCCGCCCATCACAATAAGACTGGAGGAGGCCCCAATGAGTGACGATCCCACAAAACAGGTGAACGACTGGCTAAGCGCCTTTGACAAAGCTCTCTCGAACGGCGATGCAACGGGCGCGGCCGGGCTGTTTGAGGAAGACAGCTACTGGCGCGACCTTGTCTCGTTCACCTGGAATATCAAGACCATGGAAGGCCGTCAGGCCATTCAGGCGATGTTGGAGGCCCGGGTCGGCGACACCCATCCGTCGAACTGGCAACTTGAAGGCGAAGCCACCCACGCAGACGGCGTCACCGAGGGTTGGATCACATTCGAAACCGCCACCGCCCGCGGGAAGGGCCACCTGCGCCTTAAGGGCGACAAGGCGTGGACCTTGCTCACCACGATGGTCGAGCTAAAGGGTCATGAGGAGAAAAAAGGACCGACCCGAGAGAACGGTGTGGATCACGGGGCTTTTGAAGAACGCAAATCCTGGCTGGAGCGGCGCCAGGAAGAGGAGGCCGATCTGGGCTATGGCACCCAGCCCTACTGCGTCATCATCGGTGGCGGCCAGGGCGGCATTGGCCTTGGCGCAAGGTTGCGGCGCTTGGGCGTGCCCACCATCATCATCGAGAAAAACGAGCGCCCCGGCGACAGCTGGCGCAAGCGCTACAAGTCTCTCTGCCTGCATGACCCGGTCTGGTATGACCACATGCCTTACCTGCCCTTCCCGGAACATTGGCCGGTGTTCTCACCCAAGGACAAGATCGGCGACTGGCTTGAAATGTACACCAAGATCATGGAGCTCAACTACTGGGGGTCCACCACCTGCACCAGCGCAGAGTATGATCAAGCCGCCGGTGAGTGGACCGTGCGCGTGGCCCGAAACGGCGAAGACGTGGTGCTGAAACCCAAGCAGCTGATCTTGGCCACGGGCATGTCGGCCGTGCCCAATGTGCCGGAATTCAAAGGCGCTGAGCGCTTTAAGGGCGATCAGCATCATTCCAGCAAGCACGCCGGCGGTGATGCCTATAAGGGCAAGAAATGCATCGTCATCGGCTCCAATAACTCGGCCCACGACATCTGCGCCGACCTTTGGGAGAACGGCGCCGATGTCACCATGGTGCAGCGCTCGTCGACCCACATTGCCAAGTCAGACACCTTAATGGAGCTGGCGCTTGGCGGGCTCTACTCCGAAGAGGCGGTCAAGAACGGCATTGACCACCACACGGCAGACCTGATCTTTGCTTCGGTTCCCTACAAGATCATGCACGCGTTGCAGATCCCGGTCTATGAGCAGATGGCAGAGCGCGATAAGGACCTCTACGACCGGCTCAAAAAGGCCGGCTTCATGCTCGATTTTGGCGATGATGGCTCCGGCCTATTCATGAAGTATCTGCGCCGCGGTTCTGGTTACTATATTGATGTGGGCGCGTCCGAACTCGTGGCCGATGGCAAAATCAAGCTGAAGAGCAATGTGGCCGTTGATGAGATCACCGAAACCTCAGTGAAGTTCTCAGATGGCAGCGAGCTTGAGGCCGATCTGATCGTCTACGCCACCGGCTACAGCTCCATGAACGGCTGGGCGGCCCAGCTCATCTCGCAAGAGGTGGCCGACAAGGTGGGCAAATGCTGGGGCCTTGGCTCAGACACCACAAAAGATCCCGGCCCCTGGGAGGGCGAACTGCGCAATATGTGGAAGCCAACCCATCAGGAGGCCCTGTGGTTCCATGGTGGAAATCTGCATCAGTCACGCCACTATTCGCAGTTCCTTTCCTTGCAGATCAAGGCGCGAATGGAGGGGATCCCGACGCCGGTCTATGGCATGGATGAAGTGCACCATTTGAGCTAGGTTGTTTCAGGTTTAGCCGTCGTCCCCGCGAAAGCGAGGACCCAGGGGCAGCTTTGCACTGGGTCCCGGATATTTTGCTCGCGCAAAATTCCGGGATGACGAAAATCTAAGCACGTACGAGCGGGCGCTCAGATATCGCGCCCCATAAGCGCCGCAATATCGTCGTGCCCTGCGCTGCGGGCGGCCTCAACGGCGCTCCAGCCGTCATGGGCCTTGAGGTCGGCCCGCGCACCAGCCTCCAGAAGCAAGCGCACGGTGCTAATGGCGCCCGTATTGGCAGCCCACATCAACGCCGTGGTGCCATCTTTCTCGTTGCGCAGGTTGGTTTTGGCTCCGGCCTCTAGCAGCGTCCGCACCAGCTCATCCTCTCCCAACGAGGCGGCGAGAATCAGCGGTGTCTTGCCGTCTTTGCCCGCAAGGTTAGCGTCAGCCTTGGCGTTCACCAGCGCCTGAACCACCTCCGCGCTCTTGCCCAGAACGGCCGAGGTCAAAGGCGTGGCCCCGTTTCTGCCCGCGTTCACCTCCGCGCCCCGCTCCAAGAGCAACCGCACGAGCGCAATTCGGGCGGCACGGGCTGCAACGCTGAGTGCCGTGCGTCCGTCCTCGGCTGCCGCGCTCACATCAGCCCCGGCATCCAACAGCAGAATGGTCCGCTTGGCCCCTCCCCGGCGCACGGCAGACATCAGAGCGCTCCAGCCATCCGCGCCGGCACTGTTCGCATCGCCGCCAGCGCCCAAAAGCTCGCTCAGGATCTCCAGCGCCTTATCCTGTATGGAGCCCGCGGCTAGAATGATGGGGGTCACCTTGCTCCTGCCCACCCCTTCATTGGGAGAAGCGCCTGCCTCCAGCAAAACCGTCACCGGCTCCACCGTCCGCCCCTTGGCCGCATAGTGCAACGCCGTCCAGCCTTGTGCGTCCACCGGCTTCACATCGGCGCCGCGTGCCGTCAGCAGCGCGAGCATTTCTGCATGATCTCCACGGGCCGCAATCATCAAAGCCGTGCGCCCGTCGGAGCGCTTCGCGTTGATGTTGGCGCGTTTCGCCAGCAGCAGCTTGGCAATGCCGGTGCGGTTCCATGCCGCCGCCGCCATAAGCGCCGTGGTCCCTTCATCATCCGCAGAGTCTGGGTCCGCGCCGTCCTCCAGGAGCTTCTCAACCGCGTGAATATTTCCCGAAGCTGCCGCCCGCACCATCTTGGCAAGCGCGTCTTGCGTTCCCTGGCCGGCCACCGGCATGCTCAAGGCCAGGACGCACAAGCACACCAGAGCTGCGCCCTTAAGCCTCCAGGTCCCCGTCATCATCTTCAACCAGATCATCCGCATCAGCGCGCTCCGGTTCATCATTTGGCTCAGCAGGCACCTCATTTGTCGCCAATGCCTCTCTTGCCTTCTTCTTTGCCGCCTCCTCTTCGCGCAATCGTGCAGCTTCAAACGCTTTGCGCACCATCTCCGCAGCATCGGCC
>JBCDDQ010000338.1:0-4976 GCA_039180225.1 Pseudomonadota bacterium
GACCGGGCAACTGATCCACGACCAGACATGCCGTCTGATCGTGGGTTGCCCTAGCGTTGCGAAGCTCGTCCGATGCACCACATCGCACTGCGCTTCGCGCCTTGGATATGGACTGATTTGACGCCATCAAGCGTTTCCATATGACAAAGAACTGCTCTAGCAAACGGGCGCTTATCCGCGTGCTGACCTCAGACTGCGGCTGCAGTTTACAGGCCTGCAGAACCGCCGTTGAAAACGTGCGACGGAAAAGCAAGTCTCATCCGTTAAAGAAGAATACGAAATGTAAACCAGGAGGACGGAATGCGTTCAACCCTTATCGGCGCAGTGGCCCTTATGATAGTTGCCAGCTCTGCGGTGGCTCAGGACAGAGCAAAACTCAACGACTTCGCGGCAAAACTCGGGGTTAGCAAATGGACGCTTATCGGCTGCGTGCGTGGGGCTGGTGGACGACCTGACAAAGGTGCAAGCGAGGAGCAGCGCAAAGCGTTTGCGCGCGCCATGTATGACTGTGTGTCCGCCAAGAACCCACAGCTGACGCGCGAGCAGTTTCGGTCTGCTTTGCTGGAGATGAGGCCGTAATGCGCCTGGCCACTTAACCTCCCAGGAACAGCCGGCCCACGTCCGGATCATTCAGCAGATCGTCGCCCGGGCCAGCCTTGGCCAACTCGCCTGAGACGAGCACATAACCGATGTCGGCAAACTCCAGACCTTTCTTGGCGTTCTGCTCCACCATGATGATGGTCTTGCCCTCGCCATGCTGCAGGTCGTGAAGAATTTCAAAGACCATGTCGATGAAACGCGGCTCCAGGCCGATGGAGGGCTCGTCCACCAGGAGCACCTCAGGATCCATCACAAGGGCGCGCGAGATCTCCAAAAGCCGGCGTTCACCCCCGGACAGCACCTTGGCCTGGTGCTTGCGGCGGGCGGCGAGGCGGGGGTATTTCTCGAAGACCTTCTCAGCTGCTTCTTTCGCAGCCGCGGGCGTTTCCATCAAAAAGCCACCCATCCAGAGGTTTTCTTCCACGGTCATGGCCGGGAAAACGGATTTGTCCTGCAGGATGTAGGCGATCCCGGCTTCGGCCAGTTTCTGGTTTGAGGACAGCTTGGTGATGTCCTTTTTGTCGGCGCCGTCGCCCACTTTGATGGATCCGGAGAAGATGTTGTTAAAGCCGAATATGGCGTGAAGGATGGTTGACTTGCCCGCCCCGTTCGGCCCGATCAGACACAAGGACTGTTTGCGCGAGACCCGCAGGTTGATGTTGTGGAGGATCTGCATGCGGCCATAGCCGGCATTGAGGTCCTGAATGGTCAGGTAAGGGTCATTGTTGGCGAGCGCATCCAGTGATTCCACCGGGATGTGCTCGGCCATGGCCGCGGCCTGCTTGGTCACTTCCTCAACGGAAATCACCGTGTCGACGCCGCCGGCGCCGTAGCCTTTAACCGCCTCCGCCTTTTTCGTGGTTTCAGCCATCAGTGTGCCCCCAAATAGGCGTCGATGACGCGTTGGTCGTTTTGAATCTCATCGGGGCTTCCCTCAGCCAACAGTTCGCCGTGGGCGAGGCAATACATCTTGTCGGCCATGTTCATGATCACCCGCATGTTGTGCTCGATGATCAGGAGCGTGATGCCAAACTCCGTGTTGGCCCGGCGCAGGCGGTCTATGAGCCCATTAATGAGGGTCGGGTTGATGCCCGCTGTGGGCTCATCCAAGAGCAGCACTGTGGGCTCGTTCATAAGCGCCATGGCGAACTCAAGGAGCTTCTGCTGACCGAATGACAGAGAGCCGGAGCGCAAGTGGCGCTTTTCATAGAGCCCTACGAACTCCAGCAGTCTGTCAGCCTTCTCATAGTCAGCCTTGGAGTTGCGCCCAAACATGTCTGAGAGGCTCATCTTGCGGTGAGGCATGGAGATCAGCATGTTCTGCACGCAATCCATGGCTCCGTAGATCCGAGTCTGCTGGAAGGTCCGCAAGAGCCCGAGACGGGCAATGTCCTGGACCTGGAGCTTGGAAATCTCCTGGCCCTGGAACTTGATCGAGCCGCCGTCGATGGGATGGTAGCCCACGATGGAGTTGAAAAGGGTGGTCTTGCCCGAACCGTTTGGGCCGATCAGACCAGTGATGCCGCCTTCTTCCACGGTGATGGAGATGTCCTTGTTGGCGACGACGCCACCGTAGGACTTGGAGACATCTTCGACTTCGATGATCTGGTTCATTCGGCAGCCTCCGCGGCGGGGGTTTTCTTCTCAACCGTGATGCCGAACCATTCGGGTCGTTTGTGCATGAGCCAACCCATGAGGCCGTCTTGGAAGTAGACCACAGTGACCACGATGAGCGCGCCAAGGGCCACCCACTGCCAGCCGAGGAAATAGTTCCAGGTCACTTCTTTAAAGACGTGGAACATGATGGCGCCGATGACCGGCCCCCATAGGGTGCCTTTGCCGCCGAGCAGCACGCATACCACCATAAAGATGCCGAGGTTGATGGTCTGATAGGCCGTCTCCAACGGCTCAAAGTGAATGAGCTGAAAGGCGGAAATGGCCCCCGCAATGCCGACAAAGAAAGCCGCCATCGCCCAGGCGATCAGCTTGTAGCGCAAGGTGTGGATGCCCATGCCTTCCGCTTTTTCCTCATCGTCGCGAATGGCGTTCATGGCCGCGCCGAAGCGGGTGGAGTAAAGCCATTTGGCGAAGATGAAGACCGCGACCCCCAGGCCGGCAAAGAGGAAGTAGAAGAAGATCTTGCCGATATCCAAATCACCCGGATAAACCGGCAGAGCAATACCCTGGCCGCCCCCCACCCAGTCCCAGTTGGAGACCAGCTCGCCAGCCGCAATGGCCACCCCAAGGGTGCCAATGGCAAAGTACGGGCCGCGCAAGCCGAAGGTGATCCAGCCCACAACCACTGCGCAACCTGCGCAGAACAAGCCTGCGCCTATGCAGCCAAGGAATATTCCCATGAAGTATTGGGTGTCGGTGAACTTGTAGATACCGCCACCGGCCGCATTGGTGTATTCGCCCACATTGTAGGCAAGCGAGATGCATATGACGGCGGCCACGTACATGCCGGTGCCATAGAAGAAGATATTGCCGAGCGAATTGTAGCCCATCTGGCCGCCCGTCATGTCCCAGGTGAGGGCCACGATGATCATAAGCCACATAGTGGCAAGCTGGGTGCGGTAATCCGGCAGCACAAATGGCGCAATAATCGTGACCGCGATGAGGATGCCGTAAAGCAGGGTCTTGTTGATAGCCATGGCGTTTCCCCTACTGGAGGACCTGGCGCATCCGGCGCTGTTGCGCCAGCCGCACCAAGAGCACGATCAGCAACAGCAGAACCGCGATGGCCTGCTGGTAGCCGATGCCGAAAATATGCGCGCCATATTGCTCCAGCGCACCGATGCCGAGACCGGCAGCGATCACACCCGGCAGATTGCCGAGCCCGGCAGCCGTCACGATGACGAAGGAGCGGATGGAGTAGGTGATGCCGTAGAAGGGCTGGATCAGCCAGACCATCACGATGATGGCGCCGGCGGCCCCGCAGATTGCAGAGTTGAGCGAGAAGGTGAAGGCATAGACCTTCTCCGTGTCGATGCCCATGACCCGGGCGGCGCGCGCATCCTGTGCCGTGGCGCGGATGGCCTGACCCATACGGCTGCGCTTCATGAATATCACCACGCCTGCAGCGAGGGTGGCGGCCATGACCACCCCGATCAACTTGGCAATGGGCACGTCTACAAAGCCGTCAATGAAATAAAGGGTCTCATAGTCAAGCTTGATTGACTGGGTGTCGGAGCCAAACAGCAAGTTCAAGATCTGGGCGATCATGATGGCAATGCCGAAGGTGGCGAGAAGGGAGGTGAAGAGGTCGCGCCCAATCACCCGGCTGATGACCAGCTTGTAGAGCACCCAGCCCACACCCCACAGGACAATGAAGGCAATGGGTACGCCCAAAAGCGGCGGCAGACCTTTCTGCGCCAGCCACCAGGCCACATAGCCGCCGGCGATCACGAAATCGCCTTGGGCCAGGTTCTTCACATTCATCACCCCCCACACCAACGCGAGCCCATAGGCGGCCACGGCGAACAGAGCGCCGATCATGATGCCGTCCACGAGGATCTTCACATTGACCACGGGGAACTGCAGCAACAGTTCGATATTACCTAAGATCTGATCCATGTTTTGAGGCCCCTCTGCCTCGAACTTTCAACCCGCCCGGCATGTGCCGGCGTGCGCCCCACACTGACGACGAAGCCGGACACCACACTGTGTGGCATCCGGCTTCCAACGCGTTCTAAGAGCCCTCGCGCCTACTGAGCCTTACGTGGCCAGTCCAGCTTGTGCGAGGCAAATGCGGACGGTGCCACCACATTGTACTTGCCGTCCTGGATTTGGCGCAGAACCATAGGCTTGGCAATATTGTTGCCCGCCTCAGAGAACTTGATTTTGCCATAGAACGTATCCAGTTCGGTTGCGGCGATTGCGTCGCGGACTTTTTCCTTGTCCAAAGAGCCAGCACGCTCAAAGGCGTCCTTGAAGACATATACCGCAGCAGAGGCCTGTGCAGTCTGGTAAGGCACCAGTTTGTTGGCATACTCGGTGTAGGCGGCCTTGAACTCTTTCTCGTAGTTCGCAGCCGTTCCGAAGATCGGGTCTTCGTATGTCAGCGTCTCGGCCCACTGGGTGGAGCACAGAATGCCGTTGGCCACGTCACCGAATTTGCCGGTAACGTCGGCAGCTTCGCAGTGGGTCACGGCAATCATCGGCACGTCGATTTTCATCTCACCGATCTGACGAACAGCGGTAGCGGCGCCCTTGGAGTGGCCGGAAACGATCAGCACATCGGGCTTCACCAGCTTCACCTTGGTCAGGATGGCGCTCATGTCGGACAGGTCGCGGGGGAGCTTTTCGTCCACCACGATCTTCATGTCGAACTTCTTGGCGTCGTCCAAAACACCGGCACGGATGTCGAGCGAGAA
>JBCDDQ010000339.1:0-4943 GCA_039180225.1 Pseudomonadota bacterium
CCGTCCGCATCGAACGCAATTTCGGATTCTAGAAAGTAGCTGCCCACGGGATCTCACCGCGCCTCAAGTTGATTGCATCTCAAATCGGCGCCCACCGTTTCTGCTCACTGGCGCGCCCGCTTGAGCGACACACACCGTTTCAAAAGCTCACTGCGTGTCCACTTGAGCATGACATCGCCTATAGCAGGCTTTTGCCTCAAGGGAAAGAGAAGTGACGGGGCGGAAACTCAGCATTTGGGAGGGCGGAAAAACGCCTCCAGCTCGCCAAACCCGATTGCCTGGTCCGAATAGCCGAACGTTCCAGCGTCCGCCATCTCCCGGGCGGCTCTCACAAACTCGCCATAGGCGGCGCGGAACAGAGCCGAGCCGACGCTGATCCGTTTAACACCGGCTTCGGCAAGCTCGTCGGCACTGAGGGAAACACCCGGCAGGCCCATCACCACATTCACCGGCTTGTCCACCGCCTCGCACACCAACCTGATGGTTTCAAGATCCTTCAGGCCCGGCGCATAGAGCACGTCGGCCCCGGCGGCCTCATAGGCCTGAAGGCGGGCAATAACGTCGTCCATATCGCTCTTGCCCCACAGAAGGTTCTCGCATCTGCCAGTAAGCACGAAGTCGTGGCTCAAACTGTCCCGCGCCTCACAAGCCGCCTGCATCCGCTCTACAGCCAACGGCATATCGTAGATCGGGTTTTTGCGATCACCCGTGTGATCTTCAATGGAGCCTCCGGCCAGGCCCGTTTCGGCCACGGCAACAATGGTTTCATGCACGCTTTGCGGGCTGTCGCCAAAGCCCTTCTCCAGATCGGCAGACACCGGCAGCTCCGTTGCACCCACGATGTCCCGGCAATGGCTGAGCACGGCATCCGGGGTAAGATTGCCCTCCACAAGCCCGTGGCTGAAGGCAACGCCGGCGCTGGTGGTGGCGAGCGCTTTGAAGCCCATGCGGGCAAGGATGCGAGAGGTGCCCACATCCCAGGGATTGGGAATAATGAACGCGCCCTCGCCGTCATGCAGTGCGCGGAAGCTCTCAGCAATGTGTGTCATTGGCTCTCCTTGGTGTTGCGCCACCCTCCGAGAAGCATCGACCCTAGCGGGACGCCCCTGACAGCCTCCTGTCAGCAGTCCGGACGCCTTATGGGGAGGCCGAGAAATCCCGGAGCCAGCCAAGGCCGGTGTCTGTGGTGTTGGCGGGAACGTATTCAGCGCCCACATAGCCCTGGTAGCCCAGATCATCCAGCGCAGCCATCAGCCAACGATAGTCAATCTCGCCCCTGTCGGGCTCATTGCGCGCGGGCACGCTTGCAATCTGAACATGTCCTATGCGAGGCAGGTGCGCTTCCAGTCGTTTGATGAGATCGCCCTGCATGATCTGAACATGATAGCAGTCAAACATGATCTGCAGGTGTGGACCGCCAACTTCTTCAATAATCTCTTCAGCTTGCTCCACATTGCTCAGAAAATAGTCCGGCGCATCCCGCCGGTTGATCGGCTCAATGAGAAGCCCCACACCCAGCGGTGCGGCCCGTTCAGCCGCGTAAGACAGGTTTTCTATGAACACCTGGTGTGTGCCATGCCGGCCCGCCATCACATGAACGTTGCGCGCGCCGATGGCCGCTGCATAATCAACCGCCTGATCAATGGCCGCCCGTGCCCTGGTCTCAGCTCCCGCCACGGCGGCAAGACCGAACTCTCCCTCGTCCACATTGCCCCGCACGGTGTTGAGCCCCAGCATGGGCAGGCCGGTGGTCTCCAAAGCGGACTTCACCTCGCCAGCCGGGGTCTGGAAAGGAAAGTGACACTCCACCGCCTCAAAGCCCGCGCCATGCGCTGCCCGAATGGCGTCCGGCAGGGACAGCTCTGTCCACAAGAATCCTAGATTTGCAGAAAATTTCGCCATACCCGTCTCGCCTGTTGATAAGAACGCACCTTGAACCGAATGTCCCCTTAAGGCAATGTGCGGCGGTAATCATTGGCTGGACGTTTGCTTAAAAACACCATCCCAACATTCTGAGACGTTGAGGGACAAGCGCATGGACGCGTTGAGGGACAAACTTGGGCGCGGCGATTTCGTGATCACCGCGGAGATCACGCCGCCATTGGGCGCATCGGCAGAGGCCGTTCTGGCCCGCTCCGAGCCGCTGAAAGGTCTGGCCGATGCGGTCAACATCACCGACGGCGCCGGCGCCAGGGCCGCCATGTCGAGCATCGCCTGCGGGGCAATCATGGCCGCTGAAGGCATTGAGCCGATCATGCAGCTCACCTGCCGGGACCGGAACCGCATTGGCCTTGCCTCCGATCTTCTGGGGGCATCTGCCATGGGTGTTCACAACATGCTGGTGCTGCATGGCGATGACCCCAAGGGCGGCGACATGCCGGAAGCCACCGGCGTTTATGATCTTGATTCCAAGGGCGTGATGAACCTTGCCCGCATGATGCGCGATGAGGCACAGCTGCCCTCGGGCCGCGAGATCAACCCGGCGCCTGACTTTTACATCGCCTGTGCCGACATGCCCATGGACCCCAAGCCCGACTGGGAACCCAAGGGGCTGGAAGGCAAGATCGAGGCCGGGGCCCAATTTGCCCAGACCCAGTTTTGCTTCGATACCGGCATTGCGGAGCGCTATTTCCAGCGCCTGCGCGACCACGGCATCACCGATAAGCTGAAGTTCGTGGTGGGCATCGGCCCCCTTGCCTCCGCCAAGCAGGCACGGTTCATGGACGAGAACCTTTTTGGCGTTTCCGTGCCCGAACACATCATCGAGCGCCTGGATGCGGCGGAAGACCAGAAGGCGGAGGGCCGCAAAATCTGCGTTGAGCTCATCGAGGCCTATCAGCACGTGGACGGCATTGCCGGCGTTCACATTATGGCCCCCATGCAAGGGGCTAAGGCCATTGCCGATACCATCCGCATGGCAGGCATCAGATAACTCATCTCACAAGGCAAACCGGTTATGACCGATTTTGACCAGATCCTTTCAAAGAGCACCCGCGGGGTTGAAGATTCCATCATCATAAAGATGGCCCAGCGCGCCCGCGATCTGAAGGCGCAGGGACGCGATGTGGTGAGCCTGACCATAGGTGAGCCGGATTTTGACACGCCCCAGTTCATCAAACAGGCCGCCACCGACGCCATGGACCAGGGTTTTACCCACTATTCGCCCATGCCCGGCATGCCTCAACTTCGCGAAGCCCTGTCAGCCAAGCTGAAGGCGGAAAACAGCCTCAGCTACGCGAGCGATGAGATCGTGGTCACGAACGGCGCCAAGCAGGCCATCACCAACGCGGCCTTTGCCCTTTTGGACGAGGGCGATGAGGTGATCATGCCCACGCCCTTCTGGGTGGCTTATGAGGGCATCTCGGTGATGGCGGGCGGAAAGCCGGTGATCCTCAAGACCACGTCGAAGGACGGCTTCAAGATGACCCCTGCCGCGCTGGAGGCGGCCATAACAGAACGCACCAAGCTCCTGATCTTTTCCAACCCGTGCAACCCGTCCGGCGCCGTCTACACGCGCGATGAGTTAGAGGGGCTCGCCGCCATTGTCCGCAAGCATCCGCGCATGATGGTCATGGCGGACGAGATCTACGAGTACATCATCTTCGACAAGCCCCACATCTCCTTCGGGGCGCTGGAGGGCATGCGCGAGCGCACCGTCACCATCAACGGATTTTCCAAGGGCTTTGCCATGACCGGCTGGCGCCTCGGCTTCCTGGCCGCGGCAGCTCCCGTGGCCAAGGCCTGCGCCAAGGTCCAAGGCACGTTCACAGCCGGAGCCAACGCCTTCGTGCAGATGGCAGGCGCCACGGCGCTGGGCGAAAGCCGGGAAGAGTGTGAGAAGATGACGCGCTCCTATCACACCCGCCGGAACCTCATCGCCAAGCTGCTGGCGGACATTCCCGGCGTCAGCGTGCGCCCGCCGGACGGCACGTTTTACATTTTCCCCGATGTGTCAGCCCACTTGGGCAAAACCGCCGGCAACCATCGGGTGGAGACAGTGGAAGATCTCTGCCTCTGGCTCTTGGAAGAACACGACGTGGCCACCGTACCGGGCGGGGCGTTTGGTGATGCCGATTGCCTGCGCATGTCCTTTGCCTGCAGCGAAGCGGACATTGAAAAGGGTGTGGCCAGAATGCGCCAGGCCTTCGGTATGCTGAGCTGAATGCTCAGCGCACGATGAGGGCTTGGGCGTCCGCGCTGTCAAAATACGCCCGCGCCGCATCCATGAACGCCTGTAGCAGCCGTCTCGGTTTGCCGCCCAGGTGGCCCAGCACGAGCTTAAGCGGCTTCACCGAGGATCTGATGGGAACGGCGGCCACCGCGTCCCCTGCATAGGTCACCGGTGCCAGGGGCAGCATGTTCAGCACCGAACAGCCCACTCCGGCACCCACCATGCTGCGCACCATCTCGTGGGTCGAGGCTGTGGCAACGATATTCGCCTCCCCGCCGGCCTCGTCAATGAGCCCGCGGTAATACTCGTTGGTCACCGGCAGATCCAGGAGCACAAGAGCTTGCCCGCGCAGATCTGGCATCTCCAGCCATGCACTGCCGGAGAGCGGATGGTCCTGCGGCAGCAGCGCGTAAGGCGGCGCTTCAATCAAGGTCTCGTAGCTGATGCCCGCCCGCACATTCTCCGCCACAAACAATATGAGATCATAGTCCCCGCTCAAAAGCCCGGCCTGCGCACGTTCATTGTCCACTTCAGCAAGGCTCACGGATAAACCAGGATGCGCGCGCACCATGGGACCGGCTATGGCCGGAAGGAACGCGGGCGCCACCGGTGCATAGTAGCCGATGGAAAGATTGCCGGAGAGCGCCGTCCTCAGCTCCGCGCCCTCCAGCATGAGCGTGTCATATTCTTCCACCAGATGGCGGATCTTGCGCATCAGCGCCTTGCCCGCCGCCGTCGGCCGGATGCCCTTGGCGGGATAGCGCTGCACCAG
>JBCDDQ010000340.1:0-4876 GCA_039180225.1 Pseudomonadota bacterium
ACCGCCGGCTCCGATCACGAGCGCAAGGCCAAACTGCGGGTCGCGCTTAAGTCCCACAATAAGCTCGCACACGGCTCCAGTGACCATCTCTTCAACCAGCACGTTTTCGGCCAGGCGCCCGAGCCTCTCCGCGGCCTCTTCCACCTGAAGCCTTTCTTGCAAATTGAGCGCAAGTCCCCCCACGTCGCTCTTGTGAGCAAGCTCGGTATTGGAGACCTTCAAGGTCACGGGCCAGCCAATCGCTTCGGCCGCGTCGGCGGCCTGAGAGGCGTTACAGACCTGACCGTCAGGTACCGGCAGACCATGCGCGGCGAGCCGTTGCTTTGCATCATATTCGGTCAATTGGCGCACGGCCCCCGGCGCCAGGGGCGCGGCGTCCAACGGGGGTAGAGGCTCTTCTCGCTGCCAGTTGGCTCCAATGTCCGCGGCAGCCTCAATCGCGTCCAGTGCATCCTGCAACCCGCGCAGAACCGCAATGCCGCTCGCACTCAGCTTGGCCTCAAGATCAGCCGGCATGCTCTCCGGGAGATGTATGGCCACTGCCGCCCGGCACGCGGTCTCAGCGGCAGCCGTCATGTAGGCATTGATCGAAGGGGTCCAGCTCGCCCGGTCCAGCCCCGGCTCATTGGGCGTATCGATCATCAGCATCGAGGCATCAAAGCCGCCGCTCATCGCGCCTGCGTAACAGGCGGTCAGCTTCTCCTCATTGCCCCAGATGAAGGTGTGATAGTCGAGCGGGTTCTCCAGCTGCACGAATTCGTTCAGCGCCTTCACCATGGCCTTCTTACTGTGCTCGGGCAGGGGTGGGGTTTGGAGTTTCATGGGCTCGCACAGATCTGCGGCAAGCGCGGCTTCGCCACCTGAGCAGCTCATCGACAGCAGATTGTGACCGGAAACCGGGCCGCCATGGTGCAAGAGGTTCAAGGTTTCCGTGAACGCGCTCATGGTGGTCACGCGGGCAATGCCGTAGCGGTCAAACAGCGCGCTGTAGAGATCATCAGCACCGGAAAGCGAATTGGTATGACTGCGCGTAGTTTTGGCCCCTTGCTCGGAACGGCCGGTTTTGAGCGCGATGACAGGTTTGCGCAAGGTCCGGGCGAGGGCGGCTGCCTCGGCAAACCGCGCAACGTCAGTGAGCCCTTCAATATGAAGGCCGATGGCCGTGATGCGTTGATCGGCGGCAAAGTGGGCGAGCATCTCCGCCATACCGATTTGCGCCTGGTTGCCAAGCGCGCACATGGCCCCCATGGGCAGGCGATGGGCGGCCAGGGTGAAGTTGAGCGCCATGGAGCCGCTCTGGGTGATGACCGCCACGCCGCGCTCAATGGCTGTGCCGCCGAAAATGTCGGGCCAGGGAGACAGGCGATCAAGATAATTGACGACGCCATAACAATTTGGTCCGATCAATGCCATGTGTCCGGCGGCGTCCAGGAGCTCTGCCTGCAGCTTTGCGCCCTCATCGCCCACCTCAGCAAAGCCAGAAGCATAGACCACGACACCGGCCGTTCCGCGCGCAGAAAGCTGGCGCACAAGGTCAATAGTGGGCTCGCGCTTCACAGCGATAAAGGCCGCCTCCGGTGTTTCCGGCAGGTCAGCCAGGCAAGGCACTGTGGGCACTCCGGCGAGATGCTCGCGCTTGGGATGAACAGCAAAGATCTTGCCTTCAAAGCCGAGTTTCAGGGTGCCGCTCAAGGCGATTTCGGCTTCCGCGCCTCCTATGAAGACTATGGATTTGGGAGCAAGCAGGCGCTGAAGTGCCGACGGGTTACTCAAGTCCTGCATAGACCCCCAAGCCCCGCTTCTTGATTTGCCCGGCGATGATGACTTTCTGTATTTCAGAAGCACCCTCCCAAATCCGCTCTACGCGAATGTCGCGGTAGAGCCGCTCCACGGGATAATCACGTGAAACGCCACGCCCGCCATGGAGTTGGACGGCCATATCCACCACGCGCCCGCAGCGTTCGGAGCAAAACAGCTTGGCGGCAGACGCCTTGGCGTGGATCAGTTTGCGGTCAATGCCGCTGTCGATCTCGGCGGCCACCCGGTACACCAGGCTCTTGGCGGCCATGATCTCCACCGCCATGTCGGCCAGCATGAATTCCACGCCTTGAAACGCGTTCAGCTTCTGGCCGAATTGTTCGCGCTCAGACACATAGGCATTGGCAGCTTCGGTCGCCCGCACGGCCATGCCGCAGCAGCGCGCGGCAATTGCGAGCCGCGCTTCCACGAACCAATCCTTGGTGAGATCAAAGCCATCGCCGACCGCGCCCAGCATGCGGTCTTTATGGACCCTCAGATTGGTGATCTTGAGTTCCGGGTGCTGATCCACGTCCCCCATCATGAAGCGGGGCAGGCGGGCCACTTCGAAGCCTGGCTGATCCCGGTCCACGAAGAATACCGCGCTCATTTCCGGATCGCCGTCCACATGAGCGTGCAGCATGGTGACGTCGCACACGTTCGCACCTGAGGCAAACCACTTGCCGCCATTGATCACATAGCTGTCGCCGTCTTTGACCGCCGTGGTCTTCACCCGTGAGACGTCCGAGCCCGCGCCTTCTTCCGTAACGCAGTAGGCAAAGTGCCTCTCGCCCCTGCAACCGGGCACCAGGAATTCTTCGATCTGATCTGCGCGGCCCTCTTTGAGGGGCAAGGGCGGCTGCCACACATAAGCCCAAAGGCCGTTGGTGGCTTTGCCCACCTCTTCGTTGACGATGCATTGCTGCACCATGCTCATGCCCTGACCGCCGTGCTCTTTGGCGTGGTTCACGGCATTGAGCTTATAGGCCCGCACACCATCCAGGATCGATTGCAGCACCGGCTCGGACACCGCGCCGGTCTGATCTGCCTCCAGCTCGAAAGGATAAAGGTGCTCGGCTGTGAAGGCCCGGGAGCGCTCAAGCACGTCGCGGTCGTCGGCGCTGAGCTGAAAGTCCATAGCGCTATCCTCCCATGGGCCGCAGGAGGCTGCGCGAGATAATGTGGCGCTGGATTTCGCTGGTGCCTTCCCAGATCCGTTCGATCCGGGCATCGCGCCAAATTCGCTCCAAGGGCAACTCCTGCATCAGACCCATGCCGCCATGGATCTGGATCGCTTCATCGGAGACCATCTGCAGCATCTCCGTGGCATGGAGTTTGGCCATGGCCATGTCCATGTCCGTGCAGGTGCCCTGATCGGCCTTCCAGGCACATTCCAGGGTGAGCAGCCAGGAGGCTTTCATCTGCATGGCCATATCGGCCAGCTTGAAGGAAACGCCCTGGAATTTGCCGATCTGTTGGCCAAACTGCTGGCGCTCAACGGCCCATTGCTTGGACGCGTCCAGCGCAACTTCCGCCCGGCCCACACAACCAGCCGCAATCTGCAGACGCGTGAAGCCCAGCCACTCGTTGGCCACATCGAAGCCTTTGCCCACTTCGCCAAGGATCTGGTCGGATCCCAGCTTGCAGTTATCGAACTCCAAGATGCAGTTCTTGTAGCCCCGGTGCGCCACGTTCTGGTAGCCGTCGCGCACCGTGAACCCCGGCGTGCCTTTATCAACGAAGAAGGCGGTGATCAGCTTCTTGGGTCCACGCGACGTCTCTTCTTCGCCGGTGGCAGCAAAGACGATCGCGTAGTCTGCCCAGTCTGCATAACTGATGAAATGCTTGGTGCCGTTGAGGATCCAGGAGTTTCCGTCCTGCTTGGCGCTCATTTTCATGCCGCGCAAGTCGGAGCCGGCGCCCGGTTCGGTCATGGCCAGACAGTCCGCCCGTTCTCCGCGCACGGTGGGAAAGAGGTAACGCTCGCGCTGTTCACCCTCGCACGCCATCAGAATGTTGGAAGGGCGCCCCACGCAGGTCCAGTGCAGGGCATAGTTGGTCTTGCTGAGCTCTTTTTCAAACAACACCCAGCTCACCATATCAAGCCCGGCTCCGCCCACTTCAGCTGGCATGTTGGCCGCAAAGAGGCCAGCCTCTATCGCCTTGGCCTTCACCTCTTTCACCACGTCCGGATCAAGCTCTCCGGTGCGTTCGATCTCATCCTCATGGGGCTTCATCTCGTTTTCGACGAACGCCCGTGTGGTGTCTTGAATGAGTTGCTGTTCTTCGCTGATGGCAAAATCCATCTTCAGATCTCCAGATGCTGATTGTCTCTCGAGGCGCTCTCTGGTGCCTCACTTGGCACTTAACGTCTGGGTGTGCCCGTCCACGCTGATGGCCTCGCCTGAGACCATTGCTGCGGCAGGAGAGGACAGAAACACCGCCATATCGGCAATTTCTGAGGCCTCTACAAAGCGACGCCGAGATGAATTCGACGCATACGCCTCGCGCACCTCTTCCTCCGGCTTGCCGCTGGTTCTGGCTTCAGCACTGATCACCCTGTCGATGCGCGGGCCGGCAACAGCCCCCGGGCAGATGGCGTTGCAGCGGATATTGTAGGGGCCCACTTCGGCCGCCACCGACTTCGTCAGCCCGATCACGCCCCATTTGGCGGCCGCGTAGGGTGTGCGCAACGGAAAGCCATAGAGGCCGGCGGTGGACGAGATGTTGATGATGGAGCCGGACTTCTGGTCCTTCATCACCGGGACCGCCCGCCGGCAGCCAAACATCTGCGCATCCAAACACACATCCAGGCACTGGCGCCAGGCATCGGTGTCCATGTCCTCAATGGCGCAAGTGGGCCCCGCGATGCCGGCATTGTTGACCATGACATCAAGGCCGCCCAAATCATCCAATGCGTGGTCGAACCATTGATCGAAAGCCGCCTCGTCGGTCACATCTAGAGGCGTGGTGCCCACATCGGGGTGCCGCTCGCTCAATGGTTCGACCACGCATTGGATGATTTGGGCGGCCTTGATGTCATGGTCAACAATGCCGGCATCGCGGGGCCCACTTGCGC
>JBCDDQ010000341.1:0-4865 GCA_039180225.1 Pseudomonadota bacterium
CATTGCCCGGGCAAACGAGCCGGCCCCTGCCGCCGAGGAGGCGCGCTACTGGTACATCTACTTCTTTCACACCGAACGCGGACGCCAGGCGCTGGAAACCGACCGCACCGCGTTCTGCCGCTATATCTGGAACCTGTGGTCCCCCAACTGGAACTTTGACGATGCCACCTACGCCCGCTCCGCAGCGGCGTTTGAGAACCCCGACTTTGTGGACATCGTCATTCACTCCTACCGGCACCGGTTCGGCGGCATCACGGGAGATCCGGCCGTGGCGCAGATCGAAGCGCAGCTTGCCACACAGCCGGACATCACGGTGCCCACCATCATCTTGCAAGGCACAGATGACACGGTGGATCCACCGCCGGCGGAGGACGACGTCCGGCACCATTTCACCGGGCCTTACGAACGCATCATCATGAAGGGTGTCGGTCACAATCCGCCGCAAGAGACGCCGGATGCGTTTGCAGAGGCGGTCATGAAAGTCGTGCCATAAACCGAAGGGAAAGATCATGGCCAAGCTGCTGTACGAGAACAAGGACGGGATCGGTTGGATCCGTTTCAACCGTCCTGAGCTGTTGAACGCCTTCAACCCCGAAGAAGCCCGAGCACTCGTCTCGACCCTCAAGGAGGCGGCTGACGATGAAAATGTCAAGGTTGTCATCATCTCAAGCGTCGGTAAGGCGTTCTGTGCTGGCGATGATCTGAAGGTTGCGCTTCAGGAATACCCCCTCATCAAGAGCGGTGAGATCCATCCCATTCTCGACATTGTGGAGGACATCACCGAGAGCCTTCAGGAAATCCCCCGCATCATCCGCAAGGCGCGCAAGGTGGTGATTGCCGCTGTGCGCGGTTATGCGGTGGGCGGCGGCTTTGAGATCGCTATCGACTGCGACATGATCGTGGCGGCAGAGGATGCCAAGTTCGGGTTTCCCGAAGCCAATGCCGGCATGACCATCACCGGCGGGGCGTCCAAGCTGCTGCAGATGATTGTGGGCCTCAACAAAGCCCGCGAGCTCGTGCTGACCGGCGAGTTCATTGATGCTGCAGAGGGCTACCGCATCGGGCTGGTGAACAAGCTTGTGCCCATCGGCAAGGAGGAAGAGGAGGCCGAACGCCTGGCACGGGTGATCATGACACGGGCACCACTGGCGGTCGTCAACCACAAGCGCATGCTCCAAAATGCAGCCGAATCCGGCTTTGAGGCCACATTGGAAGCGGAGAAGCAGACCATCACCAACCTGATATACACTGAGGATTACGGCGAGGCGATCACGGCCTTCGGCGAGAAGCGCGAGCCGAAGTTCAAAGGCCGCTGACCCATGATTGCGTTCGCAGATCCACGGCACGAGCAGGATCTGGCAACGGTCTTGGCCAAGCGTGTGGCGCGCCAACCCGATAAGCCCTGGGTGGTTACCGATGAGGCCACGCACAGCTACCGGGACATCGATGAACGCTCAAGCCAAATGGCGGGCGGCTTTGCTGCTGCGGGCGTCGCGGCCGGCGACACTGTCTTGATCATGCTGCCTGATGTGATCGATTACATCTGGGCCTGGTGCGCGCTCTCCAAGCTGGGTGCCATCGAGGTTCCGGTAAATGTGCACTACCGGGGCACGATCCTGTCTTATGTGCTCAACGATTCCAAAGCGGCCGTGCTTCTCGTGCATGAAGACTATCTGGAGCGGATTGAAGCGGTCGGCCGTGACCTCACTCACTTGAAGAAGGTCTATGTGCTGGGAGGGGACGGAACAAGCGCTTCTGCGCGCTTTGCCGTTCATCCTTACCAGGAGTTATTGGCCTCAGAAACGCCGTGGACGGGCCCTGGGCCGCGCTACCACGATCTGATGGCGGTCATGTACACCTCGGGCACCACAGGTCCCTCCAAGGGCGCAACGGTCACGCACGCCCATGCCTATGAATATGCCTACGGTGTGGTGGAGATGCTGGAGCTTAAGCAGGACGATGTGTACTACGCCGCCCTGCCCCTGTTCCACCTGGCCGGCCAGTTTGCGTTGGTCTATTGCGCTTGTATAGCTGGGGCCACGGCCGTTCTGCCCGGCACCTTCAGCGCGCAAGGCTTCTGGCGCGATGTGCGCCATCACCAGGCAACCGCCACGTTCCTGCTGGGAGCTATGGCGAACTTTCTCTATGGCCAGCAGCCCCAAAGCGATGACCCGGACAATCCTCTTGAACGGGTGCTGATGGTGCCGCTGATCCCGGAGACCGAGGCGTTCAAAGCGCGATTCGACTGCCTGGTGTCCACCACCTGGGGCGGCACGGAGATGAACTGTCCCATGCGCTCCGGATTTGACCTGGTGGACAGCAAGTCCTGCGGGCGCCTGGCGGATGACCGCTATGAGGTGCGCATTGTGGACGCCGATGACCGCGAGATGCCGCCCGGCGTGCCCGGCGAGGCACTGGTGCGCACAAAGGAGCCTTGGATCATGTCCAACGGCTACTGGAACCATCCGGAATGGACCGTGGAAGCCTGGCGCAATCAATGGTTCCATACCGGCGATATGCTGATGTGCGATGAGGCGGGCAACTACTATTTTGTGGACCGCTCAAAGGATGCCATCCGGCGGCGGGGTGAGAACATCTCGTCCATGGAGGTGGAAAACGAGATCAATGCGCATCCGGATGTGCTGGAGAGCGCGGTCATTCCGGTGACCTCTCAGCACACCGAACAAGAGGTGATGGCGGTTGTGGTGGCAAAGCCGGGCCATGCGCTGAACCCGGCAGACTTGATCGGCTTCCTTGAGCCGCGCATGGCCTACTTCATGGTGCCAAGATATGTGGAGCTCGTGGACGAGTTGCCGAAGACACCTACCGGCAAGATCCAGAAGTTCCCGTTGCGCGAGAAAGGCGTAACCACAGATACCTGGGACAGGGAAGAGGCGGGGATCAAACTCGCCAGGTGACAGCCCTAGGCGGCCTGATAGGCCTCCATAGCGGACAGAACCTCGTCCAGCGACCGGCGCGCGCCCGTTTGCAGATATTCCATGGCCCTCAGCGCCGCCTCATGGGCCTCCCCGCCGGACCCTGCCACGCAGTCTTCGATGCCCGGCAAAAATAGTCCGACTGGTGGCCATCCACAAATGTGTAGTGCACGCACACATCGGTCAGCCCGCCACATAGGAGGAGCGTGTCTATCTTGAGGCCCTTCAGGAGGATCTCAAAATCAGTGCCAAAAAAGGCGGAGTACCGGCGCTTGCGGATCAGGTAGTCCGTGGGCCGGAAGTCCAACACCTTCGCCGCGATTGCTGTGTCCGGATCGGTTTCAATGCAATGCACATCTTCCGCCCCGTCAAGCTCGCGGCCGAAATCGACCTGGTCGGGACGGTGCACCTCCTGGATGAAGATCACTGGAATGTTCTGTGCCCGGGCCATATCGATCGGTCTGCGCGCCAGCGCCATGCGGGCATTGAAGCCCGGCATCTCCGGAATGGCGCCGGTCCCCTCTTGCGCACTCAGATCGCCTTGAATATCGATCACGATGAGCGCGGGCTTACCCACAATCAATGGGCGGGGGTGGCCGGAGGTTTGGAGCATGACACGCCTTCAGTCTGACTGACCGTTGCCAGCGTTACCTGCTGGAACCGTGGCGGTCAACACCGCCCCCGATACATGCCTTTCTCCTTGACATGCCACCTTTTGGTCCGTTCACTGACCGCTGTCGAGGCGCTAACAGGAAAGATAAGCTCTATGGAAAGTCTACTTCCTCTCATCATTCAGTTGGCCAGTGGTGCGGCCGGCGGCAACGTGGCGGGTGCCGTCCTCAAGAACCTCAGCCTCGGAACCTTGGGCAATTCGATCGCCGGGATTGCCGGCGGCGGTATTGGCGGTTTTCTGCTGAATATGATCGCCAGCGGCGCTGCGGACGGCATAATCGGTCAGATTGCCGGCGGCGGCGTGGGCGGTGCCATCGTGATGGCCATTGTGGGCTTTATCAAGCAATCCATGGGCAAATAGCCGGCGAGAACCGGCTGGCAAAGAAATCGATCGCCGCGCGCACCTTTGCGGGCGGGCGGCGATCGGATGGGTATATGGCAAAAATGCCATCGAACTCGATCGGCGGGTGGTCCAGATCAAGGGCGACGAGCGTGCCGGCTTTGAGCTCTCGCGCCACCAGGAAGGCAGGCTGATAGACAATGCCCTGCCCGGCCACGGCCGCGGCAACAAGCGCATCGCCATTATTGGCCATGAGCGGGCCTGAAATGTTCACACGCTGCTTTCGGTCTGACCCGAACTGCCAGGTGTTTGCGCCAACCGCAGGCGACAGGGTGTAGCCCAGGCAGGCATGGGCTGACAGCTCGGCAGTGGTTTTTGGGGTCCCGTGACGGGCGAGGTAATCAGGCGCGGCGCACACCACAGTGCGGCACGGAGCCAGCTTGCGGGCAACCAGGCTTGAATCCTGCAAGGCCCCGATCCGGATCACCAAGTCCCACCCCTCCTCCAGCAGGTTAACCTGCCGGTCGTTGAGGCCAAGATCCACATTGAGCGCGGGGTGAAGCCGGGAGAGCTCGGGCAAGCACGGCGCGATCTCCAAAATGCCGAACGACACAGGCACGTTCAGCCGCAATGTTCCGCGCACTTCAACCGCCGCCTGCGCCGCTGCCGCGTCGGCCTCTTCCAGGTCGGTAAGAATGCGCTCGGCCGCCTCCAGGTAGGAACGCCCTGCCTCCGTTAAGGTCATTTGCCGCGTGGTGCGGTAGAGCAGCTTGATGCCCAGGCGATCCTCCAGCGCCGCCATATGTTTGGTGGCCATGGTTTGGGACATGTGCAACGCTCGCGCTGCGCCCGATAAGCTTCCGAGCGCGGCAACCCGGGTAAAGACCTGCAAACCAGTGATACGATCGAGCATTTTA
>JBCDDQ010000342.1:0-4846 GCA_039180225.1 Pseudomonadota bacterium
CAAATGCGCCGAGCAGAACGTCACTCATGTGGAAATCTTCTTTGATCCCCAGGGCCACACCGAACGGGGCGTGGCGTTTGAGACCGCCCTGGTCGGCATCACCAAGGCACTGGACGCGGGCAACGCCGAGCATGGCATCAGTCACAAGCTCATCATGTGCTTCCTGCGCCACCTGTCGGAAGAAAAGGCGTTTGAGACCCTTGCCCAGGCCATGGCGTATAAGACCCGCATCTACGGCGTGGGGCTCGATTCTTCTGAGGTCGGCCACCCGCCTGAGAAGTTTGAGCGGGTCTTTAAAGCGGCAGCCGAAGCCGGCTTCACCCTGGTCGCCCATGCGGGCGAAGAGGGTCCGGCTGAGTATGTGCACGGCGCGCTTGATGCCTTGCGCGTGGTGCGCATCGACCATGGTAACCGGGCGCTGGACGATCCAGGCTTGGTGAAACGGTTGGCCGAGGAGCAGATCGCGCTCACCATGTGCCCCTTGTCAAACTTGAGACTGTGCGTGATTGACAAAATCTCCGATCATCCCGCACTCACGCTTCTAGACGCGGGCGTGCGGGTGACCATCAATTCCGATGACCCCTCTTACTTCGGCGGCTATGTGAACGAGAACTATCACGCCGTCCAGCAAGGCCTGAACCTTGGCTTTGACCACATCAAGACCCTGGCGCGAAACTCATATCTCGGCGCCTTCATGAGCGAGGCGGAGAGGCAAGCCGCGCTTCAAAAGTTTGACGCCTTTGCCGCGTCGGCCAGTTGAGAGGCACCTTATGGACCTGCGTAACGGATTTGACATCAAGCGCTACATTCGCACCCTGCCGGACTATCCCAAGAAGGGGATCATGTTCCGCGACATCACCACGCTTTTGGCAGATGCCCACGGCTTTCGCGCCACTGTGGATGAACTCATGTGGCCGTTTCTCAAAGAAGGGATCGACTATGTGGTGGGGATTGAGGCGCGTGGCTTCATCATTGGCGGCGCGGTGGCGCACGAGCTCGGCAAGGGCTTCATTCCCTTCCGCAAGAAGGGCAAGTTGCCGTTCCACGTGATCGGGCGTGACTATGAGCTGGAGTATGGCGTGGACACCATGGAGGTGCATGCCGACGCCATGGGCGAGGGTGATCGGATCCTGATCATCGATGACCTGATCGCCACCGGCGGCACCGCAGCGGCAGCGATCGAGCTGGTGCAGGCCACTGGCGCGGAGGTTGTGGCCGCCGCGTTTATTGTGGATCTGCCGGACCTGGGCGGCGCCCAGAAGATCCGCGACAAGGGTGTGAAACTGCACACGCTCGTTGAGTTTGAGGGCGAGTGATGGCCGGTCCTGAGATCCTTCTAAGCTTCGTGGTGGCTGCGATTATCTTCGGGTTCATGCCTGGGCCTGCGCTTGTGTACACCGCTGCCCAAACCATGGCCTATGGCCGCCAGGGCGGCTTCAAGGCTGCCATCGGGTTGCATGTGGGCGGTTATGTGCATGTGTTCGCCGCGGCCCTAGGGCTGGCCGTTATCTTGGAGCTGGTGCCCACATTGTTCATGGTGATCAAGTTATGTGGCGCGGCTTATCTGGTGTGGCTTGGCATTGCGATGATCCGCGCAGGCGCAGCAAAAGTGGACATGCCGGAGATCCGAAAGCGCAGTGCCCGCCGGGCTTTTTTCAACAGCATGGCTGTGGAGATCCTGAACCCCAAAACGGCTCTGTTCTTTTTGGCGTTCCTGCCGCAGTTTGTGGATCCGGCCGGCGCGTTCCCCGCCTGGCTCCAGTTCTTGATCCTGGGCACTGTCGTTAATCTGACATTCTCCTCAGCCGATATTGTGGCTGTGATGATGACCGATCAGATCATAAAGCGCATGCGCCAGAACAGCCGTGTTCAAAAATGGATGAAACGGGTCGGCGGCTCCATCCTGGTGGGGCTCGGGGTTCACCTAGCCACCAGCCGGGCCTGACGTGAAGATCGACGGCACGCCATATCGCTCCATCTGGTTGGCTGATGATGGCTGGGCTGCCCAGATCATCGATCAGACGGTGCTCCCCCACACGTTCCAGACGGTGCGCCTGGAAACCCTGGAGGATGCCGCCCGGGCGATTGAGATCATGCAGGTGCGCGGCGCGCCTCTCATTGGGGCCACGGCGGCTTACGGCATCTGCCTGGCGCTGAGGGCCGATGCATCCGATGAGGCGCTTGAGGCCGCTGCTGAGCGGCTTCGGCGCACGCGCCCCACGGCGGTCAACCTGATCTGGGCCATCGACGAGATGCTGGCCGCCGTGCGCAACCAGCCGCGCGAGAGGCGCGAGCAGGCGGCTTATGCCCGCGCCGCGGAGATCTGCGATGAGGACGTCGAAACCTGCCGTATGATCGGAGAGCACGGTCTGACGCTGATCGAAGAGATCGCGGCCGCCAAGCCCGGCGAGCCGGTCAATATCCTCACCCATTGTAACGCAGGCTGGCTCGCCACCGTGGACTGGGGCACCGCGCTTTCCCCCATCTATCACGCGCACGATAAGGGCATTAACGTGCACGTGTGGGCCGATGAGACCAGGCCCCGCAACCAGGGCGCCGCACTCACCGCCTTTGAGCTCGGCAAACATGGCGTGCCGCACACGGTGATTGCCGACAATGCCGGCGGCCATCTGATGCAGCATGGTCAGGTGGATATCTGCATCACCGGCACGGATCGCACAGCCGGCAATGGTGATGTGGCCAACAAGATCGGCACCTACCTGAAAGCGCTGGCCGCTCAGGACAATGGGGTTCCGTTCTATGTGGCCCTGCCGCACTCTACCATAGATTGGACCATTGAAGATGGGGTGCGCGATATACCCATTGAACAACGCGACCAGGCGGAAGTGACCCACATTCAGGGCCTTGCAAGAGATGGAACCGTGCAGTCTGTCCAGGTCACCGCGCCGGGCAGTCAGGCCGGGAACTACGCCTTCGATGTCACCCCGGCGCGGTTGGTCACGGGCCTGATCACCGAACGCGGTGTGTGCGAGGCCTCCCGCGAAGGCCTTTTGCGCCTCTATCCTGAGCATGCCGGCAATGGAGACTGACAGCGACCTCTTTCTGCGTCAGCAGATTATCGACACGGCCCAGGCCCTGGCCGAGAACGGGCTGTCGCCGGGCCTTTCCGGCAACGTCTCGGCGCGGGTGTCCGACGGCCTCCTGATCACCCCCTCCGCCATGGCTTACGACGGGCTCTTGCCGGAAGACATCGTCTTTGTGGGCGCCGATGGCATGGTGCCGGAGGGCCAGCGCAAGCCGTCCACCGAAACCCCGTTTCACAGGGCCATCTTTGCTGCATTCCCGTACGCGTCCGCCGTGCTGCACTGTCATTCGCCCAAGGCGACTGCCCTGGCCTGCCTCAGGACGCCCATCCCGGCCTTTCACTACCTGGTGGCGCTGGCCGGGGGAGAGGACATTCCGGTGGCCGACTATCACACACCCGCCACCGACGCGCTTGCCGCGGCCACGGTCTCAGCGCTGCAAGGGCGGCGGGCCTGCCTTTTGGCCAATCATGGTCAGGTGGCGTTTGGGGCCTCGCTTGAGGAAGCCTTTGCGCTGGCGCTGGAGGTGGAGAATCTCGCCGCCATGTTCCTGGACGCCTCTTCCGCGGGTGAACCCAAAATCCTCAGCACATCCGAAATGGCCGATGTTCTGGCGCTCTTTAAAACATACCGCCAGCCCTGAAGGTTGAACCTCTTGCAATAGAGGGCTCGGGGGTGGTTCACTCGTATCATACCAATCAGGAGGATCTCAGCCATGAACACCGCCCAGCTCCAAACCGTACTCGACACGGCGGTTGCCGAAGAAGACGTGCCCTTTGCCGTGGGGATGACCGGCACTGCGGCCGGCACCACCTGGTCCGGCGCGGCAGGTGAGGCCGCAAGTGGCAAAGCGGCCGGAGAAGACACTGTGTTCCGCATCTTCTCCATGACCAAGGCGGTGGGCTCTTTGGCGGCTATGATCCTGATCGACCGGGGCAAGATGCAGTTTGATTCCGCGGTGTCGGACATCCTCCCATCCTTTGGTGACATAAAGGTGCTTGACCATTTTGAAGGGGACACACCCGTCTTGCGGACACCGGAAACCACGGCCACAGTCCGCCATCTGGCCACCCACACGTCCGGCTTTGTCTACGAGTTCTGGAACAGTGCCTTGCCCCGGTATCTTGAGAAGACCGGCCACCCCACCATTCTGTCGGGTCTCAAATCTTCGCTGATGTATCCGCTTGCCTTCGATCCCGGCACCAAGTGGGACTATGGCATTGGCATTGATTGGTTGGGCCAGGTCGTGGAAGCGGTTGATGGACGGTCCATTGATGTGTTCTGCCGGGAGGAGATTTTCGAACCGCTCGGCATGACCAGCACCGCGTTCGAGGCGGAGGGGCCGTTGGCGGACCGTCTTGCCACGGTGAAGATACGCAACGACGCCGGGACGTTCGACGACTTTGAACTGGCGCCGCCCGCCCACCCGGAGTTTTACGGCATGGGCCACGCGCTCTACTCCACCGCGCCGGACTATATGCGCTTCCTGCGCATGTTCCTGAACGGTGGAGAGTTGGATGGTGCGCGCATCCTCAGCGAGGACGGGGTGGCCAGCATGCTGGAGAACCATATTGGGGTTTTGCGCATCGGGAAGATGGTGAGCGTGGCGCCGGCACTCACGGCGGATGTGGATTTCTATCCCGATATCGACAAGACCCACAGTTTCGGGTTCATGCGCGTGGAAGCCGACATTCCCGGCCGGCGGCACAAGGGCTCACAGACCTGGGCTGGGGTTTGCAACACGCATTATTGGTTCGACCCGGCAGCCGATGTGGCGGGCCTGATCATGACGCAGTCCTTGC